>NZ_JAJEJT010000001.1:635868-953802 GCF_021390645.1 Paraburkholderia flagellata
AGGTGGCAAAGGCTCCGACGGTCGGCAACAGCAATGGCCAGGTCCGGAGCATTGTCTTGACGAGCGACGTTCGCCATGGCCGTCTGGCAACGATAAACAGGAAAGCCGCGGCGACCGAAAGCACGGTTGGGTGTTGCTTGAGTATCTGCTGCAAGCTCCACAGCGACCGGCCCATTGCTATCAATTGCATTTTCAGACTGAAGAACGACTTAAAGCCCTTGTACCAATATGCGACGTCGTTATAGGGGGGGTAAGTCGTGTGGAAAGGCGATCCAAAGCCGAAAACCGGCAAGCCCGCTACAAGTTGACTGGTCGGATGGATTGGCTGGCCGAACTGCGCCGGACCGCCTTGCCAGTTGGTCAGGTGAGGCAATTCGTTCACGTGCCACGGAACATTCAAGGCACCGGAGGCGCCAAGCGTAAATTCCCCGTAAGACCAGGAAATCCCGGCGATGTAGACGGCAAAGAAAACACCGAAGGTTCCCACAACCGCACCGAATGATTTCCACAAACCGCCCTTCATGCAGCAATAGATGAAAAGCGTCAACATGAAGAGACAGGCAAATGGAGTGAATACGCCTTTTACCCAAACGCCGAGGCCAAGGACCAGACCCAGCAAAATCGCAGTGGGCAGGTCACGACGGCGGATCAGGGATAGAAGCAGGCCGGAAGCCAGGAGGAAGCCCGTGGTCACGAGCAAGTCCGGACACGCGGCCGAAACAGAGTCAAGCGCCAGACATCCGCCAAGAAAAACGCATACCCCGATCCAGATCGTAAATGGGTGCTTGCTCAGCGCAAGCGAACCGGGCCAATAAAGCGCGAGAGCGCTGCGGATCAGTCTGCGCCAGGCTGCATAAGCAACCAGATAGATGAGCCAGTTGATTGCCGTTATTGCATACCACTCACCGTCCGGGGTGGGGGCGGCCAGCGCCCGGGCACCGGCAACGAGTGCGGGATATCCTGGATTCCAGAAGGGGTTGAAAATTTCGCGCCAATCGAGATGCGTGACGGCCCAGCTGACATTGAGATACGAGATCCAGTCGCCATAGTATTGCGTCCGCCCGTAGAGTCCTTCGACGACACCGAGTACGCCGACGACGATCCAGGACAGGATCAGATGCACATTCCCCCGTGACCACTTTATTGTCATGTAGCACCTCCACGCTCGCAGCCAAAAGATCAATCGATAAGGGAGTTAATCGCCCAGTGGTCCAATCAGCAAAATGAGCTGCTAACGCCCAATATCAGTCGAAGTATGAGCACGGGCCGATGACTGCTTTGTCGGCCGCGAACGCCGTCAGGATCCGAAACCATGCCGCACAATGTGGCGAACTCGCGGAATCTGCAGCGTGTTTCTGCACGCCTCGTTCACCACTCGATGTCGTCCCGGCCGCCAGATGACGGCAGGGCGTCTCGCTTACATCCGTGCAGGCAAGTTACGCGACGAATGTAGCCGGTGAAGTCGAACCTCTCTGTGCGTTGGGCAACGCGCCTTTCGATCGAGCGAGGCAGGTTCATCAGCGTTCGCAGGCGCACAGACGTGCGCGGGCGAGATGAACTGGGAGTCAGACGGAGGCGAATGGTTTGCGTCGCTCGTCGCGCAGCATTCAGGATGACGATGCGTCGCCTGCCCTCGAGACCTTATTGGACGCATTGGAGGCCGCTTCGGTGAAGTGCCCCTTCTCATTGAACGTCCACGCCGAGTTCAGCAGATAGGTCAAGCCGAGCACGAGGGCTGTCGTAACGAGCTGCGCAATCAGATAGTTCAAGCCAAGACTTGTGACGAAGAACTTCATGCACAAGCCGTTCATGAGCACGCCAAGCAAGGCGATAATGGCAAACTTCGGTGCCGTCGACAGTGGATTGCTTTTGCTTCGGAACGTAATCTGGCGGTTGAGAGCGTAGTTGACGATTGCGCCGAAGCTCGCCCCGACCATCGAGCTGAGGGCCGGGGAGGCGTAACCGGAGTGAACCATCGCAATCAGAATCGCGTACTGCGTGACAGTGCCGATCGCACCGACGCCTGCATAGACCACAAACCTTCGTACCGCGCGCAGATCAGGCATCGTTGGGGCCTGCAGATTGATAGCGTCTGCGAATCAGGTAGACCGGCCGGTTCTTCGATTCGTAGTAGATGCGGCCGATGTATTCGCCGAGTACGCCGATACCGATCAATTGAACTCCACCGAGCAGAAGGACGGCGGAGATCAGCGACGCATAACCGGGCACGGCGACCCCTTGAATCAGGGTGCGCACAATGAGGAACGACGCATACAGGATTGCGCCAAGCGCCACGAAGCTGCCGACGTATGTCCATACGCGAAGCGGCAGCGTGCTGAAGCTCGTGAAGCCCTCCAGAGCGAAATTCCACAGCTTCCACCCGGAAAACTTCGACCTGCCGGCCAAGCGTGGTTCGCGCACATATTCGACGACGGCGGTCCGGTATCCGACCCAGGCGAACAGGCCTTTCATGAAGCGGCGTGTTTCAGGGAGCTGTTTGAGTGCGTCCACGACCTCACGTGTAATCAAGCGGAAATCACCCACGTTTTCCGGAATCTTCGTGTCGCACATCTTATTGTGTATGCGGTAGAAGATCGCCGCGGTCTGGCGCTTCAGAAAGGAGTCCGTGAGCCGGCTGACGCGTTTGGCGACGACGACGTCGTGGCCTTCCCGCCATTTCTCGACCAATAACGGAATGATTTTCGGCGGATCTTGCAAGTCGGCGTCGAAGGGGATCACGATCGTGCCGCGAGCTTCGTCGAGTCCCGCCGACAGTGCTGCTTCCTTGCCAAAATTGCGCGACAGATCGATTACGCGGATGCGGCTGTCTTCATTCGACATGCGTATGAGCATACGGAGCGTGTCATCGCGGCTGCCGTCGTTGATGCAGACGATTTCAAACTGTGTTCCGTCGATCGCTTCGAGTACGGGAATTACCGCGCTGAAAAAAGCCCCGATCATCTCCTCCTCGTTGTAGAACGGCACGACGAGCGACAGGAGGCAGGGTTCGCCGACCATGGGCGGCTCTGCGAGCGTCGGACTGGACTGGACAGTGGTATCGCGCGAAGCTGCCGGCGAGGTCAGCGCTTCCCTCAGAAGCGTTTCCGGAACCAGAAAGTGAGGTCGGCCGACATAGTCCATGGTTACCTCGCGGAGATGCCGCGTTTGCCCGGCTGGTGTAGCGATTTCATCGCAAGCGTTCTTCGCGGCTTGCGCCGGCGATCTGTCTGTTCAGGACTTGCTGCAAAGTCCGAAGAGCACTCACTCAAAGTCTAGAGCGATGCGCGGCCACCGTTCGTGCGCTCGGTCACACTGATCGCCGTCCCGGCATGGCACTCACGCCTGCCGGTCGGCACGCAACGACGCAGCGATTCAGCGTTTGACGAGGCGCAGAACCGCATCCAGCGGGGACTTCAATCGGGTCACCGGCCAGTGAACGACTTCCGCAAAGGTCTTGGGATCACGGTGTTCCAGCGTCGAGATGACCTTTCTTTTCAGGCTGTCGCGCAATGGCGAAACTCCGGGCGGCAGCGGCTTCAAGCCCATCTTGCGCAGAACGTAGTTGGCCTGATAGACCCTGGCGCGTTGCTCGAGAGACCTCATGCAGTAGTTGATGCTTATACTCACGGAAATATTGTTGTCGTTCTTGACCCAGTGGGGCGCCAATGACGGGTGATGCACCACTTCGCCCGGGTTGAGCCGGTAAATCGTTCCGCGATTCTGCAATTGACGGCGATAGCGCGCAGCCTCAAAGTTGCCGGCGTAGTACCGCTCCACCTCCTGGTCCGGCACCAGCTCGCGATCGGCTGGGGGGAAGAGACACACGTCCTTCGAGCCCTGCAACTGGAAGAGGAAGTTGGTTTCGTGATCGATATGGAAGGGCGTCGAGATGTTTGGCGAGGAGACTAACAGTGTCATCGTCACCAGCGTGATGTCGCTGCGCAGCGGGAACCCGGACAAATCCTCGAGCTCGGATGTGATCTTCTCCAGGACCTGAGCATAGTCGGCATCGAAAAGGTGCGCCTGAGTGAGCTTGATCCATGAGGCGTCTTCGTGAACGCGCGCAAACGCCTCGGCCAGCTGCTTGCTATGCGGCATGGCGCTGAACTTGGCATCCAGCGCGCTATTCCTGAAGTTGATCGCGCGAGCGTTTCCATTCTTTTCAACCATCCGCTGGGCGAGTTCGGCGATCCTCGGGATCTCGAACAATCCACTCTCATGCAATACATGATTGAACTTGAATGGATGAAGATTGAATTTGCTTTTGAATTCGGTGCTGGAAGCGTGCAGGATTTTGTCGTCTGGGGTCAGTTGGCGTGATGCATTGGCCAACACCGTACCATCGCTAATCACAGACATGGCACACCTTCGTAGGTAGGGGAACACTGCTTGCAGGCTACTATTGCGCCTGTGGGTCTGATGTGCGTTGACGAACATCCAAACCCGTTTTGGCGTTTACCCGGAATTGGCCGGTTTCCCTGGCGGGTTCATTGCGGGATACTGACGCTGTGTCGGCCGCTTTGAAGCTGGGTCGGAGAAATTCGACGACCTCGGCATCCGTGATCGGTTTGATATGCATTCCGAAGGCGCTGTTCAGCGAGGTGACGAGGTACTGTGTCCAAAGCGTATTCCAGGCTACGCCGGCATGGCTGTCTGCAAGGAAGACATTGTGCGGATCGTCGCCGGAGGTATTGGTGATGTCCCAGCCAGCCGACAGATGAACCGTCTTGTAATCTGGACGACCTTGAGCGTCACGCTGGCCCCACATGCTTCTGAACCACGCGTTATCTTCGAGAACGTAGACATGGCGATCTGCCGCGGCGAGCGCGCGCAAGCCGTTGTTGAAGCGATCAACGCCGGCATCGATATTGGCGATCTCTCTGGCGGATTGCCAGCTGTCGAACTCGCCCGGCCAATCCGCGGCGCTGGCGGCAGTTGAGAGTACGACATAGGTATCCGGGTGAGATTTGCGGATCAATGTGACGGCTTCGCCAATTGACTTGAGGCAGGCGTCGATCACCGCCGCGGGCCCCGGTGCAGCGGGATCGCGCGACAACTCGTCAAATAGCTCGTGGTGGCTGAGATCGTTGTCACCGATCCGGATGAACACGATGCCGCCTCGCCACGCTTGTGGTTCTGTGTCCATCAAATCGACGAGACGGATCGCCTGGCGCTGCGATTTTCCCATCAGTTGGTCGCAAGTCGCGCCGCTAATCGCGAAGTTATAGCGGTAGTCCGCCTTGGGGGGCGTGCGGGATAGGGAGCCGAGGGCTTCGTCGACAATGGCGCGGTACTTGCCCGTTCCCCAGGTCCCCCATTCGCCGAGGTCGATCTGCGCACCACGCAGTTGGTCCAGGACCTCGGTCCACTGCCAGGTGGTCGCGCTCCACTTGCCGCCTCGCGTGTCATGGTAGGACTCGCTATTGGAGTCTCCGAGCACGGCAAACCGTATCGTGCCCGATGGGACTTCCGCCGCGACAGCAACGGCGGTGGCGGGGCGACGAAACAGGCTGGGAACGGCCAGTTTGGCAAAAAGGCCGGCTACGGTCAGTGCGCCGAAACATGCGACCAGTAGTAACTTGCGCGAACGGGACATAGGCCACTTACCCTGGTGTGACGCATCGAGATCATGGCCCCTCAAGGGCGCTTTCTTGTTCGCCACGCACTGTCTCGGCGAAACGTTCAAGCAGTTGTTTGCCCATGACAGCAGCGCCGGCCGCGCGGAACATCTGGTTGTGCATGCCGGGAACCTCGGTGACGACGAGCTTGCCGGTGACCACCTCACCCCAGCCCATGTCGTGTGCGAACAGGCGGCCCTTGAGTACCTGACCGCTGCGGAAGATCTGGACATTGCCGTCATAGGGCTTCGGGCGATACCGCACCTGCTGTTCGCGCAGATAGCCAATATTGCGGCCGTACCAGAGGTTGTCGTCGATCATGTTGTTCGCGCTGTCGTTCTTCAGGAGGCCGAACTTCACCGCAAGCTGGGTGAGGCGAAGCAAGCGAACTGTCCGGAATTGCTGGAGGAACGCAATCATCGACATCTCGCCGCGTCTTGCGAGGCGGAAGTCGCGCGGGATGTCGTCCATGCGCACCTGGAACTTGCGCAACAGGCGATCGCGCCAGGACATCGTCTCCCGGTAACCCGGGCACCAGGAATCGGTGAGGACGACGAGTTCCACCGTTTCGCCCTCGCGTCGCAACTGGTGGGCCGCCTCCAGCGCCATCGCGCCCAGCACGCAGTAGCCCATGAGGATATACGGGCCTTTCGGCTGGATCAGTCTGATGAGTCGCACGGCGTCCGCGGCGATGTCCTCGAAAGCCCGCAACGGGAAGTTGGGCTGAGGCGTCTTCGGCACCATGGGAACATCGACGATGGGTCGTTCGTCGCCGACCTGTTTGGCCAGCTCATAGAGGACCGCGATGTTGTTGAGCACGATGACGGGCGTTTGCGTTCCATCCTCGTTGAATCGCACGATATTGTGCGCTTTGGTCTCCAGCTCGGCCCGGCTGAGGAACCCGCTGACGCCCACGCCGCCCGCGACTTGCGCCGTGTCGTTCCCGGCTGCGGGCGCGAGCGGCCGCTGCGGCGTGACTTCGGCGGTTTCCAGCACCTCGCGCCATTTGGCCAGATGCTGGTCGATCGTCTGGATGTCGTAGAGATCGGTGTCGCCCTCACAGGAGATGCGCCAGCCTTCCGGGCGTCGCACCATGAAGAAGTTGAGGTCGTAGAGCGCGCCCGCGTTGAAAGAGGGCGAAGTCGTCGCGGCGAAATCCTCGCGGCGAACTTCGTCGCCCATGCCGACGAAGCTTTGCTGCAGGGCGAAGTTGACCGAGCATAGCGGCGGCCGATTCATATCGGACACGTCGCCCGCCATTTCCATCATCTCTTCGAACGGCAGGTGAAGGTGCTCGATGGCGTCGCTGAGCTTGGCGCCGCACTGCGCTGTGATATCGGCAAGCGTGCTGCCTTGGGTCACGTCGAGACGCAGGATCACCGTGTTGATGAGCGGCCCGACTACGCCTTCGAGTTCCTGCTGATCGCGCACCGACATCTGCGTGCCCATCGCGACTTTGGCCTGGCCGGTTGCCTTTTGCAGCGACATTGCGAGACCCGCGGCGGCAACGCTGAAGAGTGTCACGCCTTGCGCCTTGGCGGCCGCGATCAGGCGTTCGCTCAGAGCGTCCGGCAACAGAATCGAGCGAATGACACCCTGGAAGCGCCGCTCCGGCGGCCGGGGGCGATCGCCCGCAACATCGAAACGGCTGAAGCCCTTAAGTTCCTGGCGCCAATGGACGCGAGCGCGATCGATCGCACCGCTGGCCAGGAACTCTCCCTTCCACAGCGCGTAGTCGCCGTGGTGAAGGTCGACGTCGGGGTAATCGGGATCATGGCCCGCGCCCAACGCCGAGAGTCCTTCCACGAGTTCGCGCACGAGGATCGCGAAGGACCAGCCGTCCATCACGAGCGAATGGAAGGTCAGCTGCAACTCGCCTTGCGTGCTCGACCTTGGCAACCACACGGCCCGGAAGAACGACGCGCACGACAACTCGAAAGGCGTGCGCGCCTGCTCCAGTCCCACCCGCTGGGCCGCTTCGAGAGCGGCCTTGTCGTCCAGGCCACTGAGATCCACCACCTCGAGCCGGAAGGGGGCGCGGCTCCAGACCTGCTGGCGCAGCCCCGCGCCCGTCATCAGGAAGCCGGTGCGCAATATCTCGTGCCGCGCGACCAGTTCGCCGAGCACCTGTTCGATGCTCGCGGCGGTGAGCGGCCCCGACAATTGCAGCCGGAAGGCGATGTTGAGCGCGGAGGCCTTCGGCGACGCCTTCTGCTCGTGCCAGTAGCGTACCTGGCAGGCGGTCGCCGGGAACAGGGCGTGGCCCGCCTCGACCTCCTGCACCGGTGCGATATTCAAGGCTATCCCGTTCATCGCTCAGGCTCCCTCTGCAATCCTGCGCTTGAAGTTGAGGATCGACGGCCTCGCCACGGCGGGGGCCTCGGCCGGCTCGTCCGTGTGTGTGCCGTCAAGACTCGCGGCCAACTGCTCGATCGTGACGTTCTTCATGAGTTGACGCGCATCCACACCCAGCCCGCGCTCGTTCATCCGCGCGACGATGCGGAACAGCTGGAGGCTGTCTGCGCCGAGGCTGAAGAACTTCTGGTCGATACCAACATGCTGGAGGCCGAGTACGTCGCCCCAGATCGCGGCGATGGTGGCCTGCGTCGGCGTCATGGCCACGGGTTCGGCCACGGCGGCGACGCTCTGCGCCGGTTCGCTCGCCTCGGGTTCGATGGCCGCCGGTTCGACGGGCATCGGCGCTTGCGGCACGACCTTGAGCGCGGCATGCGGCTGACGCACCGGTGCGGCCACCATATCGGCCGTCGGTACGGGCAGCGCCTTGCGGTCGAGCTTGCCGTTCGTGGTCTGAGGCAGGGCGTCGAGCGTCATCCACAGCGTCGGCACCATGTAGGTCGGCAGTTGACCGGCAACATGCGCCGCGACCGCGCTTTGGTCGGGCTTGTCAGCGCCAGCACCGACGAGGTAGCCCACGAGGCGCGGGCTGTCGCCCACGGTATGCAGGGCGACGGCGGCTGCGGCAACACCGGGCGCCTTGCGAAGAGTGGCCTCGATATCCTCGATCTCGATGCGGAAGCCGCGCAGCTTGATCTGCTGGTCGCGGCGGCCCAGGTGCTGCAGCGAGCCGTCGGCGAGCCGTTTCGCAAGATCGCCGGTACGGTAGAGACGGCGCGTCGCAGCGCCTTCGATGGCGACCGGCTTGAACGCGGCGTCAGTCAGGTCAGGGCGGTTGAAATAGCCCTTTGCGAGGCCTTCGCCGCCAATCCACAGTTCGCCGCTCACGCCTACCGGCGCCAGATGCAGGTCGTCGGTCAGCACGTGCAGGTCGGTATTGGCGAGCGGCGCGCCGATCACCACCGGTGCGTTTGCAACGACACGCGAGGCGGAAGACCAGATCGTCGTCTCGGTCGGGCCGTAGAGGTTCCACACTTCCGCGCCGGTCGCGAGCAACTCGTCGGCGAGGTCACGCGGCAGGGGCTCACCACCGCACAGGATCTTGAAGCCCTTCGGCGCCTTGAAGCCCGCCTCGAGCAGCATGCGCCATAGCGAAGGCGTCGCCTGGAGAACGGTGGCGGCTTCTTCCTTCAGGCGGGTCACCAGCTCGAAGCCAGTGCGCACTTCCGCGTGGCCCGCGATGAAGGTCCGTCCACCGGCGATGAGCGGCAGGAACAGTTCGAGACCCGAGATATCGAAGGAGAACGTCGTCACCGCGACGATGCTGTCCCTGACCGTAAAGCCCGGCGCGTGCGCCATCGACAGCAGGAAGTTGCTCAGCGCGCGATGGCCGATCTCCACGCCCTTGGGCTGACCCGTCGAGCCCGACGTGAAGATCACGTAGGCCGAATCCGCGTCCGTTACGATGGGCAGCGTCACGGTCTCGTCGTCGTCTTGCGCGAGGAGCGCCTCAACGTCCAGCACGCGATGCGCGCCCGGTTCCAGCAACGTGAGGCTTCCCTCATCGCTGAGCACGGCGGCGATGCCAGCGCCATCGAGAATCTGGCGCAGGCGCGCAGGCGGCATCGTCATGTCGAGCGGCACGTAGGCGCAGCCGGCACGCCATACGCCGATCATGGCGGCCACGGTCATCGCAGTGCGTTCCATCGCGATGGCGACGCGTTCGCCCGATGCGATCCCCGCTGCCATGAGCCGGCGGGCGATCTGGTTCGCGCGCGCATCGAGTTCGCCATAGGTCAGGCTCGTCGATTCGTCCGACACGGCCGTCGTATCCGGGGCCTGCCACGCTTGCGCGGCGATCAGCGCCGGCGTCGTCTGCGAAAGATCGTAGTCGCGCCGGGATGCGTTCAGCTCGTCGCGAAGATGATGGATTTCGGCTTCGTTGAGCAGCGGCAGTGCTGCGACCGGCGTTTCGGCATCGCGTGCGATCGCCGTCAGCAAGGTTTCGTAGTAGCCGAGCCAGCGCTGGATCGTCGTTTCGTCATAGACGTCGGTGTTGAAGTCGCAATCGAGACGCAGACCCTGCGCTGATTCGATCACGTTCAGGAACAGATCGAAGTTGCTGTAGGCCTTGGCATTCGGCGTGAAGTGCGTGGTCACGCCTGCCATGTCGAGTTCGCCGTCGACCTTTTCCAGGTTGAACTGCAGATCGGTCAGCGGCAGCCGATTGAGATCGCGCTTGATGCCGAGATCGCGCACGAGCGCACCGTAGGTGTAGTTCTGGCGGTCGCCTGCGTCGTACAGGTGATCGCGCACCGCCTTCATGTGGGTGGCGAAAGGCTTCTCGCGGTCGAACTTCACGCGCAACGGCAGGAAGTTGACGCAGTGGCCCACCAGCAGCGCTTCGCCAGCTTGAGACTGGCCAGCCATCGGCGCGGCGATCACAACGTCGTCGTTGCCGGACAGACGGCCGAACAGCACCTGGGCCGCGCCGAACAGCGAGGCGAACAGCGAGCAGCCCTGCTTCGAGGAAGCGGTCTTGACCTGCTTGAGAAGGTCGGCTCCCAGATGGCGGGTCGTCGAGGCGCCGTTGAAGCTCTTGCGCTCCGGGCGCGGGCGGTCGCCGGGCAAATCGGGTTGCGGCGCCGGGTCGCGATGGACGTTCATCCAGAATTCGCGCGTTTCCTTGTCCACACCGATCTCGTCCTGTGCCTTGGCGAAGGCGAGGAAGCTCTGCACTTCGTCGAGTTCCGGCTGCGTGCCCCAGACTTCCGCCGCGTAGAGGGCAGACAAATCGCGCAGGATGATGTTGATCGACCAACCGTCGCAGACGATGTGATGCGCCGTGAACACGAACGCCCACTTTTGCGCTTCGAGGCGCACCAGTGCGGCGCGCGCGAGCGGAGCGCGGGTCAGGTCGAACACCTCGCGGGCTTCCGCGTCGATGATGGCCTTGAGTTCGCCTGCCGGATCGGCGTGAGTCGAAAGGTCGATCGGGACCAGCGGAACCGTCGTCGCGGCATCCGCGAACATCGTGTCGCCGACGCGCGAGAAGTGAACGCGCAACGCATCGTGGCGGGCAACGGTCGCGGCGAAGGCGCGTTCGAACGCGGCCTCGTTCAGCTTGCCATTGAGTTCGAGCGTGAACGACTCATTGAACGCGAGCGAAGCTTCGTGGCCTTGCTGAGCCGACATCCAGATTTCCTTCTGGGGTTCGGTGAGCGCAGACTGCGTGAGCGGCGGTTCGGCCTGCGCACCCGAGGCGGCGACGTCCTGCGCGGCGCCGAGAATGCCCACGCGCTGGAGTGCGTCGATGCTCGCGATGAAGGCGTCGCCGATCTTGCGGATGTCCTCGTCCGAATGGCTCGTCGTCAGGAAGCAGGGGAAGCCTTCCATGATATGAACGCCGAGGTAGCGCATATACGGATAGAAGAGGCTGCCGAGGCGATCCTCACCCGCGAGATTCACATAGAACCAGCTCGAGAAGGATTCCGCGCGCGCGGCGATGCCGACCTTTTCCAGATGCGCGTTGACGCGCTGCACGAGCCCGTTCATGCGTGCGCCGAGCCCTTCCTGCAGCGCCGGGCCGGCTTCCTTGAGGTGCAGGAGGACGGCTTTCATTGCAGCCAGCACCACGGGGTGGCGCACGAACGTGCCCGCGAAGAACGTAGGCGGAACTTCGGGCACCGAAGCATCGCCGAATTGCCACTGACCGCCGTCGAGCGCATCCATGTACTGCGTGGTGCCCGCAAGCACGCCGATGGGCAGGCCGCCGCCGACCACCTTGCCGTACGTCGCCATATCGCCCTGGATGCCCCACAGGCCCTGCATGCCAGCCGGATGGACGCGAAAGCCCGTCACGACCTCGTCGAAGATCAAGGCCGACTCATTGGCCGCCGTGACGTCGCGCAACTGCTGCACGAACTCCTTCGGACGCAGATTGGGATGGCGCGACTGCACGGGCTCGATCAGCACCGCTGCGATGTCGTCGATGTTGGCCTTGATCCATTCGAGGCTCTCGGGGCGGGCGTACGGCAGCACGACCATGTTGCCCACGGAGGTCTGCGGGATTCCGGGGGCGAGCGGGAACGCACGCGGCACGCCCGCTTCACTGCCAGGCTTGACGAGCACTTCGTCGAACTGGCCGTGATAGTCACCGTCGAAGCAGACGACCTTGTCCTTGCCGGTCACCGTGCGCGCGAGACGCATTGCCGCCATCACGGCTTCCGAGCCGGTATTGCAGAACGTGACACGCTGATGGCCGGTCATCTCGGAGAACATCTGCGCGACTTCGCCAGCAAGCGGCGACTGCGGCCCGATAGCGAAGCCTTCGGCCAATTGCGCGTTGACCGCCTCGACCACGAAATCGGGCGTATGGCCGAACGCGGTCTGGCCGTAGCCGTTGACCACGTCGATATATTCATTGCCGTCCACGTCCCAGATCTTCGAGCCCTTCGAGCGCTGAGCGACGATCGGATAGACAAGCTCCTTCCATTCCTCGCGGAAGCCGCTGGCGGTGCGCGGATCGGCAAGCACCGCCCGGTAGGACTGCGTGCGAGCCTTGGAGGTGGCGGTTTTGGCCGAGTAGCGCGCCGCCAGATCGGTGATGAACGCCTTCTGGGCGTCGGTCATCTGCGCCGAATGCGTGGCGCCCGGCTTGTACGCGGTGAAGCGCGATGGGCGATTCTCCTCGAACTTGATCTCCGGGCCGGCGGCGTGCGCGGGCGCGGCGACAGGTGCGGGCGCCGCGGCTGCAACGATCGGGGCGGCTGCGACGGCCGGCGCGGGAATCTGGATCGCTGCGGGCTGCTGGACGGCCAGCGGCGCACCTTGCAGCACCTCGAGCTGACGCGCCATCACCGACTGCATCGCGGCGAGTTGGTCGCGGATCACCGACTGGAGGTCGCCCGTGGCCGGCGCAATGGCCGCCTGCACTGCCACCGGCGTGCCCACCGGCACTGCCGCAACGCCGACCGGCGCGGCGGCTGCTTGAGCGGCGACCGGCGCAGCGACCGGCGCAGCAACAGGCGCGGGCTCAGCAGGCACTTCCGGGTCAGGCGGCATTGCGCCATCGAGGAACTGCGCGAGGGCGGGCAGCGTCGGATAGTCGCTCATGATCTGCCGGAAGCTGATCGTGACGTTGTAGCGGCGGCGCAGCTGCCGGGACACTTGCCCCATGAACAGCGAGTCGTAACCGAGATCCCAGAAGGTCACGTCCGGATTGGACGTATCCGGAGCCTCGCCGGACATCTCGGCAAGCAGTGACGCGAGTTCGGCAATGAGACGCGGTTTGCGGTCGATTTGGACGGTTTGGGCCATGGCGGTCTGAGGAATATCGGTTAGGGCTTCGGACGAGGCTTGTGCGGCAATCGCTGGGGCAACGGTCGTCGGCTGGCGTGAAGAGGCGGTTGCCGGGGCGTCAATCCAGTGCCGTTCCGGCTCGAAGGGATAGGTGGGTAGCGAAACGCGTCGGCCGGTTTCGGCCCGCAGCGTTTTCCAGTCCGGCTTGACGCCGTTTAGCCACAGGCGCCCGGTCGCCTCGGCGAGGACGGCAAGCTCGCGCTCGCGCGTCGCGAAATCGGGCAACGAGGCAATCGCGCCCTGATGCCGGTCCTTGGGCAAGCCCTGCAGGACAAAGGTCGAGAGCGTGCGGCCGGGGCCGATTTCGAGCAGGAGCGGCTTGCCCTCTGCCGTGACCGTGGCCAGCGCGTCGCTAAAGCGCACGACGTTGCGGCAATGGCTGGCCCAGTACTGTCCCGACACCGGCTGGTCCATCGCCGCCCACTGCCCAGTCACGGAGGACACGTACGGAATCTTCGGCCTCGCGAAAGAAAGGCCGTCCGCGACCTTGGCAAGATCGTCGACAACGCCGGACATCATGCGCGAGTGGAACGCATGCGACGTGTGCAGACGTCGATGCTCGATATCGCGCGCCTTGAGCGTGGCCTCGAATGCCTCGATGGCTGCGAAGGGGCCTGCCACGACGCTGAGCGTCGGCGCATTGATCGCGGCGAGATCGACGTCGCCAGGCAGCATGGGGTTGAGTTCGGCCTCCGACAGGCGCACGACCAGCATCGCGCCAGGTTCGGCCGACTGCATGAGCGCGCCGCGTTGTGCGATGAGGCACAGCGCATCCTCGAAGGCGATCGCCTCCGCCACGCAAGCGGCGACCAGTTCGCCGACGCTATGGCCGATCATCGCCGCCGGCTTGATGCCACGCGAGATCCACAACTGCGCCAGCGCATATTCGACGAGGAAAAGCGCCGGCTGCGCGTAGATCGTCGAGCGGATGGGATGCGGAGTATCGTCGCCCTCCGGCGCCTCGCTCAACAGCAGCGTGCGGATGTCCAGGCCGAGATGCGGAGCCAGCGCCTCTGCGCCCTTGTCGATCCACTGACGATAGACCGGCTCGCTGCGATAGAGCGCGGCTCCCATGCCCGGATACTGGGCACCCTGGCCCGGAAACATGAAAACGACGGCAGGCGCGGCCTGCGGGGCCTGTGCTTCGATCGCGCCTTTCTGGAGCTTGGCCTGGGCCTGCTCCACGTTCTCGGCGACCACGACGGCGCGGTGCGCGAAATCGCGGCGGCCCGTTTGCAGCGTCGCGGCTACGTCTGCCAGCGTGATCTCCGGATGGGCTGCGAGATGCGTGGCGAGATTTGCCTTCGCGCGTTCGAGCGCTGCCGTGCTCCGGGCCGATAGCGGCAGGATCTGGAGTCCTTCGTTTTGCTCGGCCGGGACGTTACGGCAAGGCGCCTCCTCCAGCACCACATGCACGTTCGTCCCGCCGACGCCGAGCGAACTCACACCAGCGCGGCGCGGCGCGGCGCCGTCAGCCCAGGGACGCGCGGCCACGTTGAAGAAGAACGGGCTGTTGGCGAGCTCGATGCCGGGGTTGGGCGAGCGGAAATGCGTGAGCGGCGGCAACGTGCGGTTGCGCAGGGCGAGCGACGCGGCGATGAAACCCGTCACACCCGCGGCAGCGTCGAGGTGCCCGACATTCGCCTTCGCCGAACCGAGCGCGCAGAACTGGCCGCCTTCCGCGCCGCCGAGCCGAAAAGCCTGCACAAGGCCTGCGAATTCAATCGGATCGCCGAGCGGCGTCGCCGTGCCATGGGCCTCGATATAGCCAATCGAGGAAGGATCGATGCCGGCCTCGGCGTGCGCGATGGCAATGGCGCGGGCCTGGGCGTCGACGCTCGGCGCGGTGAAACCAACCTTGTCGGAGCCGTCGTTGTTGATGCCCACACCGCGGATCACGGCGTAGATCGGATCTTCGTCGGCGATGGCGTCCTCGAGACGTTTGAGCAGGACGACGCCCGCACCGCTGCCGAACACCGTGCCCTTTGCATCTGCATCGAACGGACGGCATACGCCGTCGGGCGCGCCCATGCCGCCTTCTTCGTAGAAGTAGCCGCGCTTTTGCGGGAAGGTGATCGAGACGCCGCCGGCCAGCGCCATGTCGCAGCGTCCCGCCCGAAGGTTTTCGACAGCGAGGCTGATCGCGGTGAGCGACGTGGAGCATGCCGTCTGTACGGAAATGGCCGGCCCTGTGAGCCCGAGCTTGTACGCGGTGCGGGTGGCGACGAAATCACCAGCCCCGACGAGCTTTTGATACTCGCCGATCTGGAACTGGCTCGTGAACTCGTCGATGACCGCGCGATCGGTCAGGATGTGCTTGAGGAAGTACGTGTTCATCGACGTGCCGGCGAACACTCCGACAGCGCCGGTGATCGTCGCCGGGTCGTATCCGGCGTCTTCGAACGCTTCCCACGCGATTTGGAGGAAGAGGCGCTGTTGCGGGTCGGTCAACGCCGACTCGCGCGCCAGCATGCCAAAGAAACCCGCATCGAAGTGGTCGACGTCCGCGAGTATCGGCCGTGCCTTCACGTAGCTTGTATCGCGGCGCAAGCCGTCGTCGAAGCTGTCTTCGAGTTCCGTCACGTCGAAATGCGTGATGCAGTCGCGGCCCGCGAGGATGTTGGCCCAGAGTTCGGAAACGTTGCGGGCGCCCGGAAACCGTCCGGACATGCCGACGACTGCAATGGCTCCGCTTTGCACGTCCCGGCGTTGACGGATTGCCGCTTTGTTCACTAGCGGGAGCGTCGTGCGCAGATGCGAAGCCAGCGCCTCGACATTGGGATGGCGGAACAGATCCACCAGTGCGACCTTGGCCGCGACGTCGCGCGCGATGATCGCGTGCGCGCGCATCAGATCGAGCGAGCGCAAGCCGAGGTCAAAGAAGTTCGAGCGGCGATCGATGGGTTTGCCGAGCAGCCCTTCGAATACGGACGCGAGCTTGTCGGCAATGTCGTCGTCCACGGGGGAGGGCGCTGCAGATGCTTCGGATTGCGTATCGATTGTCGCAAGCAGCGCTTTGCGGTTGATCTTGCCATTGGGCGTCAGCGGAAAATCCGGCAGGACACGCAGTTCCGTCGGCATCATGTAATCGGGCAAAGCGGACTTGAGGTAAGCGCGGATTGCGTTCAGGAGGACCGCGGCGTCCGCTGCATCGGCCTTCACGAAGCCCGCGATTGCCTTGCCGTTGCGGCCCTCGAATGCCGCCACGGCTGCGTCTGCCACGCCGGGCGCCACGCGCAACGCATGTTCGATTTCGTCGAGTTCGATGCGTTTGCCTGCAATCTTGATCTGCCGGTCGTTGCGGCCGAGAAATTCGATTGCCCCGTCCGGGCGGCGGCGCACGAGGTCGCCGGTGCGGTAGAGCTTGGCGCCGGGCGCGAAAACATCGTCGACGAACTTCTCGGCCGTCAGGTCGGGTCGGTTGAGATAGCCGAGCGCGACACCGTCACCGCCCGCGACCAGTTCGCCGACTTCTCCATCGGCAACGGGCGCGAGCTTGTCGTCCACGATGTAGGCGCTCGTACCCGCGATGGCGTAGCCGATAGGAATGGCTTCGCCATGCGCGAGCGACTCGCCGTCGCGCGGAATGCGGTAGCAGCAGGTAAAGGTCGTGTTCTCGGTCGGCCCGTAGCCATTGATGATCTGCAGACCCGGATGGGCCTCCATGACCTTGCGGACATGGACGGGGGACAGCACGTCCCCGCCCGTCAGCGCCTCCTTGAGCGGAAGAAAGGCTTCCAGCCGATAGTCGGCGAGCGCATTGAAGAGGCCAGCCGTGAACCAGGCGCTGGTAGCGCCGAGTCGCGCTATCTCGGACGCGATCGTGTCGAGAGAGGGCTGGACCTCGTTGATGATGGCGGCGCAGCCGCCGTTCAGGAGCGGTCCCCAGATCTCCAGCGTGCTCGCATCGAAAGCGAGCGGCGCGAGGTTGAGGAAGCGCGTGTGGGGCGAAAGCCCGGTGAAGGTCTGGCCCTGCACGAGGCGCAGAATCGCGCGCTGCGGCACGATCACGCCCTTGGGCTTGCCGGTCGAACCGGAGGTGTACATCACGTAGGCAGCGTCGTCACGACTGCAGGCATGGAGCGGCGCGGGCTCTGCAGCCTCAGCAGCCGCCACGACATGCTCGAGATCGACCGAAACGCCGTTCAGCTCGCCAACGCTGGCGAGCGCCGCCGCTTCAGCGACGATGAGCTTCGGTGAGCAATCGGAAACGATGAAATCGAGCTGCGCCTTGGGATAGGCGCGGTCCAGCGGCACGTAGACGGCGCCCAGGCGCAGGATCGCCAGCATCAAAGCCAGCGTGTCGCGACTGCGCGAGACCATGATCGCGCAGCGCTCGCCCGGCTCCAGTCCCATTTCGTGCAGGACGGTCGCGAGCCGTGCCGAACGTTCGCCGAGGGCGGCGTAATGTTCCTCGCCCGTGGCGTCAATCACAGCAAGATGATTGCCGAACTCGGCGCATATGGCATCGAAGCGCGCTGCCACGCCAGGCACATGATCGGTCCCGCCCGGCAAAACGCCTGAAAGTCCATCTCTGTGTGACATTTGCTACTCCCCCACAATTTTGACGAAGGTCCGGTGCTGAGCAAGGCTTGGCGAGAGACTCGCGGCGCTGGCGCAGACCTGCATCCGGTCATGGGAAGCGCAAGCAGCAGGTCGCTTTGCGCACCTGGCTTGTGTCCCAACTTTGGAATTTGCTGTAGGAGGAAGTTAATCTTCTGCGGGAAGCCTATCCGTTCGCCGTCGCACACACGATGTGCTGCAGCAACACTTCGCACCGGGCGGCGCGGGTGCATCGGCGCGCAGGCTTGGGCCCCGCCTTGCCCCATGCGGGCGGGTTTGGCGACGATCGCGGGGGTGGCCGAGTGTGCGTTGCTTCGAGGCGAGGGCCGGCGATTCGTGTGCGTTGTTGTGCGTGGCAACAACCCGAACGAGCCGCGGGACGGGACGATAGGGGTTCGCCCGTGGCCTTGTCAGGTCAGTTCATTTCGATGACCGACCAGCCAGTGTGGCGGGCCGCTACCGCTCCTGCGCAGGTCGGACTCGGTGACAGCGCGCGAATGCGCCAATGCGAGGCTTCCTGCGCCGCGCCGCCGACGAAGCGGGGTGTCGTGTCGCCGTGAACGGAAAGATCGAACTCGAAGTGCTCCGGCGGCAGGATGAAGCCGGTGCCTAGCGCCTTCAGGCAGGCCTCCTTGCGCGCCCAGGTTTCAAAGAAGACCGCTTGCCGATCTGCGGGCGGGAGCGCGTCGAATTGTTCATGCTCCCGTGCGGAGAAGACCTGGAGCGGCATGCTCTCCTCGATCGGGCGGATATGTTCTACGTCGATGCCCACCTCGAAACCGCTCGAAATGGCGAGAGCCGCCGTATTCTCGCTGTGGCTCAGGTTGAAGCAGATCGTCCATCCGGCGGGTTGGCTCGTGCAAAACGGCTTGCCTTCGGGACCATACTCAAGTGCGAGTGCCTTCGGGGGGAGAGCGAGATAGCGGCCAAGGATCTGTCTGAGTTTTCCTCGCCCGGTCACATAGCGGCGGCGATGCCGCTCGAAGCGAAAGTTGCTGGCGCGCTCATGCTCTTGCGCGGAAAGCATTTCCCAGTACCAATCAAATTCACTACCGCAAACATCGAGGTCCCACTGCCAGACATGGACTTCTTGCACGGAGGGCGGTGTGAGCGGCGACGCGGACATGGATAGCCTGGTTCGACTTGCGCTGGGAAATGGCGATTCTATGGGACGCAACATAGGGGCGACGCGTGTAACAGTGCGATTTTCGTGCGGAAACATGGATGCGAGTGCGGCGCGAATCGCGCCGTCCGGTTGAGTCGCTTAGCGGAGACCGTGCTCGTTGGTCCCATTGCGGTGTTGCCGGGATGAGCGGCGGACTTACTGGCGAATGTACAGAAACAACTCGCGCGAATGTGTTGGACAACCCACGGAGCGATGCTGGGGACAGGGCCTACGATCTGTCATAGCGTGATGCAACGACGCTGCACGGCGTTCGTGCGTACTTTGCGCGAGCACCAGTACATCGTTGCAACGAACTCGAACTACGTCTTGCCAGATGTCGCAGCGGGCTGTTTCAGGACACGCTCAAGGCGCATGGCATGTGTTGGTCGGCGAGCCGACGGGGCAATTTTCGAAACAAGGCGTCGATCCAAAACCTGTGAGGCTCTCAGAAAGTCGCTGGGCGGCATGGCCCTTTGCGACTCGATGCGGCGCCAGGCTACATCGTCTACTGGTTCTGCTTTCGGAATGCCCATCGGCGGCGTTCGTAATTGAATTGCGTCAACCCAATGCCGCTCGAAAAGACTGGGCCAAAAGCGGCAGCGACAAGGTTTGCCAAACGCATTTGTATGCAATTGGAAAGTAGTATTAATGATTATGTAATATTTATTTGAGAGATTTGCAGTCGATGGATATGTTTCCGGTAAGGAACGGTAAGAATATGTGTGATTGACGTGCTACCCGACCAAGCCCGATAGTTTTACTCTTTGCATGAGGAAGTTGTCGAAATTCAGATTCGAGGTGCGGGATGCGGAGTGATTTTGACAATGTCTATAACGTTAGTGTGATAATTCCACACTACAATAGCGTTGATTTGCTTTGGGTGGCCATAGAATCAATTTCCAGCCAAACCGTTGTTCCGCGGGAAATCATCGTCATAGATGACGCATCGGGATTGCACTTCGAATTGCCGAATCGTTGCGGAGATGACATTGCTTTACGCTTGATTCGCGAGAGTGAGAATCATGGAGCAGCGTGGTGTCGAAACAAGGGCATTGAGGAGGCCACCGGCGATCTGATAGCGTTCCTGGACTCGGATGACCGATGGCTGCCGGACAAGCTTGAACGCTGTATCGCAGCGTTTGGCCCCAAGCCTGCCGGGAACGAGGCGAAGGTGCTCTTCAGTAACGTCACGCTAACCGACGGGAGCCAGCGTATCCTGGGCAACCTCTCTCCCTATGATGGTCAGCCGATGCTTGATTTCATCCTGTTGGAGGGAGGCTATATTCAGACTTCATCGATCATGATGTGGCGTCATCAGTATCCGCTAATCAGTTTCGATGGATCGTTGCGTCGTCACCAGGATTGGGATTTTGCCATTCGAGCTGAAATGGCCGGCTGTGTATTTGTCTATTTACACGATGCACTGGTGGAATATGCTTTGGGAGAAAGTCCTGCGAGAATATCGAAGGCGACCAGTTGTGAGCCGAGTCTCGTGTTTTTTGAAAAATATAGCCGGTTGATGTCCAGGGGGCATGTTTCCTCATTTATCTTTAATGTTTTGATTTATAAGAAAATGAGTATTGCCTTGAGGTTTGCCATCATCGAGAGGATTTTATTGAGAGAGGTGGAGATTCCGCGCAAGGATTGGGCGTCGCTGTTTGTGCGGCTGGTTGTCGGAAGGGGAGGTGTGAATTTAATGAAGCAGTTGAGACGGATAATCCCGGGTCGAGATTATTCGACTTGAAATGTGGCGGCCTTGAAAAATAAAAGGCATAGGTGTAACCCGGTAATCTCGCATAACCGTTTTCGTCCCCCCCCCCCGCCAGACTGTCCGTCTGAAGCTCGAAGCCCCCGTCAAGCGCTGTTTCTTGCCCGTTTTGGCTCCGTGATCTGCACATGCCATGTTTCAGCGTGGTGCATGGCCAGCCTGGTCCGCGTGTGTGCTCATTGACATGCGATCCTGCCCGCTGGCGGGACGCCACATGCACCCAAGCCGTTGTCCGATGCAACTGCCGCCTCCCGCGTCGAGGACGTTTGTAAACGTAGTGACACGCCACCTGTGTCGCGTGCGCTGCACCCGATCGGGGTTGTGTATGTCGGCGCACAGATGGTGCAGCCGCGCTCTGCTTTAATCAGACGGTCCATACAGGCAGCGCGTGGAGAGAGCGAGCACGCTTTGTGTAATCCGCACGCCAGGTCAACCAGACCATCATTCACGTCACGTTGCGGCATCGATGGCACTCGGAACCGAGAGACTGCGCCTGATATCGTCGCGATGATTTCGACTTCGAGGTCCTAAATGCGTCAATTTGTCCGCGATTTGTTTTACACGTCCGTCGCCGATAAACAGGTCAACTTACCGCTGCCGCCGACGTCGCTCGCGATCCATTCGCGCAAGCTCAATATATTGTTGCTCGGCACGTGTTCAGTAGAGATGCTCGCCAAGCGGAGCGCGAACTCTGGGCACAACATCCGACACATATTGATGGGCTCGAGACGCCACGCTCCAGTGCCGGATGCCGCGCCAACCGATGATGTCGTCGTCGTAAATCTCACGCTGCGCCACATCCTGGGCGAAGTGACGCAAACGCCTGAACCCGTAGTGGACATGGTTTTCTCACGGCTGCGTTCAGACGATGATGCTCGCGCGCTCCTGGAAGGAACACGTGAATATATCTCTCTGAAGGTGGCGCAGGTCGCTGCGCAGATAACGACGGCTCCGATTGTCTTCATGTCGTTTTTCGAGCCGAGCTTCAATTACGACGGTGATCTCATCGATCAATTCGATATGACATCGCCTGGGAATCTGGTACGCGAGATCAACCGGCTTTTGTCCGATACTGTGCGCAAGACGAATAATTGCTATTTTCTCGACGCCAACGAAATATTGAATTTCATCGGCCGCCGACACCTGCAGGACGATGTCCTGTTGAGCAGCTCTCATGCCTCGTTCATCAACGATTGGGACTTCAAGCTTGACGCGAATCGACTGATTGCGCCTAAAGCAATCGGAAACATCGTGACTTATGAGGTCGCGTCCCGCGAATTTACCCTCACGTTCCTGTCCCGGATAGAAACAATAGTCAAGGTCATCGAGCAGCGCGACCCGGTGAAGCTGATTATCGTCGACCTCGACGACACCATGTGGCGAGGCGTTGCTGCAGAAGGCGAGAGCGTGAGTCTGGATCAACGTATTGAAGGCTGGCCTATCGGTCTCGCCGAGGCGCTGATGTTCTTCAAGAAGCGCGGCGGCTTGCTGGCAATTTGCAGCAAGAATGAAGAGGCGCCCACCATTGAAAGATTCAACGCCATCTGGCGCGGCGCCATCACCATGGATGACTTCGCGTGCGTCCGAATCAATTGGAAACCCAAGTCGCAGAACATTCTTGAAATCATCAAGGAGGTCAATCTGCTTCCGGGCAACTGTGTCTTTATCGACGACAACGACCGTGAGTTGTCGGAGGTGAAAGCGGCGATCCCTGCCATTCGCTGCCTGGGTGGCAATCATTACGACTGGCGGCGAATCATTCTGCGATCGTCCGAAACGCAGGTCACAATCGTCACCGAGGAGTCGTCGCGCCGCACAGAACTCGTGCGCGCGATCTCGCAGCGCGAAGCCAGCGCCGACGCCAACAATGGTGCTTCACGGGAGGAGTGGCTAGCTTCGCTACAACTTCGCCAGTCATTCTTCTTGATCAAGACGCCACAATCCAGGCACTTTGATCGCGCGTTCGAACTGATCAACAAGACAAATCAATTCAACACGACAGGGAAAAGATGGGAGCGGTCGGAGTTTGAGACGTTCATAAACCGCGGCGGGTATTGCGTGGTCTCTTCCCTGCGGGACAAGTTGATCGACAACGGCATCATTTCCGTTTGCCTGATCAACGGCGAGAAGATCGTCCAGGTCGTCCTGTCGTGCCGCGTGTTCGGGCTTGGCGCTGAACTGGTCGTCGGGGCGATCGCGACGCGGTTGGCGCTGAAGGCGGGCTCTGAGGTGCGCGCCGAGCTAGTCGATACCGGAAGGAATGCGACCTGCCACGACTATTTCAAACGGCTTGGGTTCTCCCAAACGGCGGCGGGTTTGTACTCGCGCACCGCGAACGAGTTTCCGTCCTACATCGAGATTGAGAACCTGGGCGCGGCCGAGTTTCCTCCTGTGCGGATTTAGTGCAGCGTTTGGTTGAGGCGTTTGCAGAACAACGCAAGCGTCTCGATCGCCATCCACGGCGCCCTATGAAGACGACCGAGACTCAATGAGTGTTCGGCAACACTTCAAGACAACTCACTGACTTCTGGGTGGGAAGGCCCGGTATGCTGATTTGGCGCTCGCGCAGAGCAGGTCTGACTGAGAGGTCAAAAAGAAATGATAAGCCCGACTAGTCCCTTCCCAGTTTTTGCCGCGGTACTCCTTGCGCTTGCTACTGCCAGGGTTTTGATCTGGCGATTCGGCACCTCCAGCGCTGTAGGGCGCTTTGCAACGATTGACGGATTGAGAGGTTACCTGGCTTTTTTCGTTTTTCTGCATCATTCCTGCATATGGTACTTCTACTTAAAGACCTCTCAGTTTGACTCTCCCCCATCGAATTTCATGGCAAATATCGGACGAGCAAGCGTGTCGCTGTTTTTCATGATTACCGGATTTTTGTTTTCGACAAAAATAATCAATGACAAAGAGAAAGGGGTTGACTGGGTCAAGCTTTACGTCTCCCGAGTCCTGCGGCTGACGCCGTTGTATCTGTTCGCCATGCTGCTTCTCTTCGTCTCCGTTGCTTGCATGTCAGGTTTCACGCTAGCGCAATCTCCTTTGACGCTGGTGGTAAATGCATTGAGATGGATAGGTTTTTCCAGTTTTGGTGAGCCGGATCTAAACGGGGTAGAGGGCACGAAGCTCATTCTATCGGGCGTACCGTGGACACTCGCCTATGAATGGGGATTCTATCTTTGCCTCCCGCTCCTCGCAGTCGCGATCGGAGCGATTCCATCATTTGCGGTATTGATAATCGGATTTGTTGGCGTGCTTGACCTTGTTCACTTTCACGCAGAATCAAGATTTCTGGCGCCGTTTCTTGGAGGGATCATTGCGGCACTTCTTTGTCGCCATGCTTGGTTCCGCAACCTTTCTCAAAAGAGCTTTGTTTCGCTCATTGCCATTGCCGCGATCATCGTGGCGATCACCTTGTTTCCAACGACGTACGCGCGGATCCCGTTAGCGCTCCTTTCGCTGAGTTTTGCAGTGATTGCGGGTGGCGCGACCTTGTTCGGCACGCTAACCAGTCGGCTGTCCCGCATGCTGGGGGAGCTCGCTTACAGCATCTATCTCCTGCACGGGTTCATTCTGTTTGCGCTCTTCAATCTTGTCATTGGAAGGCAAGGCGCGAGAACGTTCACCCCTCTGGAGCACTGGTTCACGATCCTGCTGACCACCCCCGTCTTGATTCTGGTTAGCTATACGACCTTTCGATTGATCGAAAAGCCTGCCATGGAGTACACCGAAAGTGTTAGCAAGTGGGTGCGCCAGGCAATATTTACGAAGCGCGGTGCTTTGGAAGAGTCGCTTTGACTGCCTTGGCGCTGCTTCCACTTTCACGGAAATTAGCAGCAGGCAGTAGTGTTCGAGTCAGCGTGGGACATCGGCCTGCAGCTGTATCCTGGAATTGATTCGAGCGCGGAGCGATTCTCGCCGGTGCGAAATTACTTCTCGTGAGCGATGATGGCAGTGCTTTCGTCCATCAGGTACGGAGGGGCCAATGGCAGGCCACCGCCGCAATCAGCAGGACATAGGTCGCGAGGAAGTAGTAGGTTAAAGAATGAACTCGAATATCAAACAATCCTTCGAGGCATAGAGGCAGGATGGTCAGGAAAGGGAAAACCTTTAAAAATAGTCCCACCCACCCATCACCTCGTGATGAAAGGATCATGGACAAATAGAGGCAGACCGCAAAAACGCTGAAATCATACGACATCAACCTCGGGTTCAGCAGAATGAGGATGGCGAGGAAATAAAACAACTCGCTCGCGGAGCTGATCTGCACAGAGCGTTGCCCATGCCTGTAGCGAAGAGTTGCTGATGCCAGTACGACGAGAAGCATCAGAAGAAGATGGACAAGAAAGCCGACTTTTCCCATCCCAAACCTGGAAAACACGCCAAAAATTGTCAACCCTGCGTCCCCATGCTGGATGATCTGATTGTAGATGGCGACCTGGAAGTCCGCCCACAGTTGCGGGTAAAGGGCAGGTTGAGCTATGTAGATGCCGGCAACCGATAGCAGTACCGCGACGAAAGCGAACAAACTGCGGCGGGGCAGAAATAGATAAAGCAACGCATAGGCAAGGAAGTAGGGCTTTATGGCAGAAAACAATATGATCGCGATCGCATGCGGCGCCAAGGTGTAGATTGACCGTTTCGTGTAAAGAAGATAGGAAAGCGACACGAGGAGAAGGTGTGCGAAGACGCTTATGTTTCCCGTCTGGATCGAAGCAAAGCCAGATCCGCCAATCAGGAAGCCAAGAATCAGGCAAGGAGCCAGGCGATGATAGGGAATAAAAGACTTGAGACTAACGCTAATGGAGGCGAAGCCTGCTGCTGAGATTAGAATCAGGGCAATAAACGCTATGGGGAAATCGATAACGGAAAATATCTTGAGAAAGATCGGCGGGTAAACAAATGGAAAGTCGCCAGATGCGCACGCATAGGGGTTCGGTCCCTGCGCATAGCAACTCAAGCCTTTCTCATAGACGTGGTAGTCCCAGAAAAATGAGCCGGCTTTTCCGCTGAACGCGAGAACCAATAGGAAACAAGTGGCTGCGGACAAGCCCCATAGAGATGACGCCTTGTCGTCGGTAACGTTCGCCATATCTTCTAGCTTCAAGTGCGCCCCCAATTCGGCTACTGGCCATCAATTGTCACAGCGGGTTATTGGTCAAACACGGGGCGAATCTTCGAATTCCCCGGCCGATCGCAGCGCAACTCGCGCGGATCTTGATCCTGAAGACGATCGGGTAATCGTGCATTCGGCGATGAGGCGTGAGGAGCCCACGATGGTTTGGCCCATAGCGCGAACACTGTCTGCTGCTTCTTCGGAAGGCCGCACAGCGCTTCATCCCAATCAATGGAGAACCGTAGCGCGTGGCTCTTTGCGGGTCTGTGCGCCAGCGTACGTCGTCCAACCAGGCAACAATGGAAACAAAGTCTGACTGGCGGGAACTGCGCGCTGCGGGCAATCGTTAATCCGAATGCCCCGTCGACGTCTTCGGCTAGACGGAGCGCGTTTTCAGTCAGGAGTGGTGTCCTGGCGTTTGGCGCTGCAGCGGGGGGGGCGCACACTGTCTGCAGGTCTCGTCGCCGTCTGGAGCGACATCAGATCGCGGACAAAATGCTCAGGCCAGACAGTACGACCACAATGGGGCTTGTGCGATCGTTCGAGAGCGCGAAGGTGAGCCGGACTGCGCCCCTGCCGGTATCGAAGCCGGGACCGCTTACTAGCGTTTGACAGGAACGCGGCACCAGCGGCAATTGCGCCGTACGCGACTCGTGGCGCCGCCAAAGCTAAGGCGGCCAGCTCGCTTTATGCCGCTTGGCAACTCGAACTCAAGCAAACACAAAGCGCTTATCCAACTGGTACTTCGTAAAATAGCCGATCACCAAACCGAGTCCACCACCGGCGAGCCGGCCGATTTCGCCATGAAAGAGCGCATTTGCGGCGAATTCGACGGACCAGAAAACGAGCGTTGTGCCGACCCCCATCGCGACGTACATGCTGAATGTGCGCACGCCGTGTGCAACGCTTTGGTGCTCGTAGCGAAATATCCAGGCCTTGTCGAGCAGATATTTGACGACAAGTCCGACGCCTGTGCCTATGCACACTGAAAGTGGCACCGCATACATCCCTTGGTACAGGTGAAAGGCGATGCTCTGACTGCCGAGATTCGCGCCGATTGATAGGGCGGCGAACGTCGCGTACCAGAATACGAGCCGCGTTCGACTGAGCGACATACTGGCGGTAGCGCTGCTCATAGCGTAGTCCCCTTGAGCGCGATGCCGCGCAGCGAACGGATGACAAACATGCCCTCGGCGCGCAAATCGCCCGCCTTTGCGCGCACGACGCCAGCTTTCCAGTCCGCCGTGTTGAGGCGGTAGGGAGCGCGAAGCACGAGGACGTGATCGGTGGCGGCAACACGTTCGTAGCCATGGCTGCCCCCATTGCCGAACGGCAATGACGTGCTGAAGCCGTTGCTTATATCGCGCAGCGTCGTCTGCCCGTTCTCTCGCCAAACGGGCTCGCAGCGATTTGGCGGGACATACGGGTAGTGACCGCAGGAACTGGGCTTCAAGACGCTCATGATGTGCTATCGCCAGACAGTGGTAGACGATTGACGCATGTTAGGTGGGTCGCCCCGAGAACACCGTTCGCCGGAACACAGAGGCAGCCTTCGAGCATGCGCGCGATCTGACGCCGGTAGCGATCTGGAACCTATACGCTGCACGGTCAAGACGCGCGTTGATGGCAACGGGTTGCGCGATGGCGTTGAGAGTGGGGCATGCGAACAGGCCCGGCGATTTCGCCGTCGGCGAAGTAGTTCTAGTTCATTGGTGAGCGCGGCGGTGTCACGTGGCGGAACAAGCAGGCTATTTGTCGGCGGTAAGGACGATTGCGTTGGTTGCACTTCCTTGGCGGGCATCCCGGACCTGCCGAAGTTTTCTTGCGCGATCCGGTTGCGCTGTTCGACTTGCAGGGGCGAGGGACTTGGCGTTCTGAAGCTATCGTATACCCGACCCCGGATAGCTGGATGACAACTCGGTTGACTTATCTGGCTTATTTTTCTGATTTTAGGCGTATAAATGTCTTTCGTATAAGAAAATTGCGCAACAATCGCCGCGTTGGTTGCAGTTGAGCCCCCTTCTTGAATTTGTCACTCCCCGTCCATATAATTAGCACTCACCGCATGAGAGTGCTAACAACTCTGGTGCTAACAACATCGCTGGCTGGCGGTTACCGGCAGCCAGGTTTTCTTGAGTCGCTTCAAGTCCTAATCAAGAGAGGATCTATCCATGAACCTTCGTCCTTTGCATGATCGCGTGATCGTCAAGCGCCTGGATCAAGAAACCAAGACCGCTTCGGGCATCGTGATCCCGGACGCAGCGGCAGAAAAGCCGGATCAAGGCGAAGTCCTGGCCATCGGCCCGGGCAAGCGTGACGACAAGGGTGCCCTGATCGCGCTCGACGTGAAGGTCGGCGATCGCGTCCTGTTCGGCAAGTACGCTGGTCAGACCGTCAAGGTCGATGGCAACGAACTGCTCGTGATGCGCGAAGAAGACATCATGGCCGTGGTGAACAAGTAAGTTCATTCCACCGCTCATTATTCAAGAATTCAAGGAGTTAGAAGATGGCAGCTAAAGACGTCGTGTTCGGCGATTCCGCCCGTTCCAAGATGGTTGAAGGCGTGAACATTCTCGCCAACGCAGTGAAGGTCACGCTGGGTCCGAAGGGCCGCAACGTGGTCCTCGAGCGCTCGTTCGGCGGCCCGACGGTCACCAAGGACGGTGTTTCGGTCGCAAAGGAAATCGAGCTGAAGGACAAGCTCCAGAACATGGGCGCGCAAATGGTCAAGGAAGTCGCTTCCAAGACCAGCGACAACGCCGGTGACGGCACGACGACGGCTACGGTTCTGGCACAGTCGATCGTCCGTGAAGGCATGAAGTACGTCGCATCGGGCATGAACCCGATGGACCTGAAGCGCGGCATCGACAAGGCCGTCGCAGCAGCGATCGAAGAACTGCGCAAGGTCAGCAAGCCCTGCACGACCAACAAGGAAATCGCTCAAGTCGGCTCGATCTCGGCAAACAGCGACACGTCGATCGGCGACCGTATCGCTGAAGCGATGGACAAGGTTGGCAAGGAAGGCGTCATCACCGTCGAAGACGGCAAGTCGCTGCAAGACGAACTCGAAGTCGTCGAAGGTATGCAGTTCGACCGCGGCTACCTCTCGCCGTACTTCATCAACAACCCGGACAAGCAAGTCGCCGTGCTGGAAAGCCCGTTCGTCCTGCTGTTCGACAAGAAGATCTCGAACATCCGTGATCTGCTGCCGGTTCTGGAACAAGTCGCGAAGGCTGGCCGTCCGCTGCTGATCATCGCTGAAGACGTCGAAGGCGAAGCTCTGGCAACGCTGGTCGTCAACAACATCCGCGGCATCCTGAAGACCGTTGCTGTCAAGGCTCCGGGCTTCGGCGACCGTCGCAAGGCCATGCTGGAAGACATCGCGATCCTGACCGGCGGTCAAGTCATCGCGGAAGAAACCGGCCTCACGCTCGAAAAGGCAACGCTGGCCGAACTCGGCCAAGCCAAGCGCATCGAAGTGGGCAAGGAAAACACGACGATCATCGACGGCGCTGGCGAAGGTTCGACCATCGAAGCCCGCGTGAAGCAAATCCGCACGCAGATCGAAGAAGCAACGTCGGACTACGACCGTGAAAAGCTGCAAGAGCGCGTTGCCAAGCTGGCAGGCGGCGTGGCAGTGATCAAGGTCGGCGCTGCGACCGAAATCGAAATGAAGGAAAAGAAGGCACGCGTGGAAGACGCGCTGCACGCAACCCGCGCTGCCGTTGAAGAAGGCATCGTCCCGGGCGGCGGCGTCGCGCTGATCCGTGCACGTACGGCTATCGCCAACGTAAAGGGCGCCAACGCTGACCAGGACGCTGGTATCAAGATCGTCCTGCGCGCGATGGAAGAGCCGCTGCGCCAGATCGTCACGAACGGCGGCGAAGAAGCCTCGGTGGTCGTGGCAGCGGTTGCGGCCGGCCAAGGCAACTACGGCTACAACGCAGCGACGGGCGAGTACGTCGACATGGTTGAAGCCGGCGTGGTCGACCCGACGAAGGTCACGCGCACCGCGCTGCAAAACGCAGCATCGGTTGCTGGCCTGCTCCTGACGACGGACGCAGCCGTTGCTGAAGTGCCGAAGGAAGATGCTCCGATGGGCGGCGGTATGCCCGGCGGCATGGGCGGCATGGGCATGGACATGTAATTGCGGCTTGCGCCAAAATTACATCGACGTGCAGGGAACGCGCCGTGAGGTGCGTTCCTTAGCCCGAAAAGAAGAAACCCGCAGCGATGCGGGTTTTTTTTCGTCTGTACGGTTTGAGTCGCGCGGCTGCGCGCCGCGAGAGTTATTCCTTCGCTTCCCCGGGAGAGGCTTCGTCCGCGTCCGTGTCGTTGCTACGCGCCCAGAAGAACCGATCTGGCAGCCAGGCACCCATGCCCGGCCGGAACGCGTTCTGCACGGCCTGGTATACGTACTCCTGCGCCTCGCGCACGGCCTCGGGCGGCTCCTGGCCGTTCGCGAGCAGCGCGGCGATGGCGGCACCGAGTGTGTCGGTCACACCCATCATCGGTTGCGTGGAGCGGTCCCAAAGGTCCTGGCGCAGCTGGCCGTCTTCGCAATACAGCGTGTTGACCACGCGATGCGTGCCCGTTTCCATCGCCAGGATGTACTCGCAGCCGGTGGCTAGCAGGTGCGCGATGGCCGCATCGACGCTGGGCGCTTCCGCGTCGCCGTCCGGCTGCGCGAGCGCGATCAGCGTGGCGGAGTCAGCCACGAGCAGCGTGGTTTGCGGCACGAGCAGGTCGGCCATGGCTTCGCGTAGTTCGTCGGCGGCGAGTACGTGCTCGTCGTCGAGCGTGAAGTCGGGAGCAAGGATGAGCGGCAAGTCGTCGTAATCGGCGACGACTTCAGCGATCGCGCTCACGACCTCGGCGCGCGCGCCCGCGCCCACCTTGAACGCCGCGATCGGCATGTCTTCGAGCAGCATGCGCGCCTGGGTGGCGACGGTTTCCGGATCGAGCCCGGTCACTTCGTCGCAGCCCGCGGAGTCGCGCACGGTATAGCCGGTCAGCGCGGTGACGCCGTGGCAACCCATGCTGGCGAGCGTGAGCAGGTCGGCTTGCAGTCCGCCGCCGCCTGTCGGGTCGGAAAGGCCGAAGGTGAGGACGATGGGAGGGGTGTCGCTGGGCATGAACGTGGCGAGATGAATTGAACTTCGGGCGCGGCGTACCGTGCCGTCATAAGAGAATGCTTCAATTATGCGGCTTATCGAAGAATCCGGGGGACGGATGACCCCGACGCGCGAGAGGATTTTTCCGCGCTGCACCAGCCGCTTGCGGCAACGCCTTCCGTTTGATCCCGTATAGGCCAGATTTCCTGTTGCTAGGCATGGAAACGGCAACAAGGTACCATCATGGCTCTCGTTTCCCCGATTTTTTTTCCGACTGGTTTCGGACTTTTCGACGCGGCATAAGAATGGAATATAGAAGCTGGATGTGCCTGATCTGCGGCTGGATTTACGATGAAGAAGCCGGTTTGCCAGACGAAGGCATTGCCCCCGGCACGCGCTGGGAGGATGTCCCGATCAACTGGACCTGCCCCGAGTGCGGTGCGCGCAAGGAAGACTTCGAGATGGTCCAGATCTGAGACCTCGCTGGCGGCTGAGCGCGTTTTTCACGCGTTTCTCTGGTTGGTGGCGGTGCCTGGCGCGCAGTCCGGCTGCAGATTCCAGAAGTGTGGTGAGTGTCGAGTGCGGTGCGGCTCGCGGTGTCGCCGCGGCTGGCACCGCATTTGAGCTTGCCGTCGCGGTTGTCGACGCTTTTGTCGAAATTGCCTGCCTGGTCGGCCCGCTAACGTTTTCGGCGCTGCCCTATGAGTCACCCTTCTAGCTCTGATGTGCGGTTCGAAGCGTTGCCGAATCCGCGCGGCGGCACGGTGCCGTTCGCGCGCGGCGCACTCGCGCAGGCGCTCGCCGCGTTCGAAGAGCAGCGCGACGTCGCCCGGCCGCTGCGCCAGGCGGCCCGCACGCTGCACGACGCCGGCTGGCTTGCCGCGGCGCGCTTTGCCGACACGCTGCTCCTCGCTTCCCCGCTCGCGCTTGCCGCGCCGGTGCCCGTAGCGCCGCCGCCGGGCTTGCCCGCACGGCCGCTCCACGCACCCGAGGAAGCGCAGGGCGTGGAAATCCGCGCCTTGTTCAGCGAGGCGCTCGAAGATCTCGCCGCTGCGCTCGAACGCCGTAATCTGCGCGAGCTGGCGTGCTCGCCCTCGCTTTTCGCGCGGCAGCACGCGCTCGTGGCCGCGCTCGCGGAGCACATGCCGGGCGTCGCGCTAGCCTACGAGGACGTGGCGCTGCAGGGCCGGCCGATCGCGCCCGCGTCGCTCCATCCGCAGCCGGCGCAGCGCTTTGGCCAGGTGCGCGCGCGCTTCGAGCAGGCACTCCTGCATGCGCTGAAATCGCAGCTCGGCAACGGTAGCCGCGCGGCCAATGCGCTCGCGCTCGCGGCGTTCGACGAGATGGACGCGTGCATGGCCGAGCTTTCGAGTCCGGATCCCTACGACTTCTGGCGTCTTGCTGCTGCGTGCGGACGCGCGCTGCGGCGCGGCGTGGCGTCGTGGGGCGACGCGGGCGTGCGGCGGCTTTACGCACGCTGCAATTTGCTGATCGGCGAGCACGCGCGCGGTCTGCGCTTCGCGCCGCAAACGCTCGTGCGCTCGACGCTGGCGTTGTTATGGCGCGACTACGCGCTTTTCGGGGCCGCCGCGGAAGACACCGCCGATGTCGATTTGCTGCACGACTACGGCTTGACCGTGGAGTGGCACATCGCCGGCACGCAGGCCTCGGAGGCGCTGTGGGAAGCCGGCAGCGTGCAGGCTGGCGCGCTCGCGGCGCGCGTGGCGACCACGCGCGAGTTGGGTGCGCTCGTCGTGAACGGCAATGCGTATGAAGATTTTCTGCAGACCGCCGATGCGGCGATGATCGCGCTCGGCACGCACTCGCGCACGCTGACGCTACGCGGCGGGGGCGCGACCGCGGAGCCCGCAGACGCGCTGGTCGCGGCCGAAGCGGCATACCGCATCGGCGCGGCCGCCTGGGCGCTCGGGCTCGGGCATGTCGGCCAGCTAGCGGACGCGCTGGGCCTCGCCTGGCGGCGCACCGCGCACGCGGCAACGCTCGCGACGCTTGAGGCTCGGAGCGCACCGACGGTTCAGCCGCCCGGCGCCGAGGCGATCGAGCACACCAGCGAGGCGCTGCGCGCGATGCTGCATAAGGTCGCGGCGGGCATCGCGCAGCCCGACGCCGCGCCCGCGGTGCGTGCGCTCGGCGTGGCGATCGTCAACGGCGCGGCGCAAAGTGCAGTGCAAAATAGTGCGCACTGACCGCACCGAGCCTCTGGATTTGCGGCGCGCGCCGGACCTCGCAAAGGCCAGGCATCGGCCTTGCGCCATCTGCCGATTGCCTTGCGAGGGCACAGCACGCGCGTGTTAGAGTGAGCCATTCCCTGCAATGCGCGACGCGCATCGGCTGGCAAGGCGCGAGGCAGCCATTCGGCGCCCGACCTCCGGCCGGGCAGCGCGCCGCCATTGCGCATCGTCTTTGCTAGAATTCAAATCATGTCCAAGAGTAACGATCGCATCAATCTGACCAACCAGTTCCTGATCGCCATGCCAAACATGGCGGACCCCACGTTTTCAGGAACTGTGGTCTACCTTTGCGATCATTCGGAGCGCGGCGCGCTCGGTCTCGTCATCAATCGGCCCACCGACATCGATCTCGAGGCGCTCTTTTCCCGCATCGACCTGAAGCTCGAAATCGAACCGCTCCTGCATGTGCCCGTGTATTTCGGCGGCCCGGTGCAGACGGAGCGCGGCTTCGTGCTGCACGCGCCCGCCGAGGGCACGAGCTATACGTCTTCCATGTCGGTGCCGGGCGGCCTTGAAATGACCACGTCGAAGGACGTGCTCGAAGCCGTCGCCAACGGCAGCGGCCCAGAACGCTTCCTCCTCACGCTCGGCCATGCCGGCTGGGGTGCGGGCCAGCTCGAGGACGAAATCTCGAAGAACGGCTGGCTCACGGTCGAGGCCGACCCGAAGATCGTATTCGACGTGCCCGCCGAAGAGCGCTTCGAAGCGGCACTCGCGCTGCTCGGCATTTCCTCGACGATGCTCTCGGGCGAGGCGGGCCACGCATGAGCGTGGCCGCTGGGCGAGGGGCCGGCGAGGCGACCTTGCTTGCGTTCGACTATGGCGAAAAGCGCATCGGCGTCGCGCTCGGCAATGCGCTCACGCGCAGCGCCCGGGCGCTCACCGTCATTCCAAACAAGAGTCGCGACTACCGCTTCGAAGCGATAGGCGAGTTGCTGCGCGAATGGCAGCCCGATCTGCTCGTGGTCGGCCTGCCGTGCCATCCGGACGGCACGCCGCACTTCATGACGCAGCACGCAAAGCGCTTTGGCAACCAGCTCAACGGCCGTTTCGGTCTGCGGGTGGTATGGGTGGACGAGCGCTATTCGTCCGTCGACGCCGAAGCGCGTCTGCGCGAGCGCGGCGAACGCGTCGAACATGTCGACGCCGAAGCGGCCTCCGTGATTCTCCAGCAGTACCTCGACGAACTCCCGCTCTAACTAGCCCGCGAGTTGCCCCATGATCATTCCCGACGCTGAAGCGCTGTATTGCGCCCTTCTCGACGAGATCCGCGCGGCGTATCACGCCGATGCGTTCGACGCGCCCGGCGGCGTGGCGATCGTCGGCATTCATAGCGGCGGCGCGTGGATCGCCGAGCGGCTCGCACATGACGTCGGGGCGCTCGAATGGGGCGTGCTCAACGTTGCGCTGCACCGCGACGATTATGCGAAGAAAGGCCTGCACAGCAAGGCTAGCCCGACGGCGCTGCCCTTCGCGGTGGAAGGCCGCCACATTCTGCTCGTCGACGACGTGCTTTTCACGGGCCGCACCGTACGCGCTGCGCTCAACGAACTCTATGACTACGGGCGGCCGGCCTCTGTCGAACTCGCGGTGCTCGCCGAACGCGGCGGGCGCGAACTGCCGGTGACTGCGCGTTTTACCGGCGGCGCGGTGAGCGTCGGTGCACGCGAAACGCTTGTGCTCGCACACAGCGCCGATGGCCGCTTCGCCTTTTACGTCGAGCCGGGCAGCGGCGCCTGACGCGCGCATCGAACACATTCGACGGCAGACGTACAGGCACGCACGCTGGCCACGCGCCGCTCATCACATCCAGGATTCAAGCGATGAACACACAGCCCACGCCCGCAGCGTCCCCAGCGGACGACAAGCGTTTTCGCTACGGCTTTCTCAAGGGCAATCCGCAGCTCACGAAGAACGGTGAACTCAAGCATCTGCTGTCGATCGAAGGCTTGTCGCGCGCGATCCTCACGCACGTTCTCGACACCGCCACGCAGTTCGTGAGCGTGACCGACCGCGACGTGAAGAAGGTGCCGCTGTTGCGCGGCAAGTCAGTGTTCAACCTGTTCTTCGAAAACTCCACACGCACGCGAACCACATTTGAGATCGCGGCCAAGCGTCTCTCGGCGGACGTGCTTAACCTGAACATCAACGCTTCGTCGACGAGCAAGGGCGAGTCGCTGCTCGACACCATTGGCAACCTTTCGGCGATGCACGCCGACATGTTCGTCGTGCGCCACGCGTCGAGCGGCGCGCCGTACCTGATCGCCGAACACTGCGCGCCGCACGTGCACGTGATCAATGCCGGCGACGGCCGCCACGCGCACCCGACACAAGGGCTGCTCGACATGTACACGATCCGCCACTACAAGCGCGATTTCACGAATCTGCGTGTGGCAATCGTGGGCGACATCCTGCATTCGCGTGTGGCGCGCTCGGACATTCATGCGCTCACCACGCTCGGCGTGCCCGAGGTGCGCGCGATTGGCCCGCGTACGCTGCTGCCGGGCGGTCTCGAGCAGATGGGCGTGCGCGTGTTTCATAACCTCGATGAAGGCCTGAAAGACGTCGACGTCATCATCATGCTGCGCCTGCAGAACGAACGCATGAGCGGCGCGCTGCTGCCTTCCGCGCAGGAGTACTTCAAGAGCTGGGGATTGACGCCCGAGCGCCTCGCGCTCGCCGCACCCGATGCGATCGTCATGCATCCGGGGCCGATGAATCGGGGCGTGGAAATCGACTCGCAGGTCGCCGACGGTCCGCAGTCGGTGATCCTCGATCAGGTGAGCTTTGGCATTGCGGTGCGCATGGCGGTGATGGGCATCGTCGCCGGGAACAACGATTGAAGCGGCGAGAACGATAAGGGCAGCAGATGAAGATTCATATTCAAGGCGGTACGCTGATCGATCCGGCGGCAGGCACCGAACAGCAGCAGGACGTGTACATCGAAGCGGGCAAGATCGCCGCGCTTGGCGTAGCACCCGCGGGCTTTCAGGCAGACCGGACGCTCGATGCGCGTGACCTTGTGGTTGCGCCCGGTCTCGTCGACCTGAGTGCGCGTCTGCGCGAGCCGGGCTACGAGCACAAGGCCACGCTCGACTCGGAGATGAACGCGGCGCTCGCGGGCGGCGTGACGAGCCTCGTGTGCCCGCCCGACACCGATCCGGTGCTCGACGAAGCGGGCCTGGTCGAGATGCTCAAGCACCGTGCGGGCAAGCTCGCGCGTGCGCGTGTGCATCCGCTCGGAGCGTTGACCGTAGGCCTGAAAGGGCAGGTGATCACTGAGATGGTGTCGTTGACCGAGGCGGGCTGCATCGGCTTCACGCAGGCCGACGCGCCGATTGCCGATACGCAGGTCCTGCTGCGCGCGCTGCAATACGCGAGCACCTATGGCTACGCCGTGTGGCTGCGACCGCAAGACGCATATCTCTCTAAGGGTGGTGTGGCCGCGAGCGGCGCGCTGGCATCGCGCCTGGGTCTCTCTGGCGTGCCGGTGAGCGCGGAGACGATTGCGCTGCATACGCTTTTCGAACTGATGCGCGTGACGGGTGCGCGCGTGCACGTGCAGCATCTTTCGTCGGCAGCGGGCGTTGCGCTCGTGCGTGCCGCGAAAGCCGAGGGCCTGCCTGTGACCTGCGACGTGACGGCCAACCATCTGCATCTGATCGACATGGACATCGGCTATTTCGACGCGCAGTTCCGGCTCGACCCGCCGCTACGCCAGCAGCGTGATCGCGAGGCGATACGCGCGGGTCTCGCCGACGGCGCGATCGATGCGATCTGCTCGCAGCACACGCCCGTGGACGATGACGAAAAGCTGCTGCCCTTCGCCGAAGCGACGCCGGGTGCGACGGGCCTCGAGTTGTTCCTCTCGCTCACGGTGAAATGGGCGCAGGAAGCGCGCGTGCCGCTCGCGAAGGCGCTCGCCCATGTGACGTCGGCGCCGGCCGCCGTGATGCAGCGTGACGCGGGAAGGCTCGCCGTGGGCGCGAGCGCGGACCTCTGCGTGTTCGATCCCCATGCGCACTGGCGTGTCGAGCCGCGCGCACTCAGGAGCCAGGGGCACAACACGCCGTTCCTCGGCTACGAACTGCCCGCCGTGGTTCGCGCGACGGTGGTGGCGGGGCGGGTGGGGTTCGAGCGCGGGGTCGATTGAGGTCGCGAACGCGCATGACAGATTTGTGTCATCCGGGTCTGCTAGGATTTCGCGATTCAGCCTATCGTCAAACATGAGCCTTTTCATTCGCAAGACCCGCCTGCTCGCACATCTACTGCGTGGCGCCTTGACCGTTGCGATGCGTTTTCCGCGCGCGAGTGCCGATCAGCGCCACGCCATGAACCGTGCATGGTCCCTCAAGATGCTCGAGCTGTGCGGCATGAAGCTCGTCGTGCACAACGACGCGGCGCGGCTCGACGCCGGCGCGCTCGTTGTGAGCAACCACATTTCGTGGATCGACATTTACGTGATCAATGCGTGGCGTCCCACGCCGTTCGTCTCGAAGGCTGAGATCCGCCATTGGCCGCTCATTGGCTGGTTTGCGCAGAATCTCGACACCGTGTTCGTTGAGCGCGAGAAGCGCAGCGACGCGCGCCGCATCATGCATGAGCTGGCCGAGCGTCTCACGCGGGGGGAGCTCATGTGCGTGTTTCCTGAGGGCACGACGTCGGACGGCCGCGCGCTCCTGCCGTTTCACTCGAACATGTTCCAGGCGGCGGTGTCGGCTGGGAGGCCTGTGCAGCCGCTTTGCATTCTGTATGAGGATGCGCAGGGGCGGCAGTCGGTGGCGCCGGCGTATATCGACGACCTCTCGCTCAAGGATTCGCTCGACGCGATGCTCAAGGCTGGACCGCTGACCGCTCATGTTTACGTGGGCGAAGCGATCGAGGCCGGTGACGACCGGCGCAAGCTGGCGGCTCGCGCGCAGGAGGCGGTGGGGCAGGCGTTGGAGACGATGCAGGGTGAGCCGGAGCATATGCAGGGACCCGGGGCCGTTCAGGTATCGTGACGCCCCGTCGCGTGATCGAAAGCAAAACAATCAAGGCAGGACAGTCATCATGGATCGCACGAAACTCGGCGCGCGCATCGTGGAGCGCCTCGAAGCAGAAAGCGCGTGATTGCGCGAACAATGGTCGCTATCCGGACGAGTATCTCTATGCTGGCGGCATCTCGATGACGGGGCCGGGCCACATCCTTAACCCGCATCGCGACAGTTCGCATGACAAGGATCGCGAGTGTTATCGTGTACTGAATCTGCTCTATTGCGTTTCGCCGGATTGGTCGCTAGAGAAGGGCGGCAATCTCGAAGTCTGGCCGGAAGGCACGAAAGCCGAGCCCACCACGATTGTCAGCCGCTTCAACCGCCTCGCGGTGATGGTGGCGAACCAGCACTCGTGGCATTCGGTGTCGAAGAACACGAGCACGGAGCAGCGCTGCTGTGTGTCGAATTACTACTTCTCGAATCACCCGGTGGGCGACGCCGAATACTTTCACCCGACCTCGTTTCGCGGGTGACCCGACGAGCCCGTGCGCGATATCGTGCTACAGGTCGACGCCGCCGCGCGTGGACTCGTGCGACGCGCATTTCCCAAAGGGGTGAAGAGCATCACTCACGTGTACAACAAGAAGCACTGAACGTAGCCGGCGGCGTTCAGCCGGAGGTCGCGCGGCAGCTTTCGCATGGCACCTGCGTGAGGATGCGTTCGTGTGGGTTGGCGACGAGGTGCACTGCCGAGAGCTGCTCACCCCAGGCGCAGCCGGAGTCCAGCCCGACCAGATTCTTGCGCAAGGTGAGGCCAAGCGCTGCCCAATGACCGAACACCACCGTGATATCAGCCGTCTTGCGCTCGGGTACGTCGAACCATGGCATGAAGCCCGGCGGGGCGGAATCGAGACCGCCGCTCGAGGAGAAGTCCATCACGCCTTCGCGATCGCAAAAGCGCAGGCGTGTCAGCGCGTTGCTGGTCACGCGCAGCCGGTCGATTCCTGTTAAGTCCTTCGACCAGCAGTTTGGCTCGTTGCCATACAGGCCGGCGAGCGTATCCCGCCAGTTGTCGCGTCGCAACGCTCTTTCAAGTTCGTGCGCGAGTTCCATCGTGAGATCGGCGTCCCATTGCGGCAACACGCCTGCATGCACCATCAGCATTCCGTTCTCGTAATGCGCGATCGGGCGGTGACGCACCCAGTGAAGCAGGTCTTCGGCGTCGGGCGCGTTAAGAATCGCGTCAATGGTGTCGCCTTTCTTCGATTTGCGGATACCGGCTGAAACCGAGAGCAGATGCAGATCGTGATTGCCAAGCACGGCGACGCCGCGCTCACCGAGCGCGATCACCTCGCGCAGCGTCTCCAGCGACTCGGGACCGCGATTGATGAGGTCGCCCGCGAACCACAGTGGTGTGTCGGGCGAGGGCGCGGCTTTGGCAAGCAGTTCGCGAAACGGCGTGAGGCAGCCCTGCAGATCGCCGAAGGCGAGTGGGGCTGTGTGCGGCGCGTGCATGGTCATTAAATCGGAATCAGTTGCGGTACGGCACAGGGCAAAAGGGTAACGCTATCACAGGAATAGTTTTACCGCGTGGAGTGACGGGCAAGTGACGCAAGTGCTCAATGCAACCCGACGATATGACCCAGAAAACGGGCAACTTCATTGTTATCGCGCGGCAGGCCCGAGCGTTGGCCGCAATCGTATAGTTGCTTAAGTGTCAAATCGCAATTTGTCAAGCTGTTTCAAGATGTTAGCGGTATGGTATTCGCTCAGGCTGGCCTTATAATTGTGGGTCATAAAATCAGAGCCAGAAGTATGCCAGGTGGTTGAGAGAGGGTATTTGCTCGTCAAGCAGCCATTTTTACAGCATTCTTTCGAGCACTCTGAGTCCGGGGGCGTCAGGCCAGAGTTGCTATCAAACAGAGCTATAAAGGAGTTCCATGATTCTCGTGACGGGCGGTGCCGGCTTTATCGGTGCCAACTTTGTGCTTGACTGGCTGCGTCAATCGGATGAAGCCGTTCTGAACGTAGACAAGTTGACCTACGCGGGCAATCTTGGAACGTTGAAATCCCTGCAAGGCAATCCGAAGCACGTCTTCGCGCGTGTGGACATTTGCGACCGTGCCGCACTCGACGCGCTTTTCGCTGAGCATAAGCCACGTGCGGTGGTGCATTTCGCCGCAGAAAGCCACGTCGACCGCTCGATTCATGGTCCTGCCGATTTTGTTCAGACGAATGTGGTCGGCACCTTTACGTTGCTGGAAGCAACTCGCCAGTACTGGAGCGGTCTGCCCGAAACCGAAAAGGCTGCATTCCGTTTCCTGCATGTGTCCACCGACGAAGTGTTCGGCTCGCTCTCCGCAACCGATCCGCAGTTCTCGGAAACCACGCCGTATGCGCCCAACAGCCCATACTCGGCGACCAAGGCCGGCTCGGATCATCTCGTGCGTGCGTACCATCACACGTACGGTCTGCCCACGCTCACCACGAACTGCTCGAACAACTACGGCCCGTACCAGTTCCCCGAAAAGCTCATTCCGCTGATGATTGCCAATGCGCTCGCCGGCAAGGCGCTGCCAGTTTACGGCGACGGTCAGAACGTGCGCGACTGGCTCTACGTGGGCGACCATTGCAGCGCGATTCGTGAAGTGCTCGCGCGTGGCCAGAGCGGCGAAACGTATAACGTCGGTGGCTGGAACGAAAAGAAGAATCTCGAAGTCGTGCATACGCTGTGCGACCTGCTCGACGAACTGCGTCCGAAGGCCGCAGGTTCGTACCGCGCCCAGATCACCTATGTGACCGATCGTCCCGGTCATGACCGCCGTTACGCGATCGACGCGCGCAAGCTCGAGCGCGATCTCGGCTGGAAGCCCGCTGAAACGTTTGAAACCGGTCTTGCGAAGACCGTGCGCTGGTATCTCGACAACCAGGCGTGGGCTGACGAAGTGGCCTCTGGCGACTATCGCAAATGGGTCGAAACGAACTACGCGCAGCGCGCGTAAAGGTAGTCAACATGGCGCGCAAAGGCATTATTCTCGCCGGCGGTTCCGGCACGCGGCTCTATCCGATCACCCATGCGGTCTCGAAGCAGCTGCTGCCGGTGTACGACAAACCGATGATCTACTACCCGCTGTCGACGCTGATGATCGCGGGTATCCGTGACGTGCTCATCATCTCGACGCCGCAGGACACGCCACGCTTCGAGTCCATGCTCGGCGATGGCAGCCAGTGGGGCATGAACATCCAGTACGCGGTGCAGCCGTCGCCGGACGGTCTTGCGCAGGCGTTCATCATCGGCAAGGACTTCGTGGGCAACGATCCGTCGGCGCTCATCCTTGGCGACAACATCTTCTACGGCCACGATCTAGCGAAGCAGCTCGAGCGCGCAAGTGCGCAGGAGTCGGGCGCGACGGTGTTCGCGTACCACGTGCACGATCCGGAGCGCTATGGCGTGGTCGAGTTCGACAAGGGGTTTCGTGCGCTGTCGATCGAAGAAAAGCCCGCGCAGCCGCGCTCGAACTACGCAGTCACGGGCCTGTACTTCTACGACAATCGTGTTTGCGACATCGCGGCGGACATCAAGCCGTCGGCGCGTGGCGAGCTGGAAATTACCGATGTCAATTCGCGCTACCTGAGCGACGGCGCGCTCAACGTCGAGATCATGGGGCGCGGCTATGCGTGGCTCGACACTGGTACGCACGACTCACTGATCGAGGCGGCGACGTTTATCGCGACCTTGCAAAAGCGCCAGGGGCTCGTGGTCGCATGCCCTGAGGAAATTGCGTACCGCCAGTCGTGGATTGGCGCCGAGCAACTTCAGGCGCTCGCCAAGCCGCTCGCCAAGAATGGCTACGGGAAGTATTTGTTGAACATTCTCATGGATCAGGTCGCATGGCCATCACGATAACCGCTACGGCACTTCCCGAAGTCAAAATCATCGAGCCGAAGGTGTTCGGCGATGCGCGTGGCTACTTTTACGAGAGCTTCAACGGCCGCGAGTTCGAGGAATTGGTCGAGCCTGGTATCGTATTCGTGCAGGACAACCATTCGCGTTCGGCGAAGGGCGTTTTGCGCGGGTTGCACTATCAGATCCAGCGTGCGCAGGGCAAGCTCGTGCGCGTAGTGGAAGGTGACGTATTCGACGTGGCCGTCGACTTGCGCCGCAGCTCGCCGAATTTCGGCAAGTGGGTAGGTGCGCACCTTTCGGCCGAGAATCATCGTCAGCTGTGGGTGCCGCCGGGCTTTGGCCACGGCTTCGTCGTGTTGTCGGAGTCCGCGCAGTTCCTCTACAAGACGACCGACTACTGGTTCCCCGAGCACGAGCGCAGCATTGTGTGGAACGACGCTGACATCGGCATTCAATGGCCGATAGACTTTGAACCGCTGCTGGCGGCTAAGGATGCTGCGGGTAAGCGGCTGGCCGAAGCCGAAGTGTATGCGTGAGGGTGCGATGGACAAGAAGCCGACGATTCTCGTCACGGGTGTGAGCGGACAGGTGGGCTATGAGCTGCTGCGCAGTCTGCAAGGGCTTGGGCGTGTGATTGGCCTTGACCGCGCAGCGCTCGATCTCGCCGATCTCGGTTGTGTGAGAGACGTCGTGCGCGCTACAAAGCCTGCGATCATCGTGAATCCCGCAGCGTATACGGCAGTGGACAAGGCCGAATCGGATGAAGCGATGGCGCGGCGGCTGAACGCTGAAGCGCCGCGCGTGCTGGCTGAAGAGGCCGCACGGTGCGGTGCAACGTTGATCCATTATTCGACCGACTACGTGTTCGACGGCACGAAGGATGCGCCGTATTCGGAAGACGACGCCACGAACCCGCAGAACGTTTATGGCGCGACGAAGCTCGAAGGCGAGCAGGCCATAACGGCAAGCGGCTGCTCGCATCTGATACTGCGTACAAGCTGGGTGTATGGGCGGCGCGGGAAAAACTTCCTGCTCACGATGCTGAAGCTCGGCACGGAGCGTCCGGAGCTGCGCATCGTCGCCGATCAGATCGGCGCGCCGACCTGGTCGAGAACAATCGCCGACGCGACGTCGCATATTGTCGCACAGGGCCTCGCGGCGCATGACGCCGCATGGTGGGCGCAGCGTTCTGGCATCTACCACTTCACTGCTTCGGGTTCGACGTCGTGGTACGGGTTTGCCCAAGCGATCTTTGCCAGCGCGCTCGGCGAACTCGCGCCGAAGGCGGTGCCGATTCCTGCGAGCGACTATCCCGTTCCGGCGAAGCGTCCGGCGAACTCACGGCTGGCGCTCGGCAAGCTGAACCAGACGTTCGGGTTGTCGATGCCTGCCTGGGACGACGCGCTGCGCCTGTGCCTGAGTGAGTAACTTGAGCGGACACCCCGCCCGTTGTGAGCGGGCGGGCATCGTGGTCGTTTTCTATCGCCCCGATGAGGCTTGCGTTGCCCGTGCGAACCGGCTGGTACAAGCGTGGCCGTGCGTGGTCGTCGACAACACGGAACAGCGCTCGACCGCGAGCGCGCTGGGCCTGGACGCGCGAATTGACTATGTGGCGAATGGCCGGAACCTCGGCATCGCGACTGCGCTGAACCAGGGTGTGGAGCGCCTCGTTGCAGCAGGCTGTACAAGCGCGCTGCTGTTCGATCAGGACAGCGAGCCGTCCGTGGAATTGCTCGACGCGTTGCCGCAGACGATGGCGGACGAGCGCATGCGCAACGCGCGGGTCGCGCTGATCGGCCCCGCTTATGAAGACGCGCGGCTTGGCGGCGTGGCACCATTTGTCCGCTTTGGTGCGCTAAAGTTGCGTCGGATCGCGCCAGTGGGAACGGAACTGGTCGATGTCGATTTTCTGATCACGTCGGGCTCGTGTGTCAATCTTGCAGTCTGGCGCGACATTGGTCCAATGGAAGATCAGTTGTTTATCGACTTCGTGGATCTGGAGTGGTGCGTTCGGGCGAAAGCGAAGGGCTTTGCCGTGCTGGGTGCGCCTGCGCTGCGGCTCACGCATGAACTTGGCGGCGAGCCCGTTCTCGTTTTCGGGCGTAGCTATCCCGGTCATGGCCCGGTGCGCCACTATTATCTGTTTCGCAATGCTACGGCGTTGATCAAGCGGGGCTACGTGCCTTGGAGCTGGAAATCGACGGAGCTCGTCAAGATGCCGGTGCGGCTGGCGATCTACGGCATCTTCATGCGGCCGCGTTTCGCTCATCTGCGGTTATCGCTGCTTGGCCTGTGGCACGGGCTGATCGGGCGCACGGGGGCGCTCTGAGGCGCCCCGGCGGCGGTCTTGCAACACGTTGTCAAATCACTTTCAAAAACTCGCATGTTGACTCTTTCACTTACTGACCTTAAGCAAAGCCTTGCTTCGTGGCGCTTATGGACCTTGCTTGGCTGGCTCGAAATCCGCCAGCGCTACGCGCGCTCCCGGATCGGGCCCTTCTGGCTGACCATCAGCATGGGCGTGCTGATTGCCTCGCTTGGCGTTGTGTACGGCACGCTCTTCGGCCAGCCGATGCATGACTATCTGCCGTTCCTCGCGGCGAGCCTCGTGCTGTGGGGGCTGTTCTCGCAGACCATCAACGAAGGCAGCCTGGCGTATATCAACAGCGCCTCGTATATCCGGCAGATGTCCACGCCCAAGCTCATTTACATGCTTCAGGTAGTGTGGCGCAACTTGATCGTGACGGCCCATAATTTCGTGATCATCATTGGACTGCTGCTGATCTTCGGTGTGAAGGACTGGGAGATCCTACCGCTCTTCATTCCGGCCGTGCTGATCTTCATCCTGAACGCACTCTGGATCTCAATGGTGGCGGGCCTGCTCTCGGCGCGTTTTCGCGATCTTCCGCAGATCATCAGCGCGCTGCTCCAGGTCGCGTTCTACATCACGCCGATCATTTTCCGCCCAAATGCATTGAATCGTTTCTCGTTCATCGTCGAATGGAATCCACTGGCCTATTTGATCGACGTCGTGCGCGGTCCCCTGATCGGGCAAATGCCGAGCGCGCTGACCTGGGGCATCACGATCGGCATGGCCGTGATCGGCTGGCCGATCGCGCTGCTGCTGACGGGCCGTTATCTCAAGCGCATTCCCTACTGGATCTGACAAGCAAGACATGGCATTCATCGAACTGAAGAACGTGAACCTGGACTTGCCGATCTTCGACGTGCAAGGGCGTTCACTCAAGAAACAAATGATGCGCGTGGGCCGGCGCAACCGTATCGCCGAAGACAACGACGGCGTGATCGTCGTGCGCGCGCTCGACGACGTGAATCTGCGCTTCGACCGTGGTGACCGTATTGGCCTGATCGGACCCAACGGTGCAGGCAAGTCAACACTGCTGCGTGCGCTGGCCGGCATTTACCCTCCGACGGCAGGCACCGTCACGCGCGAGGGGCGCGCCGTGCCGCTGCTCGATATCAGCCTCGGGATTGACGAAAACTCCACGGGCATGCAGAACATTCGTCTGCGCGGCCTGCTGCTCGGCATGTCAGACACCGAGGTTCGTGCGAAGCAACAGGAAATCGCCGACTTCTGCGAGTTGGGCGACTACCTCGATCTGCCGATGCGCACTTATTCGAGCGGGATGAAGGTGCGTCTCGCGTTCGCCGTGTCGACAGCCGTCGACGCCGAGATTCTGCTGCTCGACGAAGTGATGGGCGTAGGCGACGCATCGTTCATGCACAAGGCCGAAGCGCGTCTTGCCGATCTGCGCAGGCGCGCGGAGATCGTGGTGCTCGCCATGCACTCGAACTCCGAGATCCGGCGCGTGTGTAACAAGGCACTCTGGATGGAGCGTGGTCGCGTCCGGGCGTTTGGCCCTGTGGAAGACGTGGTGTCGCAGTACGAGGCGGCCACAGCGTGACCGCCCCTGCACGCTGTGGCTGGCGTGTGAACGTTCGCTATCGTGCAGGAATTCAGACGGCGAATGACCGGCTGCCGGCTAGCGCGAATGCTTGCGGCGGTGCTGATCAAAAAATAACTACCGTGGGCACGACGAGCGCCGGCATGATGGCGCCGGCCGCTCCGCGACAGGATGCAGAGCAAATTGAAGCTATCGGATGTACGTTCGCTCTTGAGTCGGGTCACCGGTGGCGGTGGCCTCGGTGCCGCCGTGCGCAAGGCGTACGGCGTGTATCGTCGCGAGGGCTTCACGGGCGTGCGGGACAAACTCATCTGGCTGCGCGCGGGCGCGCCGGGCGGTATCAATCAGGATGACTATGCGAAATGGGTCCGCCTGCATGACCAGATCGACGACCCGACGCGCGCAGCCATTCGCGAGCGCGTCGCGGCGCTCGCGCACGCGCCGTGCATATCAGTGGTTGTGCCAGTCTACAACCCGAAGCCTGAATGGCTCGCCGATGCCATTGAGTCGGTGCGCGCGCAGCTTTATCCGCACTGGGAACTCTGCATTGCCGACGACGTATCGACCGATCCCGCCATTCGTCCGCTGCTCGAGCGCTACGCTCGCGAAGACGAGCGCATCAAGGTGGTGTTTCGTGAGACGAATGGCCATATCTCGGCTGCGTCGAATAGCGCGCTCGAACTCGTGACGGGTGAGTGGGTTGCCCTCCTCGACCACGACGACCTGTTGCCCGAGCACGCGCTTTATTGCGTGGCCGAGACGATTGTCAAACACCCCGAGACGCGGATGATCTATTCGGACGAGGATAAGATCGACGCGTCCGGCGAACGGCGCGATCCGTATTTCAAATGCGCATGGAATCCCGAACTGTTCTATTCGCAGAACATGTTCAGCCACCTGGGCGTGTTTCAGAAGGCATTGCTCGACGAAGTCGGCGGATTCCGCATGGGCTATGAAGGCTCGCAGGACTACGATCTGGCGCTGCGCTGCATCGAGCGCGTGGATGCCGCCGCCATCCGGCATATTCCGCGCGTGCTTTATCACTGGCGCGTTCATGCGGCGAGCACGGCCTCGACGTCGGAGGCGAAGCCCTATGCGGCCATCGCCGGCGAGCGCGCGCTCAACGAGCACTTCGCGCGGCGGGGTCTCGACTGGCAGGCCGAGTATCTCGGCTACGGCTATCGCGTGCGCCGGGGCTTGCCCGCGCAGGCGCCGTTAGTGAGCCTGATCGTGCCGACGCGCAACGCGCAAGAATTGCTGCAGCGGTGCATCGACAGCATCCTGCAGAAAACGGCCTACCCGAACTACGAAATCATCGTGGTGGACAACGGGTCGGACGAACCGCAGGCCCTGCGCTATCTCGAGAGCATTGTCGAGGACCCGCGTATCCGCGTGCTGCGCGATGACGGGCCGTTCAACTATTCCGCATTGAACAATGCCGCGGTGGAGCATGCGGCAGGCACGCTCGTCGGGCTCGTCAACAACGACATCGAGGTCATTGCGTCTGACTGGCTTTCCGAACTGGTCGCGCTCGCGCTGCAGCCCGATGTTGGAGCGGCGGGCGCGAAGCTGCTCTACGCAGACGATACGGTTCAGCACGCCGGGCTCGTGCTCGGCATAGGCGGCGTGGCCGGCAATATCGGCAAGCGTTTTCCGCGCGCGGCGCGCGGCTACTTCGGGCGGGTGGCGCTGACTGGCGCGTTCTCCGCGGTGACGGCTGCCTGTCTCGTCGTGCGCAAGGCCGTTTATCAGGAAGTGGGCGGTCTGAACGAGAAGGACTTGGCCGTCGCCTACAACGACGTCGATTTTTGTCTACGTCTTGGTGAAGCGGGTTACCGCAATGCGTGGAGCCCGTTTGCGGAGCTGTATCACCACGAATCGGCCACGCGCGGCCACGACGACGATCCGGAGCGGCGTGCGCGCCTCGAGCGGGAGGCCGGCTACATGATGCGGCATTGGGGCGAGCGTCTCGGTGAAGATCCTTGCTACAGCCCCAACCTCTCGCTGATGCGCGACGATTTTGATTTGGCCTGGCCTCCCCGCGTGGAGCCACTGGTGCCTACGCCCGCTGCTCGCGGCGCGGCGGCGGACATGACCGTTTGAAGCAAGACCATTTAACGGAGTTAACGTGAACGTATTCCCTGTAGTTCTATGCGGCGGCAGCGGCACGCGCTTGTGGCCGATGTCGCGTGGCGGCTATCCGAAGCAGTATTTGAAGCTCACGGGGAGCGACACGTTGGTGCAGCAGACAGTGAGGCGCCTGGACGGCGTCGAGAACGTCGCGGCGCCGATCGTCATCACCAACAACGAGCAGCGCTTTCTGGTTGCCGATCAGTTGCGCACCATCGACGTTTCGCCCTCTGCGATCGTGCTTGAGCCGATCGGACGCAACACCGCTCCGGCTGTGGCTGCCGCGGCGTTGCTCGCGATGGAACACGATCCGGATGCGCTGCTGTTGATACTGCCGTCTGACCATGTGATTCTCGCGGAGGATGTTTTTGCGCAGATCGCCGCGACGGCGCGCGACATCGCCGCGAAGGGCAACCTGGTCACCTTTGGCGTCGAGCCCGCGAAACCCCACACGGGTTACGGCTACATCCGCAGCGGCAAGCCGCTCGAAGGACGCGACGGCGCCTGGCATGTCGAAGCATTCACCGAGAAGCCCGATGCTCCGACTGCAGAGCGCTTTGTGGCCGAAGGCGGGTACTACTGGAACAGCGGCATGTTCATGATGAAAGCGTCGGTCTACCTCGAAGAGCTAGCCCGCTTCGAACCGCAGGTCCTCGAGCAGGTCCGCCTCTCGGTGTCCGGCGCGAAGCGTGACGACGACTTCATCCGGCTTGAACCGCAGGCATTCGAGGTAAGCCCCAATATCTCGATCGACTACGCGGTGATGGAGAAGACCGCGCGTGCAGTCATGGTCGCCGCCCGCGGCCTCAAGTGGAGCGATATCGGTTCATGGTCGGCGCTTGCGGAGATCTCAGAGAAGGACGCGGATGGAAACACGCTGCACGGCGACGTCCTCATCGACGGCGTGTCTGGCAGTTACATTCGCGCTGAACACCGCATGGTCGCGGCAATTGGTGTGAAAGATCTCGTTATCGTCGAGACGGCGGATGCGCTGCTCGTTGCGCATCGCGATCAGTCCGAGCGCGTCAAAAAGATCGTCGAGCGGCTGAGCGCGCTGGGCCGTCACGAGTCGGTTACTCATCGTAAGGTAATCCGGCCTTGGGGATCGTATGAAGGCATCGATCAGGGCGAGCGATTCCAGGTCAAGCGCATCGTCGTGAGCCCGGGCGCGTCGCTCAGCCTCCAGATGCACCATCACCGCGCGGAACACTGGGTCGTCGTGCGCGGCACGGCGCGCGTGTCCAACGGCGATCAGGTGTTACTGCTCACAGAGAATCAGTCGACCTATATCCCGGTAGGCGTGACTCACCGCCTCGAAAATCCCGGCAAGATTCCGCTCGAATTGATCGAGGTCCAGTCGGGGGCGTATCTGGGCGAAGACGACATCGTCCGTTTCGACGATCACTATGGGAGAGTGCCGACGTCCGTCTAACAACAGGCGCGCTCGCCGCAGCAGCGGCGGGCGCTGAAGAGTTGCCGCCGCCCCGGCCTGCTTAACAATCCAAAGCAATCATGGATATTGAAACTGCACTGAAAAAGACCCTGCTCGCCATTCCGTCCATCAACGGAGGGAAGTTGTTAGAGCGCATGCTGCCCACGCTGCGAATTCCGGGCGAACTGGTCGTGGTGCTGGATCAGGGAAGCACGGACGAAACCGAGGAGGTTTGCCGCAAGGCGGGGGTCGTTCTGAGGCAACTGGGGCGGCCGCATACGTACACGGAGGCATGCAACATCGGCGCGGAGATGGCCCGCGAGCGCGGTTGCGATTTCGTGTTCGTTGCCAACAACGACATCACGTTCACGACGGACGTGATGCGCGAGTTGCTCACCGAGTTGCTCAAGGATCCGCACCTCGGCATAGTCGCGCCAGCGCAGATGATCATCGACCAGGCCGCAGGCATCCGAGAGCTGGCCTATCGGGGGTTCTGGGACCTCGATTCGCTCACATTCGCACACGATTTCAGGACGCCGGCCGGCAACAGCCAGCGCCTCGAATCGGACTTCTGCGAGCTGACGATGGTCGGGGTGCGTATGTCGGCGATCGATGAGATCGGCTTTCTCGACAACGAATACGGCTTCTACCACGAGGATGCGGATTTCGGCTTCCGCTTGCGCGACTCAGGCTATACCTGCGCGTATCTGCCCAATTCGCAAATCGAGCACTGGACGAGTTCGACGTTTTCTTCGCAGCCTTCGCAGCGCAAGCTCGACTATCTCGAGAAGAACAAGCGTCTGTTTTCGAAGAAGTTCCTCGGGTACGGCGTGGCACACCGCCACCACAACTCGATGGAAGCGAACTCCTGGAACATCATCAACAAGAATCTGCACCCGTATCTGAAGCGGTATGGGCTGATCAATCCGTCGGCTCCCGAACTGATTTTCTCGCATCCGGGCGCGCGGCCGTTCGATTATCTCTATACAGTCTGGGAAACGTCGGCGCTGCCGGAGCCCTGGCTTGCCTACAAGGATCACTATAAGGTGGTAATGGCGCCTTCGCGCTGGGTGACCGACGTGATGAAGCAAGTTGGGTTCAACCGCGTACACTACGTGCCGCACGGCATTGAAAGTGACGTCTTCCAGCCGTGGGGCGCGTCGATGCGCTTCGCGGACGGCAAGACGTTCCTGTGGTTCGCGAGTAATCAGCATCGCAAGGGGCTCGACGTGATGATCAAGGCCTGGCAAGCCTTCTATCGCAGCCGCCCCGGGGCGAGGCTCATCCTGATGGGCACGAAGATCCTTGAGGCGATGTCGGCGCCGGACAGTTCGCGCGTCTGGCGCAACTTCCGCGTGGCCGAATACCCGGCGCAAGGCATCTACGTCTACGAGAGCATCGCGCCAATGGACGAGGAGTTTCTCGCCACCATTTACCGCAGCGTCGATTTCACCGTTTGCTCGTCGCGTTCCGAAGGCTTCGGCTTCGGCGTGGCCGAATCGATGGCGTGCGGTACGCCGTCAATTTTCGGCAATTTCGGCGGCACAGCTGATTTCGCCATGCCAGGTGCACTGACGTACGACGGACTCGTTAGCGTGGCCGACTATTCCGACAAAGGCTTTGGCAGGGTCGGCAACTGGTGGGAGCCCTCCGTCGAGCAACTGACTGCGAGGCTGCTCGAAGCGAATGACATGGATGCGCAGCGCTACACGGAGCTTTCCGAGGCGGGCGTGCGCACTGTGCGCACGAAATTCTCGTGGCGCGAGAGTGCCCTCGCGGTTCGACGGGCACTGATCGCCGAGAATCAGGAGAGACGGCCGGTTGCGGCGCTGGGTTCGATCGCGCTGACGCGCCCGGGACGCGCCGCGGGGAAAGGTCTGCTGGCGTCGTCGCAGGGGGCGGCACGCCCCGTGAAGGTGGGGCCGCACGTCCGCTGGCAAGGCATGCTCGCGCGCGGCATTCGGCGCGGTGGTTTTTTTGCGACGTTTTTCGCTGACCGGCTCGAACAGGCTGGCTGGAAATACGCGTTTTCCGCGTCGTCAAAGCACTTGGTCGGCCCGTATTTCCGAGCGCGTGGGCAATGGCTCAAGGGCCGCATGCAAGGCAAACGGCAGGTGCAGCCGGGGGCGTGGTCCGCGCCCACGCCGATCCGCTTGTCGACGAAGCCCAAGGAGTTGCGTGATGGCGTACGCTTCATCGGTTACGTCGAGGGCGCGTTGGGTTTGGGACAGTCTTTGCGCGCGAACCTGATGGCAGCGGAGACGGCCGATATGCAGTTCGCCATTTATCCGTTCCGTAAGGGTATCGAGACGCGCATGATCGCGCCGTTCATGCCGAATCGGTACGACTTCGATCATCCGTATAAGGTCAACGTGATTCTGGTTGCGTGCGATCAGTTGCCCACCGTCTACGGTTCGGTCGATCCAGCACTCTACTCGCAGTCGTACAATATTCTTTGCACGTATTGGGAGCTTCCGCGAGCGCCGGAGGCATGGCGCGAGTACCTGACGCAGATCGACGAAATCTGGGCGCCCAATCACTTCATCGCCAAAGCGTTTTCCCATATCTTTGACGGTCCGATTGTCGTCGTGCCCGCGGCCATGGATGATACGGGCGCGGATCATCCGGGGCGTGCGCACTACGGTCTGGACGAAGGGCGTTTCTATTTCATGTTCAGCTTCGATTATTTTTCGTCGCCGGCCAGAAAGAATCCCCTTGGTGTGGTCAGAGCATTTCAGGAAGCATTCCCGCGCGGCGACGAAAACGTTGGTCTCGTGATCAAGTCGACCGGTGCGCCGGATCAAGGCCACGACATCAAGACGGCAATTACGGATGCGATGGAGCAGGACCCGCGAATCAAGCTGTTCGACGAGAACATGCCGCGCGACGAGATGCTTGGCCTGATTCATGCGTCGGACGCCTACGTCTCGCTGCACCGCGCGGAAGGGTTCGGGCTTGGCATGGCCGAGGCATTGACCTTTGGCCGCATTGTGATCGGAACGGATTTTTCGGGCAATCAGGACTTCCTGACCGAAGAAACGGGGTATCCGGTACCGTTCAGGATGCGTCCCCTTCAGCCTGGCGAGTATCACTGGTCGGAGGGCCAGTCCTGGGCAGAACCCGATCACGACGCAGCTGTGCGAATCATGCGCAGCGTCGCGGTGGATCCCACGGAAGGCCGGCAGCGGGGCAAGGCTGGCCGCGAGCGCGTATTGCAGCGCTATAGTCCTGTACCGGTGGGGCAGGCGATGCGCGAGCGGCTCGACGAACTCCAGGCAAAGTTTCGATCCGAAGAATGATCGAATATACTCGTTTGCTGCTAAGGGAGGACGGTCCCTTAGCGCTGATTTGAATGAGAGGGAAGCGTCTTGACCCGCGATGCATAGGCGCTCAACGGGCAGCACGTCAGCATTGAGAGCGCTTCCTCACAGACTTTCGATATTGACACGAAAGTACAGTGTTTCCCGGCTCCTTTGCATCCCGGCGATGGACCATGCGGTGGCGCCGGTCTCGTTGCCTTGATTGTCTGCGCCATCACCACAGCTAAGTTTCCCGATCACACGCTGCCGGAATTCGTCATGGACAAACAAACTGTTCTCCCTCTGGACCTCGCTCCCGCCTTGCGCGTGTTCGCATCCCCCGAACTCGAACTCATTTTCCACACGCCTCAACTGATTGGGAAGCGCAGCGGATGGTGGGGCCATGTGCCATTCGCCTTCTGGATCATGGCTGCATGTGAGCCCCGCCTGTTTGTCGAACTGGGGACTCACAATGGTGTTTCTTATGCGGCTTTCTGCGAGGCTGTCGCGCGGAAGCGGTTGGCCACGCGCTGTTTCGCCGTCGACACCTGGCAGGGCGACGAACATGCCGGCATTTATGGCGAGCAGGTATATGGCGAGTTGCGGCTGTTTCACGACAGGAACTACAGGGCATTCTCGGAACTGATGCGCTGTACTTTCGACGATGCGCAGACGCATTTTGCCGATGGCAGCATCGATTTGCTGCATATCGATGGCTTCCATACGTATGAGGCTGTCAAGCACGACTTCGAGACATGGTTACCCAAGCTATCTGATCGAGCGGTTGTGCTTTTTCACGACATCAACGTCCACGAGCGCGACTTCGGTGTGTACAAACTTTTCGCCGAGTTGCGCAGCCGCTATGCCAGCTTCGAGTTTCTTCATGGCCACGGGTTGGGTGTGGTGCTGGTGGGTGCCCAGGCGCCTGCACCGGTCCAGGCACTGTGCGCTATCACCGATCCCACTACGATTCACGCCATTCGGGAGCGCTTTGCGTATCTAGGGGATCGCTGGGTCCTCGCCATGCAGGAGCGGCTGACTGCGGAGTCGGTAGGGCAGCAGGCCGCCGCAGCGGCCGACGCCAGGGAAGCTCAAATCGAGGCCCGGCTGCGAGAGGAGATCGGCGCTCAGCACAGCGCGTCGAGCCGCGCAGCAGATGACGTGTCGGCGCTCGTCAGTGCAAAGGACAGGGCCTTGGCTGAGGCCAATGCTCAGATCGAGACGCACCAGCGCGCGGCTCAGAACGCCTCGGCCGAAAGAGCGGCTTTGATTGCGGAGCAAGCGCGTGCGGCGCAGAACGCCTCGGCCGAAAGAGCGGCTTTGATTGCGGAGCAAGCGCGTGCGGCTCAGAACGCCTCGGCCGAAAGAGCGGCTTTGATTGCGGAGCAAGCGCGTGCGACTCAGAAGGCTGCGGCAGAACGCGAGATTCTGGTACAGGGCCTGGAGAGGGCTTCCCGAACGTCTGCGGATCTGGCTGATCTGAAGGCTCATTTTGCCGACCTGGCTCAGCAGTATGCGGCGATCTTCGAGGACCCCGCCTTTGGCACAAAAGCCAGGGTTCGTCGGCGGCTTCGCCGTATCGTCGCGCGGTTGCGCATGGGAGCGGTGAGGCCGAATGACTTGCGGGCCGCAGAGATACTGCGTCGATCGATCTTTTTCGATCGGAACTGGTATCTCAAGACTAACGCCGACGTGGCTTCTAGCGGCCTCGATCCGGTCGTGCACTATCTCAAGTTTGGTGCCGTGGAGGGGCGGCAGCCAAGCCCATGGTTTTCCGGGACGGATTATCTCGAGAGAAATCAAGATCTCGGCGCCCACGTCAATCCGCTGCTGCACTACATCGAGTGTGGACGCAACGAAGGGCGTAAGGGCGGCGTCCTGAACGATCGGCTGGATCTCGATAGCCTCTTGCATGGCGAGCGGGAAGTGGGAGTGCATGGCGGTCGCGAGATCGACGATGTGAACTTCGATGACCTTTTGCAGCGTGCCAGAGCCGCTCTCGAAGCGCCGGTGCCCGATGTCCGTATCGCAATGCCACGGCTTGCTCGGCCCAGCAAGAAAGCCGACGTTGCCAGGCCGCATGACTACGCCGCGTGGTGTGAAATGCGGCTCAACGAACGCCGGAGCCAGTTCAGTGTTCGCCGACATCAGGCGTGGAATCACTTGATCACGGTGGTGGCGTACGGGGAGAAAGCTGAGTCTGACGAGGGGCTTTCCCGCACGCTTTCGTCGCTGCGAGGGCAGACGTACCGCAACGTCGAAATTCTGGTCGCCGGACCGTGTAATGCCGATGCCGACGACTACATGTCGCTGCGCGGCCTTTTCGTTGAACCGGCGCTCGAGCCGCTCCAGTTGCTGTCCAATCCCGCCGACGATCGTCTGTGGCGCGGAAGCCATCTGGTCTTTGCACCCGCCGGCACGACTTTCGATCCGGATGCGTTCGCGCTTCTGAACGAGGCGCTTTCGGGGGCGCGCGGTAAGTCGTCACCCGATCTGGTGATATGCGATCACGATCGTCGGTCAGAACAGGGCTCACTCCGTGAGCCTTGCTTTGCTCCCGGCTGGGATCCGGACTTGATTGCCGAACTGGACTATGTCGGCACAGCCTTCATGGCATCTCGCAAGCTGATTCTTGAGCAGCGCGCTGATGGCCGCCCCGACACCTTGCATGGCTGGCTGCGTGGTGTCGCAGCCGCTCCGGCGCCCATTACCGTGGCGCATCTGGTCGAGCCGATCATGCACTTGCCCGTTGGGTTGCCGCAACTTATTGAGTCGCATCCGGTTTTCGCAAATGGTGGGAATCTACCGTCGGTCGCGATCGTGATTCCCAATCGCGACCGGCCGGAACTGCTCGAACGCTGCGTCCGGTTCCTCGAGCATTTCGAAGGCCCCGCACCGGAACTGGTGATTGTGGACCACTCGAGCACGGATCTGCGCACGCTCGCGCTTTACGACCAGTTGCAGGCACGCTACGGCGCTGTAATCCGGCGTGTTAGCGGCCGCTTTAATTTCTCCCGCATGGTCAACATTGGTGTGGCCGCATCGAGCGCGGAAGCCATCGTACTGTTGAACAACGATGTCGAGATCACAGTGCCTGGCCAACTCGAAATGATGATCCGGCACGCGGTCCGCCCAGAGGTCGGCGTGGTGGGTGCGCATCTGTTGTACCCGGATGGCACCGTGCAGCATGCGGGTATGCTGCTGGAACCCGGACCAAACAGACGTCAGCCCGTCATTCCTCGTCACGTGCTGCGAGGTGCACCGCAGACGTCTGAGGGCTACCTGCATGCGCTGCGTACCGTGCGGAACTATCAGGTCGTCACGGGCGCGTTGCTGGTCACGCGGCGGGCGGTGTTCGAGCGCGCGGGTGGTTGCGACGAAGTGAGTTTGCCCGTCGAGTACAACGACGTGGATTACTGCCTGTGCGCCCGGGCGATGGGTCTGCGCGTTATCGCTGTGCCGACGCAAGGAATTTACCATAACGAGTCTTCAACGCGCGGGACGGAGGACACCCCGGAAGTGATCCAGTTGCGCGCCGCGAATTCGGCCATGATGGCTTCTCGCTGGGGCGATACTCTGATTCATGATCCTTTCCGCAATCCCTGGGCGGAAATTGGCGATGTACCGCAAGTGCGCTTTCCCTGGACGGAGACGGAGAATAATCGATGAGCAAAGCTGATTCGGCGCACGAGAACCTCGCGCCTCTTGCATTCAATCGGGGGGCGTCGGCTGATCCGGCCAGTCTGCATATGGTCGCGAAACTGGTTGGCGTATTCGATGAAGCCTGGTACTGCGAAGCCTATCCGGATGTGGTCGCCGCCGGTCTCGATCCGTATGCTCACTACATGGGAAGCGGTTGGCGCGAGGGCCGGCAGCCTGCGAAATGGTTCGATGTCGAAGGTTATGCTGCCCGCTTCCCGGGGTTTCGTCCCGCAGAGGACAACCCGGTGCTGCATTTTTTCGAGCACGGACTCACGGATCCGCAGTTTCATAAGCAGTTGGGAATGGACCTATGGGGTGGCTCGCAGGACGATCAACCATCCCAAATCTCGAAGGCCTTGCAGAATGGTCTGTGCATTACTGGCTATTTGCGCTCCGAAATAGGGCTTGGCCAGGCGGCGCGCAACCTGACTTACGCATGCGATACGGCGCGCTTGCCTATCTCGATGCGAAACCTTCCGTTGCCGGGCCGTCAAAACGATCTGGAATTCAGGAGCAAGTGCAATTCACCTGTGGACCGCAAGGCCAACCTGGTTCTGGTTGGATTGCCCGCCGTCGTCGACATGCAGGCGGAAGTCGCGCCCGGGCGTTTGAACGTCTTCTACCCGTTTTGGGAGCTCGAGCGTATTCCCAAGGAGTGGCATGCCGCGATTCGAAACTTCGATGAAGTCTGGCTACCTTCGAGTTTTGTCGCGAGGGGCTTTGCAGAGATACCCGGCCTTGTTGTGCGCGATGTTCCGCAGCCAGTACGCTTGCCCAGAGAGGTACCCCCTTCGCGTGGGGGCTCGACACTGCGTTTCTTGACCTATATGGACACGGATTCGTGGGTTTCGAGGAAAAACCCGAAGGCGGCGGTCGAGGCGTTTTGCGCGGCGTTTGCACTGAACCGTCGGGACGTGGAACTGACCGTAAAGCTGCGTGGCGATCGCGGCGATGGGCTGCGTCAATGGCTAGGGGAGGTCGCGGCGAAGGATGACCGGATTCACGTCGTCGATCGCACGCTCAATCGGGCCGAGATGGACGCGCTGATGGTGGAGAACGATGTGTTCATTTCGCTGCATCGCTCCGAGGGTTTCGGCTTCGGCGCCGCTGAGGCGCTTGCGGCGGGCAGGGCAGTCGTTTCAACCGACTACAGCGCCACGACGGATTTCATCGACGAGCAAACCGGCTTTCCTGTCGCCTGTTCGATGGTGCCGGTGGGTCCCGGTGAATACATTCGCACGGAGAATCAGGTTTGGGCGGAGGTGAACCTGGACGCAGCAGTTGCCGCGTTGCGTGCAATCGAGGCAAACCCCGCCGAGGCGCGCGCGCGCGCGATGCGCGGCTTTGCCGTGCTTCAAGACCGCTTTTCACCGGCTGTCGTCGGCAAGGAGATCGGGCGGATTCTGGGTGAGCACGGGCTGATTTGATCGAACGGGTGAACACCCGGCGGAGCGGGTCCTCGCCGGGTTTCACCCTTCGAGCACGGCAGCTGGGATCGGCGTGCCCGCGTCGAGATCGACGTTTGACGCTTTGCCGAGAATCGCATCCAGATATTTCGGCGCGAGCCCAAGCCCCGGGCGAATGCTGCGCACGTTTTCCAGTGTGAACAGCTCGCCTTTGCGGATCGGGCGAACGGCGTACAGTGATCGGCGGAACTGCACGTTGCCTTTCTCGCTTTCCTTGCGCTCATAGCTTACGCGGCCAAGCGCGGCCCAAGCGGTTCGCGCGTTGCGCACGAGCGATTCAAGGTCCCGCGGTTCGAGCGAAAAACTGTCGTCGGGGCCGCCGGCGCTGCGGTCGAGCGTCACGTGTTTCTCGATTAGCGCCGCGCCGCACCCAATGCTCGCGATGGCGGTGGTGTTATCCAGCGTATGATCCGACAGCCCGCCCACTACGCCAAAACGGTCGGCGAGGTCGGCGATCGTACGCAGGTTGTACTCTTCTGCTGGCGCCGGATAGGCGCTAACGCAATGCAGTACGACGAGTTGCGTGCAACCGGCATCGCGCGCGGCCGCGATCGCTTCCCCGATTTCGCTTTCGTCCGCCATGCCGGTCGATATGATCATAGGTTTGCGCGTGCTCGCGGCATAGCGGATCAACGGCAGATCGACCGCCTCGAAGGAGGCGATCTTGTAAGCTGGCGCGTTCAGATCCTCGAGCAGATCCACGGCGGTGCGGTCGAACGGCGAGCTGAAGATCGTGATGCCGAGAGAGAGCGCGCGGTCGAAAAGCGGCTTGTGCCACTCCCATGGCATGTGGGCCCACTGGTAAAGCTCGTACAGCGACTTGCCGTGCCAAAGGCCGCCTTGGATCTGAAACTCAGGGCGGTCTGAGTCGATGGTGATGGTGTCGGGGCGATAGGACTGCAGTTTCACCGCGTCAGCGCCGGCGTGCTTTGCCGCTTCGACGATGGCGAATGCTGTGTCGAGGCTGCCGTTATGGTTCGCGGACAGTTCCGCGACGATATAAGGCGGGCAATCCGCGCCTATCGTGCGCCCGTCGATTTCGACGCGCAATGCCCGTTGCGTGTCTGCAGTCATGAAGCCACCTCGTCTAGCCTGAGCTTTTGCCGGATCGCAGCTCGTCGCTGTTGCCATTCGTCGTTCAGAATGCCCAGCAAAACGACGTCGCAGTAGCGTTCGCCGTTGTAATGATGTTCACGCAGCGTGCCTTCGATTGTGAAGCCGAACGACTGATGGAGTTGGATGACCGCTCGGTTGAAGTCGAGCACCTCGCAGTGTAGTCGGAGCAGGGCGAGTTCGTTGAACGCGTACTCGAGCGCCAGGTATTCCATTGCCGAGCCGGTGCCGCGTGGTGCGTCGGGTGAGGCATAGAATGCCCAACTCGATCGCTTGTTGTTCGTGTCGATAGCCGTAAAGCCAATCACCCCGCGGCCAACCCCATCACGCTCGAACACGAAATAACGCTTCGTATTATCCCCTTCGACGCGTGCGAACCATGCGCGGTGCTCCTCCGGCGAGATCTCGTGGCTCGTGTACATGTTCTGGCGCACGGCTGGGGCGTTGCGCCACGAAAGAATCATGTCGAGATCCGCTTGTGTCAGCGGTCGTATATGCATCAGTCGGCTCCCGTGTTCGTGAGTCGCTCCACGATGCGGCGTGCGCCGTATCCATCGACCTCCGCGAGGATGCGCGCGCGGCGCTGCAATAGCCGTTGTGCGCCGGGGTCGAGTTCGGCCAATGCATGCTCGTAGGACTCGACTGACGCCTGCCGCCAGTCACCAAGATAGTCGACGAGTCCAAGCGCGGCAAGATCGCGCGCGAGCGGCAGCTGATTCTCCGCGACGCTGGTCAGCGTGCTGTTCAAACCCGTGCAAAAGCGCTCCCAGTTCGTTGCACCACAGGCGCCAAATGCGTAGTCGGCCTCGGCCATCATGCGTGCCATGCTGTGCAGATGCCGATGCACTTGCACCCGAGGCAGCGTCGCTGCGAATTCAGCGAGCGCCGTTGCGCGCGGATTGCCGATCCCGGTGACGATGTCTGCGCTCAGGTCGTCTCGCCCCACTCGCGCCCAGGCCTGCAGGAATCGTGACGCTTCACCGGTTGCGTCGACACCGCCAAAAAATACGAGTATGCGATACGGTGCCGCGAACCGTTTCGCTTTCACGGATGCGCGCTGGCGCGCGAAATCAGGGGACAACAACGCATGCCTCGGGCCGAGCAGCAGATCGCAGCCTTGCGGCACGAACGCGGTATAGCGCGTTTCCCGGTCCACGTACAGGTTCTGGTCGAGCAGCAGATCGCAGTCGTGGTGCCGATTGGCCAGGTCGTCAATCACCATGATGTGCCGGGCATGTGCGCGCATCCGGCTTTCCCACTGCGCGTCGACCGCGTAGTGATCGACGATCAGCCAATCCACTGGCTCGCCGCCGCCGAGAATCGCTGCCGTATCGCGCGCATCGTCTTCTTGCGAGCAGCCGAGCCACTGCGCGTAGATGTCAGCCGGCATACGGCCGGCCTCAGGTGTCCCGGTGATCGGGAGTCGCACGCATTCGATCCCGCGCGACTCGATCGTCGCAGCAAGATGCCCATCATGCTCGCGCGTGATGAAACGCACGTGGCAACCGTGTTCGAGCAGCGCCGCTGCGAGCGTCATGCATCGCATCACGTGACCGCTGCCGATGGCGGAAGACGCATCCGCCCGTATCGCAACCTGCATTGGCCTCATCGCGCCACCGTCAGCGCGCGATACATCAATTCGGCCTGCAACCAGTCCTCTTCCGTATCGATGTCCTGCACGCGGTAGCGCGGCAGCACTACTGGCACCGCTGTGTCGGAGAACACCGGGAGCGCCTGCGCAAAGGCGCTTGCGCGTCCCCAGTAGAACTGGCCGGCGTCGTGGTATGCAGGCTCCAGATCCTGCGAACGCGTTTCGCGGTGCTCCGGCTGAAACATGGCCACGCGTCCTGCTCGCGTAATGCGGATCGCGCGCTGAATCGGAAACGCATAGCTCGTGACACTGAACGCATAGTCGGCCTGCTGTTCGCGGAGAAGGTCCCAGCCGCGGCGCAGATCGTTCGCCTCCAGGAACAAGGCGGTTGCATAAATGCAGCACACCCACTCCACGGGCTCGCTTTGCAGCGAAGCCATGCTGCTGATTGCGTGCTGCACGACCGCCAGCGTGGCGGTGTGGTCGTCGGCAAGCGCCGCAGGCCGACGAAAGGGCACGTGAGCGCCGTGGCGCAACGCAACATCGGCGATTTCGTCGTCGTCGGTCGATACGATCACGCGATCGAAACAGCCAGATTCAATGGCAGCGGCGATAGGGTACGCGATTGCCGGCTTGCCGTTGAAGGCGCGCATGTTCTTGCGGGGAATGCGCTTGCTACCGCCGCGCGCAGGTATGACTGCCAGTTTCATGGGGTGAGTGCGGCCCGCAACGCCTCGACGACGTAGTCCTGCTCTGCATCGGTCAGCGTTGGATACATCGGCAGGCTGATCGCCTCCGGGTAATAGCGTTCTGCTTCGGGAAAATCGCCTTGCTTAAAGCCGAGCGCCTGGTAGTAGGGTTGTGTATGGACCGGGATGTAATGCAGATTCACGCCGATACCCGCTTCTCGCAAGCGCGTGAAAACCTGTACGTGCGTAACTGGGATGCGGACGGTTTGCAGCCGAACCACATACAGATGCCATGCCGAATAGACATCAGGCGCTTGCCACGGTGTCGTGACCGGCAGATCGGCGAGCAGCACATCGTATCGTTGCGCGATTTCGTGCCGTCGCGTGACGTATTCGTCGAGGCGCTCCATCTGCGAGATGCCGAGTGCGGCTTGCAGGTCCGTCATCCGGTAGTTGTAACCGAGCGCAATCTGCTGATAGTACCAGGGGCCGTCGGACGGCTGAGTCATGTGCTGCGGATCGCGCGTGATGCCGTGGCTGCGCAACAGGCTCAGACGCTCCGCGAGGGCGTCGTCGTTCGTGATTGCGATGCCACCCTCCGCTGTGGTCACGATCTTTACCGGATGAAAACTGAATACGGTGATGTCGGCGTATCGACCGTCGCCGATGTAGTGCCCCTGATACTTGCCGCCGATCGCGTGCGATGCGTCTTCGATCACACGAAAGCCATACTCGCGGCTCAATGCATGAATGGCGGCCATGTTGCACGACTGGCCACATAGATGCACCGGTATCACGACTTTGGGCAGCGTACCCGTTGCGCGCGCGCGCTCAAGCTTCTCCTTTAGCTTTGCAGGATCGAGATTGAACGTGCGCGGATCGATGTCGACGAAATCCACTTGTGCACCGCAATATAGCGCGCAGTTCGATGACGCGACGAACGTGACAGGACTCGTCCACACGCGGTCACCAGCGCCCACACCGAGCGCGAGACACGCGATGTGCAGTGCGGAAGTCGCGCTGTTCACTGCGCGCGCATGCCGCGCGCCCACTTTCGCCGCAACAAGTGCCTCGAAACGCGGAACCATTGGCCCTTGGGTCAGGAAGTCCGACGTGAGCACGGCCGTTACGGCGTCGATATCCTTTTGCGTAATGTGCTGTCGACCGTACGGGATCATTCAGATACCTGCGATACGGTTGAATTCCGCAATTTCACCCATGTTCAGGAAGCGGATATTCGTGCCCGAGTTGTATTCGAAGCCTTGCGGCACGCGCACCCCGCGCTCGTCGAGGAGGTTCGTGGTGAAATCATTGTCCTGGCGATTGAACGTGATGGTGGGCCCCAGCACGTAGTGATCGTCGAACTCGATCGTCAGATGCGAATCATCGGCTGGGCACATCACTTCGTGCAGTTTCTCGCCGGGCCGGATTCCGACAATGCGCTGCGGCAATTCGGGTGCCATCGACGTCGCTAACTCGACGATACGCACGGATGGAATTTTTGGCACGAAGATTTCGCCCCCCTTCATGCGTTGAAAATTCTTCAGTACGAAGTCCACGCCGTCGTCGAGCGTGATCCAGAAACGCGTCATGTCGGGATGTGTGATCGGCAGATGGTCGTTGCCGTTTGCAATCAGCCGTTTGAAAAAGGGGACGACCGAGCCACGCGAGCCTACGACATTGCCGTAGCGCACGACTGAAAACGTCGTGCGGTGTCCGCCTGCCATGTTGTTCGCGGCGACAAACAATTTGTCCGACGCGAGCTTGGTCGCACCGTACAGATTAATGGGGTTGGCAGCCTTGTCCGTTGAGAGTGCAATGACTTTCTCGACTTCATTCTCAATCGCGGCGCGAATCACGTTCTCGGCGCCATGAATGTTAGTCTTGATGCATTCCGTCGGATTGTATTCGGCAGCGGGGACCTGTTTGAGCGCTGCTGCGTGTACGATGAAATCGACGCCGCGGGTGGCCTGGATCAGGCGTTCAGCATCGCGCACGTCGCCGATGAAATAGCGCATGCATGACTGATCGAACTCCTGTTGCATTTCAAATTGTTTCAATTCGTCACGGGAAAATACAACCAGTCGCCGTGGTTGGTATTGCGCCAGAATGTTGCGTACGAATTTCCTGCCGAACGATCCTGTTCCGCCTGTGACGAGAATTGACTTGCCGTTGAACATCGCTGACTCGATTTTAAAACTCAAATATACTATATATATAGTTCTTTGCCAGTATGGAGCGTTATGAGCGTTGTCGATCAGGCAACTCTTTGCCATGAAATTGGCCCTGAAGATGCGATCTTTGTCGTAAACGGGGCCGAAGTGCGTCACCTGCAACAGATCGACGAGGCAGCATTTGCACGGGTCAGGATACTCCCGTTGTCGCTGCATGCGCTGGGTGGGGCGTTAAGAACTTCGCATCCGCGCGTATTTGATTACCGAATATTAATTGACTACGCGGCCATTGCCGACGAATACCATCGCGTTTTTCCGCAATTGTCCAACGAGTGGCTCGGCGATATGGGGTTGCATTGCCAGATCGAAGGAATCGATCTGGCCAGGTTGGACGCGCCGGCGCAGTTTCAATTCTTTTTACACGCCCAGCATATCGCGCGCCTGGCGGAGAAGATCGTGCAGCAGCATGATACGGTCCGCCGCTTCTATGTCTTTTCGGGCGATCCGCTCACGCCGCTCGACTTCTACTTCGACTCCGACGTCACTGCAGCCGTTATTCGCTATGTGTGTGAGCGCTTGGGCCGTCCATCGAGCACCCTCGTAGTTTCGTCGCCGCCAGCCCATATGCCGGCACCCGTCGCGCCCGAAGCGAACCAGATTCAATCAGGAATGCAGAGTGATAGGGCGTTTGGCGGCGCGCGCATCGGACTAGTACCAGCAACATTGCGCGGCGTTCAACAACTCTATTCCGCGTTCGACGAGCTTCACTTCGATGCATTGCTGTTCGCGTCAGAGACTTGGGGAACGCCGCTGCCCAATTCGGCGGATAGCGCGGTGTCGAAGTCCGTCGTGACTTTTTCGAGCCAGGACGCATCGCGCGATGACGATATCGGCCCAAAACTGCACGAGTTGCGAAAGCGCATCTCGAAGAAAATTTCATCGAGTTCGTTGCCGGCGTGCATACGGGATAACCGATATCTGGATTTCCAGTTCGACCATATCGTGACGAAGCGATGGTTGGGGTACGCGCGGCTCATTCGCCAGGCGTCGGCGCTCGTAAAAGAGCGTCCACTGGAACTGCTCATACGCAGCGATCACTTCACGGCCGAGGGGGCGGTGCTCTCGCATCTCTACCGGCGGGCTGGGACGCCGGTGATGGTCGCACTGCATTCATCCTGGCCTGTTGACATCAACTGGCGCTCACCGCGCCACAGCGATTTCGCGCTGGCTTGGTCGAAAAGCAGTGCGCGGCGGATTGCGCAGTGCGATCCCCGCACGCGCGTGTGCACCGTGGGCGACGCCGTGCAGGACACGTTTCGCCGCATCTACCCATACGAGGAAGAGAATGCGCCGCTGCGTACCATTACCGAATCGGTGCGTAGAAAGAAGGTCGTCCTGCTGCTGACCAACGCAATCGAAATCCACGCGGTGCCCATAACCGACCCCGTCGCTTACTTCGAAACGTGCGCTGCACTCGCCAGCATTCCGGCCGGTTTGCGCGATCGCGTGGCGTTGCTCGTGAGAACGAAGCCGGGTCCCTTTGGTGAAGACCCCATTCTGTACGAAGCCTTTTCGGGTCTTGCCGGCGCGAGTTCGACGGGACTCGCGTCGCTTGGGTTCGACGATTGTCTGCGCCTTGCCGATTGTGTGGTCGGCGTAAACGTACCGACCTCGGCATATTGGGACGTGTTGCGCGGGCAGGTGCCGCTCGTTCATCTGCAGACTTCGGATGCGGTTGCGCTGCACCCTGATCTGCCCGCGGACGTGGTTGGCTGCATCACGGACGGGGCTCGCATTTGGGATGAGATCGCGCCCGTGCTCTTCGACGAGACGCACCGCAGGCAACTCATCGAGCGTCAACGCGCGTTCTTCGAGAGCGAGCACCGGCCAGAGCACGAGCTTGCTGAAGCGCCGTTGCTCGATGCATTGCGGCTGGCGTGCCGGCCAGCGCTCATGAGCCGGCTGGCGACAGCTTCGAAGCGCTGGGGCGCTGCATTGCGGCGTGCATTTTCATCGGGCGCGGAGCCGGTCGAGACTACGGATCGGGCCAACGGCAACTCGCCTGCGCGTGCGCCGTTTGAGGCAGTGGGACCGAAACTAGATGATCTCGTGTTGACGCGAGCGGTGACGGCGGGTCATGTCGACGAGGTCAGCATGTCCTTTGACGGGCGGACGATCATAGTTCGCGGCTGGGCTGCGGCTTTGACCCCTGGGCAACCGGCGAAGCGCATTCACGTGTTCGTCAACGAGGTGCATCGTGGCGGGGGCGAGACGGCAATCGAGCGCCCGGACGTGGCTGCGGCCACCGGCAATCCGGACATTCTGACGAGCGGCTTCTGGCTGAAGGTGGAGGCCGGGCCGAAGTTCGATCTTTCCGGTCTTGCGATCTACGGTCAACTGGCGGACGGAACCTGCTTTGAAGTCCCGCTGCCACGACGGCGTGAGGGCAGCGTGAGCGGGAGCCCCGGCCACGCGATGTCGACGCCCTGTTAGCCGAAGCAGCCGGCGAGGAAAAGCCATGCGCGCACGGCGGCCGAGCAGGCCTTGAGGAAATTCGCGGTGACGCGAAAATGGATCAGGTGCTGAAGGACGTTCCTTTCAAGGACGCAACCCCAGGGATTGAAAGCGCACCGGCTCCTCGAGCGCTCGCCGCCTGATCATGTCGTACCGCCCGCATACATTAATATTGACTCTGGCATAGCCTCAGTTTCAGCCATCGTACCTGTCCTTTAAAAAACTAGATGGACAGATGGACACGATCGCCGCCCGCGTTTCCGCCGTCTTAAGGATGCCTTTCCAGTTCGCTTACACGTATACTCTATGAGGTTTGTCGGCCACACCAAGGGTCTTCGGCATCTACTAACACTGGCAATCGCCCATCCTTTGGGCGGAAATTCGGGGGAGGATATGGCAGAGCTTCGCAGTCCGGCATCGGAGGATGGCTCAACGTTGGCTTACTATTTGTCACGTTGGCCTTGGCAGGAGATCGCTGTTTTTGTAGTTATTGCCACGGCTATATTGCTGGCTAACTGGCCATTGATCGACATGGTCCATTACGAGGTAGGCGACTTTGCCGCCAACGGTCTGTTAATCCAGAAAGCCAAAGTACTGGATCTGTGGGTTGGGAATTATTCGAGAATTGGAGTTAATCACCCTGGCCCCGCGATCCTCTACGTGTTGGCTTTCGGTGAGATGGTGCTGTTTGACTGGATGCACGTCGTGCCATCCCCATTTTCAGGACAAATGGTTGCGGCGATTCTTTATAATTCATTCTGGATAGCGCTTGCCTTTAGCATGCTGAAGCGGTTATCCGAATCGGTAAGCTTTGCCGGAGTCGCGACTGCGGTATTTCTTTCCATCACAGCCTGCGTGCATTTTCAGTTTTTTGCGGGCATGTGGTTCCCAGAGCTGTATTTTTTCCCGTTTGCCGCGATGCTGATTGCGGCGGCGAGGTTTGCGTCAGGCCGGGCGGACATGCTCCTTTCGCTGGCCCTGAGCTCCGGATTTTTGATTAATGGGCATGTGTCGTTTGTTTCAACGCTGGGTATTCTCTTCTTCTTGAGTCTTGCATATAACCGGGCTGTCTATGGGGCTGGCCGTGGGGCGCAGTCCATGTTCGGACGGACCTATTGGCAGGAGAATGGCGGAAAGGTCATCCGGTCGGCAATTTTGCTGTTCCTGTTTTTTATTCCGTTGCTCTTCGAGACTATTCGTCATTTCCCAGGTCCGCTTGCGACCTACATACGATTTGGCCACTCGCATCAGGCCAATACGCTAGGGCAGGCAGCCAGGTACACCGGACATTACTGGGGGGGAGGATGGTGGTTTGCTGCCGGTCTTCTGTTGATGGCTGCTATATTCTTTTATGCCACCAGACGTAAAAAATATCTGTTTTATGAGAATATCCGGGCGGTCATTGCGCTGTTGATTTCGGCAACATTGGCAATGTTGTTTTATTCAAAATTTGGCGTAGATTTTCTGGATATGGATTATATGGGGTATTTCTATTACTCCGTCCCGGCTCTGGCTGTTGGTGTGACGTCGGCCTGTGTATGGTCGTCTCTTGGTTTGAAACAGCAATGGCTCGTAGTGGTGCTGGTGTTGGTTTTGCTTGGCGTTGCATACAAGAAGATTGACGATAAACCGGCTTACGTCAACCAATATAGTCAACCGAATGTGGTCGACTTGTATGATGCGCTTTTGAAAAGCAAGTCGGATGGAAGGTTGGTGCTGGATTTGGATAATCGTAGTAATTATGAGTATCTCTGGGCTTCCGTGCTGGGTGCAGAGATGTACGCCGCGCGTCGCGGCGTGGATCTATTTTGCGTCAATAAAGGGTGGGCGAACTCGTTTACTGTGGAAGCTAAATGTAATCCATCTGAATTGGCACGTAACGAGAAAATTATTGTGTCGGCGAGTCCGTTGGATGGGAGCCTTGCACTGATTGGCCAGGCAGGAGGTCTATCGCTTTATGGGCGCCCAGATAGTTTTTCCGGAAATAAGAGTTTCTCGGTGAAAACCGATCCGAATCTCTTTGGATATTTCCTCCTCAGAAATGGTTGGTCCCACGTCGAATCGGAATTCGTCTGGATGGAATCTCGGGAGGCCCATCTGCGGTTGAGAGTAAAAGAGGGATTTGCAGGTTCGCTCCAACTGGATCTGAGCGCGTTTATACCGCATCCAGATTCCGTGCAGCGTGCGTCGATTTATATTAATGACAAGCTGGTATCAGAAGTCAGGTTCGATGCGGTAAGGAATCGGCAGACCGTTGTTGTCCCGTTACGTGATCTGAGCGATAGCGAAGTTGACGTCAAGTTTGTCGATTATGATGTCGCTTCGCCAAAGGCTGCGGGGGAGTCCGATGATCCCCGAACTTTGGGTGTTGCGCTGTATGGCTTTGCTCTCGATTCACACAGCCCTTGATTCGGTAGTCCGCCGTATGGACAGAGTTTTGTCTCATGGCGCCGCGAGAGCGGCGCCATCCCGTTGGCTCTCCACAATTGGTGCATCCTCACCCGCTCACGGTGAGTTGGCGAACGCCTACGTGCGACGACAGGTCGTCACGTCGTTAGTGGCGAAAGCTAAACTTCTTGTGCCCGATATAGCTCGTAAAAACCGGCACAACGACACCCACCAGGTGCGCGATATCGCGATCGTGCCAGGTCATCCCCAATTTGGGGAACGCGTAATAGGCGAGGCCGACGCTCACCGCCCACGTCTGCACAATCGCGACAAGATTGACGAGCGTGAAAAAGAACACGGAGCGATGTGTCGACTGCTTGCTTTCCGTAAACACAAACATCTTGGCGAGGATGTACGCTGTGATCATCCCCGTGATGTACGCCACGACGATGGCCGCCGAATAAGGCATCCAAAGGTTATACAAGATGCGGCTGCTCCAGTTCACGGCAGCTGCAAAGCCGCCAGTGAGCAGGAACATCAGGAAGTTCTTCGATACGAAGCCGGTTCGGACCACCGCTTGCGCTCTCGTCATACCATTCTCGCCATCTTGCGCGACAGTCCGATACTCTCGGAAATGCCACGATCCTCCGGGTAGTAATACGACGTATCCGCAACGAGCAGACCCTCGACTGGCAACTGAATCGGCGGCAGCCGATCGAGATACCCGGGCTCGCAGATCGGCTGTGCGAAACGATAGCGACTCGCGCGCACGTCGATGAAGTCATCCGCCGTCAGCGCAGGATTGATCTTCATGAGGTAGCGCTTGACCTTGTCGATGAAAGCGGAGTCCGGTTCCTGATACTTCGGATGTTCACCGGGCACGTAGAACGGCACATACACGACATGCTCGTTGAGCGGGCGCAGGTTCGTGTATTCGACAATGCCGGGAATATCCATTTCCGGATCGTTCGTGTTGAGCCAGAAGTTCTCGGTCACGCGTTTCTTGAGCTTCGCAATCACACAGACCACCGCGACGTTCTTCTTGCTGCGGAACGCTTCGAGAATGTCCGGCGGCAGGTCGGGCATCACGCGCGGCACGTAAGGCAGCGGGATCGTGCTGATCACCTTGTCAAACGCGTGGAATTCACCACCGGCTTCAATGCCTCTGACCTTGCCACCTTCGATCACCACTTTCTGCGCGGGCACGCCGAGCCGGAACTCGCCGCCATGTGCCTCGATGTAGCTGCGCATGCCGTTCAGGAGCGTGTCGGAGCCACCTTCGAGGTAGCCAAGCTTTTCTCGAAAGAGGTCGTAGCGCGAACGACCAATACGGCGAATGCGGCTCCAGATCCACGCCGCCGAGAGGTTGTGCGCGTAGTCGTAGAACTTGTAGTCGAACAGGCGGCGCCAGAGCACCTCCCACGCTTCTTCGCCAATCCACCGTCGAATCCAGCTCGTGGCTTCGACATGATCGAGGGGCTTCCAGTCGTTGCGCTTCGTCGAGAGAAACGCGTGGAGGCCGTAGCGAAACTTCGCGCTCAGGCTCAGGCCTTTGAACTTGAGCAGCGCCATGGGATTGCCCCAGGGCTGTACGCGCCCTTGGTAAAAGTAGCCCATTTTCGTTTCGCACCACTTCATCTTGTCTTCGATACCAAGCTCGCGCAGCACCTCGAAGAACGCGTGATCCGAGATCGCGTGGAAATGGTAGTAACGCTCGATCGACAGGCCGCCGAAGTCGAAGCAGGCCGCCATGCCGCCCACGCGGTCATCGGCCTCGAAGATGATGGGCTTGCGTCCGTCCTTGACAAGTTGATAGGCAGCGCCAAGACCCATCGGTCCCGCGCCGAGCACGGCGATGCGTTCTGTACTCATGTGTCTTCAGAATTCCAGGGCGATGTGGCTGTAGGTCGGATCGTTGAACGTCTCGTCCATGGCTTTGGCGAACGGCGTGGCGCGAATGCCGAAGATGCCTTCCCAATCGATCACCTCGAACTCGTCGCCAGCGGTTAGGGCCTTGAGCTGATCGGCCGTAAACGGCGGGTTCTTGTCGAACACGGCGTAGATCTTCAGCAGCACGTAAAAGAGGCCGTAGGGAATGCGTACGATTGCACAGCGTGCGCGCGTCGCGCGCTTGATCTGCCGGATGATGTCGATGTAGTCGACGCGCTCCAGGCCGCTGATGTTGAACGCTTGCCCCTTGATGCGCGAATCAATGCTGCTGATGATGACGTTGCAGAAGTCGCCGACGTAGAGCGGCTGACGCATGTACTTGCCGCTGCCCGGAATCGGAAACACGGGTACGCGGTGCATGAAACGCGAGAGCCAGCCGAGGTGCTTGCGGTCGAACCAGCCGAACATGAGCGTCGGGCGCAGCACGACGCAGTTGATGCCGGATGCCACGACGATCTCTTCCTGTTCGCGCTTGGTTTGCGTGTACCAGTCGTCGGCGACCGAGTTCACCACCGACGAACTGATGTGCACGGTGTGGGGAATGCCGTATTGCTTGATGACGTCGAGCACGTGGCGCGTTGCCACAATGTTGTTGCGTACGAAAGGCTCGTGGGTCGGCGCACCGATCTGCGCTTGCAGCATGACTACGACGTCGGCGCCCTCGAAGTGCTTGGCCCATTCACCGGGTTCCGCAAGATCCGCATAGATCGCCGTGATGTCCGGATGAACCTGGCGCAGGACTTCGAGGTTGGCTTTGTGCTTGTCGAGTACGACGAGATTGGTGTATCCACGCGCCTTGAGCCGGGCGACCAGATTCTGTCCGACCAAACCGGCGCCGCCAGGAAGAATGATGCGAGTCTGATTCATGCGTTAGCGATTTATTAAATGGATGGCCTACGTGAACTGCCGCTTGCGTGCCCTTAAAGCGACGCCCGTTTGAACGCGAATTTCGGAACGGACCGGATGATCAGCATGATCAGCGACCAGAACCAGGGCGTGTAGAGAACGTCCTTGTTCCTCTCGATTGCGCGCGTAATGTCGGCGGCCACCTTGTCCGGGGTCGCAACGAGCGGGCCAGGCAGCGGTAGGCCCGCAGTCATTGGCGTGGCGACGAAACCAGGCTTGATCGTGACGACATGCCCACCCGCCTTGAAAAGACGGGCGTTCAGACCCTCGCAAAATGCCGAGAGCGCGGCCTTCGCGCTGCCGTAGAGATAGTTCGACGGCCGGCCGCGATCGCCTGCAACAGACGAAATGACGGCGATCGTACCATGGCGCTGTGCCTCGACCAGATTCGCGATCGGCGTGAGCAGCCCGATGATCGATGTGACGTTGGTGTTGAATTCGCGCATCGCCACCGCTGGGTCGGCCTGGCACTGCGCCTGATCGGGCAGGGTCCCCGGCGCGACGAGCACGATATCGAGCGTGCCCAGTTCGGCCTCGCAGCGCGCCAGCATGGCCGCGTGCTGGTCGAGGTCGTTGACGTCGAGTTCATGGCACGCCGCCGCTTTGGCGCCGCGTGCAACGAGGTCGTCGGCGACCTGCTGCAGCCTCTCTGCGCTGCGTGCGACGAGAAAAAAGCTCGCGCCTTGCGCCGCCCAGCGACGGGCACATGCCGTCGCGATGGCCGATGTCGCACCTATGATCAGAATATTCTTCATGTTCGTGTCGTTCGTTCCCAAAACCGTGAAAGCATCGCCGGATCTCGAAGGGATTCCAGTTGCTGCCATTGCGGATAAGCGGCCCGGAAATCCTCGCCGGACATGTGGGCGTCTTTCGCCGGATAGAGCCGGCCACGCGCCTCGCGCACGATCGCGTCGAGGCGCTCGAAAAGCCGCGCATTCTGCGCATCGCGCTGCGGAAAGTCGAGTGCGAGGGAGGTGCCCTCACGCGGAAACGACAGGAGCCCCGGCGACGCGATATCGCCACAGCGCTTGAGCACGGCGAGAAAGGAGCCCGTACCGCTCATCGCTATGGCCTCGAGGATTTCGCGGATGGCGTCGCGCGCGGCCTCGGGCGGCACGACGCACTGGTACTGCTGAAAGCCCTTGCGCCCGTAAATACGGTTCCACTCGAGCAGGCTGTCGAGCGGGTAAAAGTAAGCATCGTAGCTAACTTTCGAGCGCCTCTCGCCGCTGCGCTGACGGTGGTAATACGCGCCATTGAAGGCGCGCAAGGTCAGTGTGTTGAAGATCGGAACGGGCAGCGTCATCGGCACCGTTCGCTTCTTGCGGCGGTCGACTTCGAGCGGTCCACCCCGCGCGTGGTCGCCCACCATGAAGATGCCGCGCCCAAGCGTCGAACCGCGGCTCTGGCAGTCCACCCATGCCACGCTGTACTCATGCAGCGGGTCGAGGCGTTCGGAAAGTGCGAAGAATTCGTCGAGGTTCGAAAAGCGGATGTTCGTCACGTCGATCAGGCTGGATCGGATCGGCATGAGCTGGATTTCAGCCCAAAGGATCAGCCCCGTGAGACCGAGTCCCCCGATCGTTGCCGCGTAAAGATCCGCATGCGCGTCCGGTGCGCATTCGAGCAGCGTGCCGTCGCTGCGGGCCAGTCCAAAGCGGCGCACATGGCGGCCAAAGGTCCCGCGCACGTGGTGATTCTTGCCGTGGACGTCGTTGGCGATCGCGCCGCCCAGCGTCGCGTATTTGGTGCCCGGCGTGACAGGCAACATCCAGCCACGCGGAATGGCGACCTCGAGGATCTGTTCGAGCGTGACGCCCGGTTCTGCGCGCAATACGCCAGTCGCCCAGTCGGCCGCGATCAGTCGGTCGAGCGGCAACGTCTGCAGCACATGGTCCGATGCGGCGAGGCAACTGTCACCATAGCTGCGGCCGTTGCCGAATGCGAGCGCGTTGCCGTTTGCTTCGATTACCTCACGCCAGGTCGCGGCCGCACGGTCACGCCACGCAATTGCATGTGCCTGTTGCGGGAGGGCGGGATAGCGGCCCCAGGATAGCACCGTATCCATCGATCAGGTCGCTGCCCAGAACACGAGGCAGCAAAGCGCCAGCACTGCAAGGCTCACGCGGTCGCGCGCGGCGAAGACGATCGGGTCGTCGTGCATCTGGCCACGGTGCGTAATGATCCACGTGCGGCTCACCCAGTAGAGCAGCAGCGGGCACGCTAGCCAGATGAACTGCGCATGCCGGTAGAGCCGCGCCGTGTTGCCGTCCTGGATATACATGGCGAGCACGAGCACAGAGAGATAACCGGACGCAGTGCCCAGCGATGAGATGAGCGGCAAGTCGCTCGCAAGGTAGCCGCGGCCACGCGTTTTGGCGAGCCCGCGCGCTTGCATCGAATAGAGTTCGGCATAGCGCTTCACGAGTGCGAGGCTCAGGAAGATGAACATCGAGAACGCGAGCAACCAGAACGTGAGGTGACCGCCGATGGCGGCTGTTCCGGCGATGATGCGAGTGGTATAGAGCATCGCCAGCACGACGACATCCACCATCACCTGACGCTTGAGGTATATCGAGTAGGCGAGCGTGAGCGCGTAGTACCCAAGCAACACGACGGCAAAGCGCCATGGCAGGAAAATCGCGGTCAGCGCGAAGGCCCCCGCAAGCAGGACAGGGAAGAGTGCTATCCCCCAGGTGAGCGGTAGCGCGCCAGAAGCTAGCGGGCGTTTGCGCTTGGTCGGATGGTGCCGGTCGTCCTCGAGATCGAGCATGTCGTTGAGCAGGTACACGCTCGATGCACAGAGTCCGAAGGCGAAGAAAGCGATCAGCGCTGCGACGATGAGGTCCGGGTGGGCGATCTTGTGCGCGGCTAGCAGCGGTATGAAAATCAGCAGGTTCTTCAGCCATTGATGCAGGCGCAACGACTTCGTCCAGGTCTTCAACGCCGGTGGACGCGATTCGATCACACGCTCGACATTGCCGATCTTGCGGGCAGCGCGTTCGACGCCGCTCCCCGGATTCACGACATACGCGCGTGCAGCGGATTGCCAGACCGCGATGTCGTCGTGCGAATTGCCTGCGTAGTCAAAGTTCTTTTCGCCAAATTCGGCCACCAGCTTGTCGCGTTTGCGCTGAGACGAGAGGTTGACACCGTCTGCGGTCGCGAAGGTCTGGTCAAAGAGGCCCAGGTGGTCGGCAATGGCGTGGGCATAGCGCTCGTGGCTGGCAGTCGCGAGCACGAGCGGGCGTCCGGATTCGCGCTCCGCCTTGAGCCAATCGAGCACCTGCACGTCATAAGGCAGGACGGTGACGTCGACATTGGTGTTTTCGGCGAGGCCAGCCTTGAGGGCCGGTTTGCCGCCGCGCGCGAGCCACATGAGTGGTCGGTAAAACCGCAGCGGCGCGGATTTGAGATACGCGAATCCCGATTCGATTAGCACATCCGATCGAATCAACGTGCCATCGAGGTCAACAACGAGTGGTCTGCTGCGCATACAGTCGGCCAGTTGGCAGTGGGTTTATAGAGTGTGGCTTACTGGGCGCGCGTCTCGATCCGTCCGAATCCTGCGCCGTTTTCAAGCCAGGAATTTTACCCGGAACTTGTGCCCCCGTTACAGGCTTGCCGGCGATCTGTTGTCGCCTGCGCACTGTTTACGGCTTGCGCTGCGGATCGCTGGCACCCTGATCTGGAGACGGTCGAAGGTGCACAGGCGCATTCACGCGGGCGGTTGGACATTGCCGGTGTCGAAGGACTGCGCATCAGGTATTTCGCAGTATCGACCGGTATCGAGCCTGCCAAAAAGCCGAATTTCGGGGTCCGTCGGGCGCTTGAAAAAGCCTGTCCAGCCGCCGTAACGATCTTTAGATCCAGTGACCGGCGCAAGATCCGGACGTTGTGCGCCGGTGATGCCTGTACCTAGCACCTTGCCGAAACGATCGGCGATGACGATCGACGAGACGTATTGCTTGTCGGCCGGGTCGTAAAGCCATCCGGTGGCTGCGAAACGGTCAGGGGTCGCGGTCGCGCTAATGCTATCAATTTTACCGATGCATTGCGCACTCGCCGAGACCGCCTCGGGCGGCACCGCGTAGTCGCGCTGGTCCGGGGCGAAAATGGAGAGTCCCGCAGCCTGCGCGCGCTTGGCAACCGCCTCTAACGCCGCTGGGTTGGGGTAGATCATGGCCGTATAAGGGGCGTCGTAGACGTTTGCGCGCACCGCGAGGCCCGCTACGCGTTTCGCGTACAGTTCGCGTTGCGTCGAGTGAAATACCATGCGCTGCGCAATCGCAATCATGACGAGCACAAAAACGAAACCACCGACGAGCCAGCGTCGCAGTTCAGGACGCGTTTCATTGAGCCAAAGAAAAGCGAGGAGTGATGCGGTCATCAGCAGTGGCGCGGTGGTATAGCGCGACAACGTAGCGGTATCGACGCCAAAGCCAATTCGGCCAGCAGCGGTGACGAACGCACTAGCACTGATGAACACGGCCATGGCTAGCAGCGCGGAGCCGATGATTGCGCGACGTTGCCGGGCAATCCATAGCGCATAAATGAAGCTCACGAGTACGACTGCGCCCCAAAGGGCGCTTATCACCATGCCCAGGCACCCCCAGATCGCCGGCGAGCCGAGATAGAGCAGGGCGTAGAGCAGAACGCCAAGAGGATGGTGCACCACTGCGTCGCGCAATCCCCCGCTCGGCGAATTCGAATGCCAGCCCGTGAAGTAGGTCAGCCAGATTGCCACCGTCGCTAGGGCGATCACAACAAGGCGCATACGCGGTGTACGGAGGTACGCAGCCTGAACGCCGAGCACTGGGGCGACGAGGACACCGCTGACCATCGACAGCGCTGCCATGATCGTGCTGCAGATGGCAAGTGCGAACCATCCAGCTGAGGACGCAGATGCACCTCGAAAGCGGGCACTTTCGCTGAGCTCGAGGGCGTCGAATGCGCAGAGTCCGAACAGGTACACGGCGAACCACTGATTCTGGAAGCCCCACGTAAAGTTCTCTGCCTGCATCCAGGCGAATGCGAAGGCAAGCACGCCACCGACGCCGATCATCCGTGATGCGCGCGAATGCGTCAGATTTCGACTGGTGATCCGATAGAGCGCGATGGCGATCAACGTCGCAAGGACTACGTTCGCAGCGAGGTCGAGCACGTTGCGCCCACCGAGGTAGCGCATGTCCGCGAAGAAGATGAGTCGTGAAAAGAACAGGCGATGCTCGTTGTGCAGACCAAAAAACGCCGTCCATGGATCTGCGAGCGCATCCATGTAGAAACCGAGTGTGCCGTCCCACTGGTCTCCGTATGGGACCGGGGAGAAGTGGAAAACAACTCCGGCCAAGGTCGTCGCGAAGATCGTGACCCCGAGCGAGAGGACGACCACCGGCCAGAAAATGCGGTTTTTTGTCAGATATTTGAAATAGGACACGGCAAAGGTTTCATTTTGGTTTCCAAACCTGGTCAACAGGCAAATCCATAAGGTGCTTCTGGCAATCGCGCCGCATGCCCATCGACGCCCATTTATTTGCCCGCCGGCCGCGCCCGGGCGCTACTGTACTATTCGCCCGCATTAGCGGACAACCGTTCGGCGAGGGCATTAATGCGCCTTGCATTGCCTTATCTGCGTAACAAATAGAAAAGTGGGTTGCCGAGAGCGGCCATTTTCAAGCAAACTAGTTGTTTTCAATCGACCCCGTTTAATCGGACGGCATCAAATGGTGCCGGATCGTCGCGTTTCCAGATGACAGTGAGTGCGGTATCCAGCATGGATCACGGCGTGGTGTCCGTATCGGTGGTCGTCTTTCATCCAGACCAACAACTGCTTGCGCGAACTTTTGCCAGTCTTGCGCAGGCCGGTGCCAAATTGGCGCGCTCTGCGCCTGGCAGGTCGATTCACCTGTATCTCGTCGACAACGGTGGCATGCCCGAGATGCGCGGCGGCCTGGCCACCGCCTTGTCGCAAGCAGGCATCGCCTGCACGGTTATCTCCGGGCACGGGAACGTCGGCTACGGGCGCGGTCACAATCTGGCGATCGAGCGCGCATCGAGCGGTTATCACCTCGTGCTCAATCCCGACGTGGACATCGACTCCAGCGCGTTAGCCGAGGCGGTGACGTTTCTGGAGGCACATCCCGAAGCCGGCCTGCTTACGCCGGCCATCGTCGACGATGCCGGCCAGCTTCAATATCTTTGCCGACAGTATCCGACCCTCGTTGATCTATTCGTACGCGGCTTCCTGCCTCGCGCCGCTCGCCGGCCTTTTGAGGCACGCCTCGCCCGCTACGAGATGCGCGCGCAAATCAACGAGCATGACACGATCTGGGATCCACCGATCGTGAGCGGCTGTTTCATGCTGTTTCGCACGAACGTGCTCAAAAAGCTCGCGGGCTTCGATGCGCGCTATTTTCTCTACTTTGAGGACTACGATCTCAGCCTGCGTGCGCACGATGTCACGCGCGTCGTCTATGAGCCGTCGGTGCGGGTGTTGCACCACGGCGGCGGCGCATCACGCAAGGGGCTGGCGCACATCCGGATGTTCCTCGCGTCGGCATTCAAGTTCTATAACCGGTTCGGGTGGAAATGGCTTTGAGCCGCGTATTGGTAACCGGTGCAAATGGTCTCGTAGGGAGATCGCTGTGCGCAACGCTCTCCCGGCATGGCCACGACGTGACCGCGCTGCTGCGGCGTGGCAATGTTGGCCTGGACGCTGTGCGTGAATGGCAGCACGAAGCGGCGGATTTCGTGGGACTTCAAGAGGCGTGGCCGAACGATTTGTCCCCAGATTGCGTTGTGCATCTGGCTGCACGCGTCCACGTGATGCGTGATGACGCACCCGATCCATCGGCGGCGTTCCATGCGACGAACGTCGAGGGCACACTGCGCGTTGCCCGTGCGGCGCAGGCCAGTGGAGCCCGGCGCATGGTATTCGTGAGCAGTATCAAGGCTGTGGCGGAAGTGGACGGTGGCGTTCCGCTTGCGGAATCGGTGCTGCCCATGCCGCTCGACCCGTACGGACTTTCGAAGCGGGCGGCGGAGGAGGCGCTCTGGCGTTTGCGCGAGGAAACAGGATTGGAAGTCGTGGTTGTTCGGCCGCCGCTCGTTTATGGTCCCGGAGTCGGAGCCAATTTTTTGCAGATGATGGACGCGCTTTGGCGCGGCGTGCCGCTACCGCTCGGTTCAGTGAATGCGCGGCGCAGTCTCGTGTACACCGAAAATCTGGCCGATGCGCTCATGCGTTGCGTCACCGACCCACGAGCGGCCAACGCCTGCTTTCACGTGGCTGATGCCGACGACCTTTCGGTCGCCCAGTTGCTGCGCAGCCTCGGCCGCCACCTCTCGAAGCCCGCGCGCCTGATTCCCGTTCCGACGGGGCTGCTGCGTGCCGCCGGCGTGCTGACCGGCCGCGCCGCCCAACTGGAGCGTCTGACGTCCAGCCTGCAAGTCGACACGTCGCTGATTCACGAGCGGCTCGGCTGGCAACCGCCGTTTGCGGTGGAGGAGGGGCTGGAAGCGACTGCTCGTTGGTATCGTGCGACGCACTGAATTCGCGGAGACCGTACACGTTGATCATGCATTTGCCGATTTCGTCACCGTTGAGCGCTGTGTGGATCGCTTTGGCTAGCGGTGCGCTATGCGCGGCCATACTCGCGTTTCTGCTGAAGAGCGGACTCGCATGGCGGCTTGCCACGGACATCCCAAACGAGCGCTCGCTTCATGTACGGCCGACGCCGCGCGTCGGAGGCTGGGGTCTTATGCCTGTCGCAGTATTGGCTATTCTGCTTCTGGCGCCATCGCTGTGGCTGATCGCGCTTGGCGCGGCATTTCTTGCCGCCGTTTCCCAGATCGATGACCGCCGCGGACTTCCTGCGCGCGTGCGCTTTGCTGCGCATTTCCTGGCCGTTTTGGCTCTGATCGTTGTCTACCCCGCTCCGGTTCCGTGGTGGTGCCTGGCGGGTTTGGCGTTTTTGATGCTGTGGCTGGTCAACTTATACAATTTCATGGACGGTGCCGACGGCCTCGCCGGCGGAATGGCGCTGTTCGGTTTCGGTGCGTATGCAGTTGCTGCGCTCAGCGGGCCAGCTCCGATGCCCGAACTCGGCTGGGTTTGCGCGGCAGTCGCGGGCGCCGCGGCGGGATTTCTGTTGTTTAATTTTCATCCGGCGAAGATTTTTTTGGGTGATGCTGGGTCGATTCCCGCCGGCTTTCTCGCCGGCGCGCTAGGCTATTGGGGCTGGCGTGGCGGCGCGTGGCCGATCTGGTTCCCGGCACTGGTGTTCTCGCCGTTCATCGCGGACGCATCGGTCACGCTGATCCGCCGGCTCTTGCGCGGTGAGAAGTTTTGGCAGGCACACCGCGAACACTACTATCAGCGCATGGTGCGCATCGGGACCGGTCACGCAGTAACGGCTTTGACGTGGTATCTGGTAATGTTTGCCGGCACGGTAATTGCTGTTTGGACACTGAATCGCCCCGCGACTGTGCAATGGGGGATCGTTGTAGGTTGGGCTGCCGTACTCGTCGTTATTGGCGCAGCAATTGATGCGCGCTGGCGCAGTTTTCAGACCCTAAGCAGAAAACCAGAGGTTGACGCTGATGCTTCGCAATAAAGCCTCCTGGCTCTCGTTCAGCGCCTTTCTGTTCGACATTGGCGCAGTGGCCGCCGCTTGGCTCACGGCCTACCTTCTACGCTTTAACGCGACCGTTCCGCCCGAGTTCTGGCACGGTGCGGTGAACACGCTGATCTGGGTGCTACCCGTCTACGCGGTGATGTTCCGCATATTCGGCCTGTATCGCGGCATGTGGGTCTTCGCGAGCCTGCCGGATCTCATGCGTATCTCGAAAGCGATCATTGCGGCTGCGTTGATCGTCATGATCGGCTCGGTCATGCTGCAGCCCACACCGATCATTCCGCGCTCGGTGTTGATCGTTTCACCGCTCCTGGTGTTTTTTGTCATGGGCGGTTCGCGGGCGCTCTATCGCGCGACCAAGGAGTTCTATCTCTATGGCGGTCTCGTCGCGCAGGGCAAGCCCGTAATCGTCATTGGCGCAGGCGGCGCAGGTGCGAGTCTCGCGCGCGAGCTATCGCGATCCCCAGAGTGGCGCCTCGTTGGCCTGCTCGACGACGATGCCGCGAAGCAACGGCGCGAAATCTACGGCTACAAGGTCTTGGGTCCGATCGATGACATCGCGCATTGGGCTCAAGCGTTACGCTGCGAATTCGCCATCATTGCCATTCCGTCGGCTTCGGCCGAAGTGCAGCGGCGTGTCGCCACCCAATGCGTTCGTGCAGGTGTGAAGGCGCTGATGCTGCCGTCGTTGACCGACCTCCTGCCCGGTCAGGGTTTTCTTTCGCAGGTGCGCAACATCGACCTCGAAGATCTGCTCGGCCGCGACGCGGTCAACATCGATACACCGCACGTCGAGGCGCTGCTGAGCCGTCGGGTGGTCATGGTTACGGGCGCTGGGGGCTCGATCGGCTCCGAACTGTGCCGGCAGATTCTGCGTTTCGCGCCTGCACAACTTGTCGCGCTCGATGTGTCTGAATACGCGATGTACCGGCTCACCGAGGAAATCCGCGAACGCTTTCCCGAGCTATCCGTGGTGCCTATCGTCGGCGATGCGAAGGATGCGCTGCTGCTTGACCAGGTCATGTCGCGCTACACGCCTCATATAGTCTTCCACGCCGCCGCGTACAAGCACGTTCCGCTGATGGAAGAACTCAACGCGTGGCAGGCGATCCGCAACAACGTGCTGGGCACGTACCGCGTGGCGCGTGCGGCGATCAAGCATCAGGTCAGGCATTTCGTGCTCATCTCGACTGACAAGGCAGTCAATCCAACCAATGTGATGGGCGCAAGCAAGCGCCTCGCGGAGATGGCCTGCCAAGCGCTGCAGCAGAGCAGCGAGCGCACGCAGTTTGAGACCGTGCGCTTCGGTAATGTGCTCGGCAGTGCGGGCAGCGTGATTCCGAAATTTCAGCAGCAGATCGCGAAGGGCGGTCCGGTGACCGTTACGCATCCGGAAGTTACGCGTTTCTTCATGACGATCCCCGAGGCATCGCAACTCGTGCTGCAGGCGTCAAGCATGGGGCGCGGCGGCGAGATTTTCATTCTTGACATGGGTGAACCGGTCAAGATCGTCAACCTCGCGAGAGACTTGATCCGCCTCTATGGCTACTCGGAAGAACAGATTCGCGTGGTTTTCACTGGGCTGCGGCCCGGCGAAAAGCTCTACGAAGAACTGCTCGCCGACGACGAAACCACGACGCGCACTCCGCACCCCAAGCTGCGTACGGCGAAGGCGCGCGAAGTGCCCGACAATCTGCTGGACGAATTGCTGCCGTGGCTTATGCAGCACCGCGTGCCCGGCGACGATGAAGTACGGCGCGACCTACGTCGCTGGGTGCCCGAGTACCAGCCGTCGACCGCCCCCAAACTACAGAGCGTGGGTGGCAGTTCGGTGCGTATTGCTGGCTAACGGGGCGTGAGGGCAGAGCTTGCGCATTAGTCGTTAATCGCTTTACGCTCAGCGCTGCGTCGTGTGCGGTTGTGCGCGCGAAGCCGCCTTCCCGGATGGCGTCCAGGTCAAAACGGCGCACACACACCAGATAGTCAACAATCTCGTCGACGCAACAACGTTCGATGCTGCTGCTCTGTAAACGCAATGTGAGTTCGGGGTGGAGCGGCGGATGAGAGGGAGAGCCGATGCTGGCGAATTGCGGAATTCCCCCGCGCCGCGCGCGACGATACTGTCGCTTCGGGTTGCGCTGCTCGCAAATGGCGAGTGGCGTGTCCGCAAAATCCTCAAGAAAATTATTTGCCGCCGCCAATGCGCCTCACATTGGCTCGGTGCTCGGGGTCGAGTGGAGTGGCCGTCGTTACGACAACGAAGCCTTGCTTGCACAAGGGCGCCGAGACGTGCGCGACTCGCCGAAGATTTTCAGTGCGTTCACCATCACTGAATCCAAGGTCCGAGTAGAGCCCGGTTCGGAGCAATGTCTCCATCAAGCACGCTCCCGTGACGATGAAATATTTGCATTCGAGTGACGAGAGCACGCGCTATCGTTGACTTGCCCACAACAGATATGCCCGTGAGCCAGATGACGATGCCAGCGGATTATTCTTGTTCCACAGCTTATGTCCCGCAAGATTGCGCACGGCTTTCTGTTAACGCGCGCAGGAAGCCTCGGTCATAAATATAGAACACCCAGGCGGTGTTACAGATGGGTGCGGCATGCAGCGCAAGCAGGTGCGCAGAGGGCGCGGGCGCAAGCAGCATTTCGGATGAGCGAAGAGTTGCGGAAAGCGGGGGCGTCGTTGTCGTGGAATGTGATATAAACTTTGGCGGCACGTATTTTGGCAGGTGGGCTTCGTGAACCGGCTCGGCACACCGGTGCGCTGCGGCCGCGGGCCGCTCATTTTTCCAGGCTTGCAATTGTCCTGGCGTATCGGGGCGCTAGCTGCGGTGCGCGGGCACAGGCTCCAGGATCCGTTGTGCGCCAACGGGCCCGACCGGCAGCAACTCAACGTGGCCGCTGGCAGACTCAGTGACTTCAATGCGACAGGCCCTATGCGTGCACAAGGTGATAAACCGCTACAGAGTCGCGAGGCACTTCGATCTTGCCGTAGGCAGAAAACAAACGAATCAGCTGACACATGTCGGGTGTTTAGGGCACTAGAGCCACTCGCCCGAACTCTGCTGGAATTCGGGTTAACGGATGGTTTGCTACAGTCCGTGCAGAATGCTCCGCATCGCCCTATTTGCACACTTGAGGAATAGAATTCTGTGAAATCGGCAATCATTACTGGAATTACCGGTCAGGACGGCGCATATCTTGCCGAACAGCTTCTGGAGAAGGGCTACGTCGTCTACGGCACTTATCGCCGGACAAGTTCGGTAAACTTTTGGCGTATCGAAGAACTTGGCGTCGCCGGCCATCGGAATTTGCACCTTGTCGAACACGACCTGCAGGACGCGGGTAGTTCTATTCGGCTGATCGAACGTGCGCAGCCCGACGAGGTCTACAATCTCGCCGCGCAAAGCTTCGTTGGCGTGTCGTTCGAGCAGCCGGCGCTTACCGCACAGGCGACGGGCGTCGGCGCGCTGAATCTGCTGGAGGCGCTACGTATCGTCAGTCCTAAGGCTCGTTTCTATCAAGCCAGCACGTCCGAGATGTTCGGTAAGGTGCAGGCCATTCCCCAGATCGAGTCGACCCCGTTCTACCCGCGTAGCCCGTATGGTGTCGCGAAGCTCTATGCGCACTGGATCACGGTGAACTACCGTGAGAGCTACGACATCTTTGCGTCAAGCGGTATCCTCTTCAACCACGAGTCGCCGCTTCGCGGTCGCGAGTTCGTGACGCGCAAGATCACCGATTCGCTTGCGAAGATCCGTCTTGGCAAGCTAGATGTTCTCGAACTCGGCAATCTCGACGCGCGCCGCGACTGGGGCTACGCAAAGGAATACGTCGACGGCATGTGGCGCATGTTACAAGCCGAGCGCCCTGATACCTATGTGCTTGCCACCAACCGCACGGAAACAGTGCGCGATTTCGTCAACGCGGCGGCGAAGTGTCTTGACTTTGAGATTGAATGGGAGGGCCGCGCTGAGAATGAAATAGGCCGAGATCCCAGAAGCGGCAAGACGATCGTGCGCGTGAATCCGGCGTTCTATCGACCGGCTGAGGTCGATCTCCTGATCGGCGATCCGCAAAAGGCTCGCGAAGAGCTTGGATGGGCGCCGAAGACCCCTCTCGAAGAATTGTGCAAGATGATGGTCGAAGCTGACGTCGCGCGCAACAAGAGGGGGATGTCGTTCTGATGGCTTCAGTCCTGATTACAGGGGGCGAGGGCTTTACGGGGCGTTATGTTGCGGGAGCACTGCGCGCTCGCGGTCATAAGGTCTCGAGTCTCGTACGTCGCTGTGACGTTCCCGAGCCGGATGTGTACGCCTGTGATCTGCTGGACCGCGCACGGCTCGAAGAAGTGGTTGGGCGTGTGCGGCCCGACTGGGTCGTACATCTCGCCGCCATCGCGTTTGTCGGACACGGCAATGCAGGTGAGATCTACGAGACAAATGTTGTAGGGTCACGCAATCTGCTTGAGGCGCTCGCGAAATCCGAAAAGAAGCCCTCTGCGGTACTGCTTGCAAGTAGTGCGAACATTTATGGTGCCGGTCCACTAGGCCTGCCTATCCCGGAGACGGCACCGTATCATCCGGCGAACGACTACGCAGTGAGCAAGGTCGCGTTCGAGTACATGGCGCAGCTTTGGATGGATCGTTTGCCGATCATCATTGTGCGTCCGTTTAACTACATTGGTGTTGGCCAGTCGCCTAGCTTTCTCGTTGCGAAAATGGCGGATCACTTCCGTCGGCGTGCTCCGGCCATCGAACTGGGCAATCGGGACGTGGCTCGCGACTTCTCAGATGTGCGCTGGGTGGCTGACGTGTATTGCAGGCTGCTCGAAAAGGCGCCTGTCGGCGAAGTGTTCAATGTGTGTTCTGGCCATGCGGTCACCCTCACGCACGTGCTGCAGACGATGTCCACGATCACCGGTCACGATATCGAAGCGCGGACCAATCCTAACTTTGTGCGTGCGCACGAAGTGAAATCGCAGTGCGGCGATAACCGGAAGCTGTTGAGCATGATCGGACAGCTCGACGCGCCGACACTCTACGACACCTTGCAGTGGATGTTGTCCGATAGCGGCGCCGCCTGAAGGCGGCAGGCAGGGCGGATTCTGCCCGCTACCGATGCATCGTGCTGAGCGAGCACGCACGCGTCATTCTCTGCAGCCGGGCCGGATCCAAAATCAGCGCGGCTGCGTTCAGACTTACTTAAACCCCCGCGGATTCCTCTCCTGCCAGCGCCAGTGGTCCACGCACATGCGCGCGATCCCGAACTCTGCCTTCCAGCCGATGACGTTCTCCGCCGCAACCGGATTTGCATAGCACTCGGCAATATCGCCGGGCCGGCGCGCCACGATCTCATAAAGCACGGGCCGCCCTGACGCCTGTTCGAACGCCCTCACGAGTTCGAGCACGCTATAGCCGTGCCCGGTGCCGAGATTCACGACAAAGCCTTCACCGCGCGAAGCGAGCGCATCGATCGCCTTGAGGTGGCCCTTGGCCAGATCAACCACGTGAATGTAGTCGCGCACGCCCGTACCATCCGGTGTCGGATAGTCGCCCCCGAAAACGCGCAGCTTCTCGAGCTTACCGACCGCCACTTGCGCGACATACGGCATCAGATTGTTCGGGATGCCGGCTGGATCTTCGCCGATCAAGCCGCTCTCATGCGCGCCCACCGGATTGAAATAACGCAGCACGGCGATGCGCCACGACGGGTCCGAGATCTCGACATCGCGCAGGATCTGCTCTGCGATGAGTTTTGACTGACCGTACGGATTCGTCGCGGAAAGCGGAAACGATTCGTCAATGGGCGAGCGCTCGGGCACGCCATACACGGTTGCCGATGAACTGAACACGAACTGCTTGACACCGTGCTGGCGCATCACATCGAGCACGACCAGTAGACCGTCCACGTTGTTGCGATAATACTCGATGGGCTTTGCGACCGACTCGCCCACGGCCTTTAGTGCCGCGAAATGGATCACGCCGGTGACGCTGTGCGCCTCGAAGATGCGCGAAAGGGCGGCCGCGTCGCGCACATCGGCTTCATAGAACGCGACCGGCTTGCCCGTGATCTGCTCGACGCGCTTGAGCGATTCGCTTCGGCTGTTCACGAGATTGTCGACGGCGACCACGTCATAGCCGTCATTGAGCAGTTCGACGCAGGTGTGCGAGCCGATGTAGCCCGCGCCGCCGGTGACGAGGATGGTGCCCTTTGAATTCGTCGCAGTCATGCCGTGTTCATTCCCGAGAAATCAAGTTTCGATCAAAATGTCGACCCGGTGATTTCCCGGATCAGTTCCCGATAGCGTTGTACCACAACGCGTTCGTCGAATTCTTTCTCTATTTTTTTCCGGCCGCGCCCGGCCATGGCGGCGCGAGCCGCGTCGCCGAGGTCGAGCATACGCGCGAGGCTGGTGGCCAGCGAGGCCGGGTTGCGTGCCTGGCAGAGCAGCCCATTTTCGCCATCGGCGACGACTTCGCGACACCCGGGCACGTCAGTGGCCACGATCGGCCGCCCCATAGCGCTGGCCTCCATCAGCGTGCGTGGCACGCCTTCGCGATAAGAGGGTAGGACCACACAATTGGCATCAGCGATATAAGGCCGTACGTCGGCCGTCTCGCCAAGGTATTCGATCACACCTTCGCGTTCCCACGCTGCGACCTCGTCACGCGAGATGGCGCTCGGGTTGTCCACACCCACCGGGCCGAGCAACTGAAAGCGCGCGTGAGGATAGCGCACGCGCAGTGCGCGGGCGGCCTCGACATATTCGCCTACGCCTTTGTCCCACAGCAGTCGGCCAATCAAAACGAAGGCAAATTCGGCGCGCGCGGGCAGCGGAGTGAACGGGAAGTCCTCGAGATCGACGCCTTCGCCGTGAAGCAGCCTTGCGCGCTCGGGATGCACGAGGAGGTTGCCGTCCATGAAGGCGGCCTCGTCGTCGCGATTGAGGAACCAGACTTCGCGCGGAAATCGGAACGCAAAGCGGTAGAGTCGTTTGGCGACCTCGGCAGCGCGGCTCTTCCGAATGAAGACGTAGCCAAGGCCCGTCGTTACAGCCACGGATGGCACGCGCGCAAGCCACGCTGCAATCGAGCCGTAGATGTTGGGCTTGATCGTGTAGTGGAAGACGACGTCGGGCTTGAGCGCGCGGTAGTGCTTGAAGAGCGCGAGGAGCGTGCGCAAGTCGTCGAGCGGGTTCGTTCCTTTCGAGGCCACCGGCAGTTCGATGCACCGACAGCCCATTTGTTCGAGCGGCTCAAAGGTGCGGTCGCGCGGCGCGATCACGGTGACTCGCGCGCCGCTTTGGGTCAGCGCGCGCAGGAAACCGCGACGGTAGGTGTAGATCGCCCAGGCGGTATTGCAGACGAGGGTGATGTGGAGGGGCTTCGTGCGCCGGGCGGCGTAAGCAGCCGCCGCAGCGGTTTCATTCGTTCTCACGTGGATAGCTGATAGTGCTGATCTGGTTGCGGTGGGTGAACCCGAAAAGGCAGAAGTTTACCGGGGAAAGGCCGGACAGGGCATGTTTCGCCCGTGGGTAGACTCGGCTGGCGCCGATCCGAGGGCGCAAATCGGCAGCGCCAACTCATGTGAGCTTTTCGTCGACGGCGGAGGCTAGCGCATGTTCGAGCACAGCGGGGCTCCAGATGCTCGATGGAGATCCGGCCGCGCCGATCGTCTGCGAGGGAGGCAGTCGTTGAAACGCGATAGCATTGAGATATTGTCTAGCCGGCGAAGTCAGAACCGCGGCTAAGATGAACCTGAAGTGCGGCGAACGGCCATGCACTCGCATCGCCCACGAGCCGACGACCGTGCGAGGACGGCGACGCGTCTGCAATCGAACTGCTGTGTGTCGATTCAAGTTCCGATGGCGTTGGAGACACACGGATGGCTACACGGAATGTTAACCCAACCTCAAGTAATTCGGTTTTTGGCCGTGAACGAGAAGTAGAAGGTCAAACGTTTGCGTGTTGGCCGCTTGGGCCTGTTCGGTGCCAATTCGATGTCGATCCGGATTTGTCAGGTTGGCGACCGGCCTACTGCGATTCAATGTGCATCGGAGACTCACTTGGTGATCTCCTCCGGCTTTGGCCGCGCGAATCAGGCTCTCCAGGGAGATTCTCGAAGCTCAGGCAAGCCATAAACGCATCAACCGCTTGTGAAGCGTCATCCGGTGGCTCGAGGATCACCCGCGTTGCTCAGTGACCGTCTGACATTGAAAGGCGGCGAGGTGGTGCAATTCATAAGCAATGCGTAAGAACTCAGAACATGGTGTCGCGCAACAACTTGACTACGACCGGAGTATCCGCTTGGCGTTGTTGACTCTGAGGGGAAATTGATGAGAACAAAAAATAGCCGACTGGTGTACGCGGACGGGAATCAGGTGCTGGCAGCGATGGACCGGCGCGGGTTCATCCGTTTAGGCGCGTGCGCCGCCGTATCGATGCTGGCCGGGTGTGGCGGCGGCAGTTCGGGATCGCAAGCCGCAACGACGCCCGACCAGTCGAGTACGCTGCCAGCTGGCGTTCCGATGACGCTGAGCGTGCAGCAAGCCATGCCCAATACTGCAACGCTCGATGCGAGTTTTGCGAGCTTGAGCTACGAAAAAGGCCATATCAATACTTCGCCGGGCGTCTACTTCGGTCCGGGCAATACGAATCTGATTGGACTGCTCAATGCACTCGGTGCAGGGATGCTGCGCATCGGCGGGAACACCGTCGATCGCAACACGTGGACGCCCGCGGGAGTAGGGCAAACCAAAGGACAGGTCTCTCGCATCGATGTTGCGAACTTCGCGAAGTTCATCAAGCGGTGCCCCAGGTGGAAAGTGATCTACGGCATTAATTTCGCTGGCGCGCGCGGCTCGACGAGTTCGCCATCGCTCGCGGCCGATGAAGCCGCGTACGTTGCGCAGCAGCTCGGCGGCCAGTTGCTTGCCTTCGAGATAGGCAACGAGCCCGATCAATACGGCGACAGCAGGACGCCGAATCTCAGCGGGATAACCTACGATATCTTTCTTAACGGGGGTACTGTCGCGCAGGGCACGATTTCGGGCTGGAACCAGTTTGCGCAGGCCATCGCGAACGCTGTCAATGGCGCCGTGTTCAGCGGACCGGCGGCTTCGAGCGGCACGTCAGGCTGGGCCGAATCGTTCGCGGTGAGCGAGACCGGGAAGATCGCGCTGGTGACTGAGCATTATTACATCAGCAACTACAGCAGTGCAGCGCCGACGATCGCCGGCATGCTGAACTACCCTGATACGAGCCTCGTCGCCGAGCTGCAGAAATTGCAGTCTGTCTCGCAGCAGGCCGGGATTCCGTTCAGGATCGACGAGGCTAATTCGTACTTCAGCAGCGCCCTTCCCGCGGGCGTGAGCAATGTGTTTGCAAGTGCGTTGTGGGCGGTCGATTTCATTTTCACGCATGCTCAGTACGGTGCAAGCGGCTTGAATTTCCACAACAACGGATCAATCGACAGCTATGCCGTGATTGGCGATGCGCAGGGCGTCGTCACCGCGGTGCAGCCTCTTTACTATGCGCTGATGTTCTTTTCGCAGATATTCGCGGACGGTGCGAGCGGACAGCTTTTGACGACGGCGCTCAGTGCGAGTGATGTGGCGGTAAGCGCATTCGCGGTTGCGACGGGTAGCGGCGCCACCTATGTCGTCGTCAACAACAAGGATTCGGACAATGGAGCGAACGTGACCATCCAGCTTGACGCGTCGGCATCGCGGGCTACCGTGATGACACTGGCTTCGTCGGGGGCGAACGCAGCCGATCAACTGGCCAATCCGGGCATCTATAACAGCGGAGCAGGAATCACGTTTGGCGGGCAGGCGGTGGCGTTAGACGGCGCATGGCAAGGAACACCGCAGCAAACGCTCGACGTGACGGATCAGCGTGTGACCGTGCATGTGGCACCGGTCAGTGCGGCATTGATTCGCATTCGGTAGCTGGCGCGACCCGTCATACAGTCTCTCCGCGGCGTCAGCGGTATCGGCAACCCGGTGACTACCCGGCTTCCGGCCGCATATGGTTTGTCGACTACTGCCTGGTGCCGCGGTTTTGGTACGTCCTTAACCGGGGCTTGGCACCGAACTCACGGCCAGTGCAGAACCATAGCTGCACGTGCGGGCTCATGACAGAAGGAGGATCGTCTCTATGAATGCGCTGTTGGACTGGTTCGCTGCGGCAAGGTGGCGCATGTCGCTGTCTCACTGCCTTGAGGGATTGCTCGTCCAGGTGCCGGTCGGCCTGCTGTTCAACTTTCGAATTGGAGCGCTTGCCGTAATCGTCTGGTATTGGTCGCGTAAGAAACTTGAGAGTGAGCTCGAAACCCTGGACGCTGAGGAATCGCTCGCTTTCGAGTCGCACGCTTATACCTGGGCGATCGGCTGGTTCCCTTGGGACTGGGATGCCTACAAAGTGCTCGATCTGGTGCTGCCGGCCCTGTCCGCGATTCTGACCGCGATGGCCACACGCGGTTACATAGGGCCGCTATCCGCGTTCTAATCTGGTGTGTCGCTGCGAGTATCGCGCGACAGCCCTTGGCAAGCGCTGTTTTTCCAGGCGCTTGTGAAGGGAATGTGCTCTTCGGCCATCACGCGCTCTTTTTGCTCACAAGCCCATGCAAGCCCACGGCACGCACGGAGGCAGTCGCACTATCCGTGAGTGTGCAATCCAACAACTATGGCGCCCAATCCTAAATGCGAAACTTGGGTTGCTGTATCGTGACCGACCTCGCGCTTGAAGAGCACGAGGATTGCGGTGTTACAAATGAGTGCTTTTTGCCGTGGTACTGCGTGGCGAGGCGTGTGGCGTGGCGATCGTTGTAGGGGCAACGAGGACATTCGCGAAGGAAGAGCCACACTGTCACAGTGTCAGCGGAAAGCGGGGGTAGCGAACACCGTTTGTCCTTGCCACATCGATACCGCTTGTGAGCAAAGCTGACGACGGGTGCCCCATGCGAGGCGCCTGCGCTTTGACCTTGACACCTTTGTGCTGCCCGGCCGCTGTCCTGGCCGATGTACGACGCGTGCCAGAGGCGTAACAGCGTGACGCCCCGAATAAATGCGAGGTTCGCGCACTATTACTGTCGAAGGACTGGATGGCGCAGTTAATAGAATGGATTGCATCATGTCTTAATCGGCAAGCAATTGCGTATTGGTGAATGCGGCGAATTAGTGCGGGATTCGAGTCATTTATCGGAAGTAAAACGTTTGCGGAGATGATTTGATCAGACAAAATGTCGATGCGATTTTAAGGATGTTCTAGCTGCTTATGCCAGGCGCATTACCGATTGCTTTCGAATTCTTACGTGTAAACGCCGGCAAGTTTCGGGGATGGACGCTTTGCCTCGATTCATTACGCATACATTTCTGCGTTGGGTGATCTCAGGTCTAGGTGATCGATCTGGCCCTTAACGTAGTTGGCCGCAAAATGGCTTGTAATGGCCCGTAATTGTTCGCTGTTGCGAAGCTGCCACTTTCTTACCGAAGTAATGAAGTTTGTAATGGCATGAAAGAAATGTCTTACGGTATGATTGCGCCGACTCGCCACGAGCTTACTGTTTCCTACTTGTTGCAAGCTTCGGTTCCTACGACTTTAGCCGTGGGGCATTGCACGGGTCCTTTTCAGGTTTGATTGGTGACCGCTCGCGCATTGATTGCGCGCGTGGATTTCGCGTCTTCGTGGTTTAAGACGCGTGAGCAATTGTTAGCGGTAGCAGCAAACGGTCTCTCGTCGCGTGATTTCAATAGCGGTCAGCGGATGTTAATCCACGCGCGACTGCTAAAAAGAGAAACAAGAAACTCCATTCATAGGCCATGGCAAAGCAAATTTGCCTGCAATCGGGGAGGTAGGGTGAGTGCAAGTGGGCCGCGTGTAATCGTTATCACTGGTGCTAGCGCCGGTCTCGGGCGCGCGCTGGCCTTGTGCTACTCCGCCCCTGGTATCACGCTGGGATTGACCGGAAGAAACGTTGAGCGCCTTGAAGCCGTTGCATCGGAGTGCCGCGCGCGCGGCGCCGAAGTTGTGGCGGGCTGCATGGACGTCCGCGATGCAGTGGCGGTTCAGTCGTGGATTCAGGATCTCGACGCGCGACACCCGATCGACTTGCTGATCGCAAACGCTGGCGTTGCCAGCACGCTCCGCTCATCTGACGACTGGGAAGGCGCTGGACGCACTGCCGAAGTTGTCGATATCAATCTCTACGGCGCCTTGCATACGGTGCTGCCCGCTATCGAACGCATGCGTACGCGTCGCCGTGGCCAGATCGCGATTGTCAGTTCGCTCGCCGGGTTGCGGGGGATGGCGATCTCGCCGGCTTATTGCGTGAGCAAGGCAGCGCTCGTGGCCTACTGCGACTCTGTGCGTCCGGTTCTCGCGCGCGACCATGTCGGTATTTCGGTCGTGATGCCGGGTTTCGTGCGCACGGCGATGAGCGACGTCTTCCCTGGCAACAAGCCCTTCATGTGGAGTGCCGAAAAGGCCGCCTCGTTTATCAAGAAGCGCCTCGCGCGGCGTCGAGTCGAAATCGCTTTCCCGTTCAGCTTGACACTTGGGCTCAAGTTGTTGCGTCTGCTGCCGGCCGCTATCGCCGACACAATCCTCGGTTTCCTGTTTCAAGTCCCTCGCCGGAATATGTGAAGTGCTGCTCGGTTTTGCAATCGCGGCCGGCATGGTCGCAAGTTCCTTCGTCGTTGAAGCGATCGCTGTCACCAGATCGTCGCTCCGTCGTCCAGCAGATGCGCTGACGCTGCATGTGGCGGCGCTTGCTGTCGTGGCGGCGGTTTGCCTCGCGCTGACGGGGCGGCCATTGTTTTCAGCGGGTGTCGCGCTCGTGCTGATGGTCTTGCTCGCTGTCGTCGGCAACGCCAAACATGCATCGTTGCGCGAGCCACTAGTTTTTAGCGACTTGAGCCTTTTCAGTCAGGCGCTCTCCCATCCACGTCTGTATTTGCCGTTTCTCGGTGTCGGCAAACTCACCGTCGTGCTCCTCGGCATTGCGGTTGCAGCGGCGGCGTTCATCGCCGAGAGCCCTGTGGCAATCGCGCAGCGAGGCGTCGCGGCTATCGTTGCGTTGCTGGCTTTGCCCGTGTGTTGCTCGCTCTCTCACCGGTTGCCGCTCACGCTGCACCCATTCTCGGATCAACGTCGATTCGGGTTTTTCGCCGCATTCGTGGCTTATTTGATCAACGGGTTGAGCAGCGCGCAACGGCGCGCATTCGCTCGCGCCATGCGTGCAAGTCCATTTGCGGTGGGTCGTCCCGACGTCCGTCCCGATGTCATCGTCATTCAGAGCGAATCGTATTTCGACGCCCGCCGGCTGGGCGAGTTTGTGTCTCGCGCGCCCTACGTGCATTTCGATCGCGTGAAGCGTGAGTCGTTCGAGCAAGGCCAATTGACGGTGCCGGCGTGGGGCGCGAATACGATGCGCAGCGAATTCGCGATGCTCACAGGCTTGACATCGTCCGAACTGGGCTACGCGCGCTTTTATCCATATATGTTCGTGCGCCGGGCGTGCGCGTCGCTGGCGGGTTATTTCAGCCGCGGTGGCTATCGCACGATGGCCGTGCATCCCTATCACGCGAGCTTTTTCGGCCGCCGCCGGGCGTTCCAGCATATGCATTTCGAACGCTTCTTCGACATCAAGAATTTCGAGAGTGCGTCTCGTGTGGGCCCCTACGTTGGGGATCTCGCGGTGGCAGAGAAGATCATCGATGTCCTGCCGGACCGTGATGAAAGACCGGTGTTCGCCTTTGCGATCACGATGGAAAACCACGGCCCGTTGCACCTGGAGACGGTCTCACAGGGGGAGGCGCGATCGCGGCACACGCTGGGAGACGACGCGCCCTGGCGCGACCTGACCGCCTACCTCCGGCATGTGGAAAACGCGGACGCGATGATCGGCCGGTTGACCGATCATTTGCGCGAAAGCGGCCGCCCGACTGTCGTGTGCTTTTATGGTGACCACGTTCCTGCGTTGAGTTCCGTATTCGATGCGCTCGCAACGGAACCAGTCCGCAGTGACTACTTTATTTGGCGCAACTTCGGGAACGATCTCGGCAAGCGGCGAGACGTCAGCGTCGAGACGCTCGGCTCCACGATACAACGCGCGATGATGCACGCGAATGGCGTTGACACCGATACGCGGAACGATTTGCAGCAGATGCCGGCATGAAGATGGAAAGGAAAATCGCAATTGTCGGGATGGCATGTCGCTTTCCCGGCGGAGTTCAAGGGCCCGAAGACTTCTGGCAACTGCTCTGTGACGAGCGCGACGCCGTGACGGCCGTGCCGTCCGAGCGTTTCGGCACGGCGTTCTACCAGCACCCGAACAAAAAAGAGCCGGGCAAGAGCTATACGTTCTCAGCGGGCGTGCTCGACGACGTGGCTGGTTTCGATGCCGCGTTCTTCGGCATTTCGCCGCGCGAGGCGACCCAGATGGATCCGCAGCAGCGCCTGCTGCTCGAACTCGCGTGGGAAGCGTTCGAGGACGCCGGTGTGCGTCCGGCCGAGATGCGCGGGCGCGACTGCGGCGTCTACGTCGGCGTCGCGAGCATGGACTACGGCAACCGCAGCATGGACGACCTGAACTGGATCGATCCGTACTCGGCCACGGGCAACACGCTCAGCATCGCTTCCAATCGCGTTTCCTATCTGTTCGATCTGCGCGGTCCGAGCATGTCGGTCGATACCGCGTGCTCCTCTTCGATCGTCGCGCTGCATCAGGCGGTGCAAGCGCTGCAGTCTGGCGAGACCGAAATGGCGCTTGCGGGCGGCGTCAACCTGCTGCTGCATCCGTTCACTTTCGTGAGCTTCGCGAAGGCGTCGATGCTGTCGCCGCGTGGCCGCTGCCGCGCGTTCGACGCGACCGGCGACGGCTACGTGCGCTCCGAAGGTGGTGCGTTCGTGCTGCTCAAGCCGCTCGATCGCGCACTCGCGGACGGCGACACGATTCACGCGGTCATCGCCGGTTCGGGTGTGAACTCCGACGGTCATTCGCACGGCGGCATCAGCGTGCCGACGACAGCGATGCAGGCCGAGCTGCTGCGCACGGTTTACCGCCGCGCGGGCGTCGATCCGCGCTCGCTCGCTTATCTGGAAGCGCACGGCACTGGAACCGCGGTTGGCGATCCGATCGAGGCGCGCGCGCTGATCGAGGCTGTCGCAGGCGGCCGCCCCTCTGACGATCCGCTGCTGATCGGCTCGGTCAAGACTAACATCGGCCACCTCGAAACCGCCTCGGGCATGGCGGGCCTCTTCAAGGCGATTCTTTGCCTGAAGCACGGTGCGGTGCCGCGCTCGCTTCATTTCGAAACGCCGAACCCAGCCATCGATTTCGAAGGCGGCCGCCTGCGCGTCGTCGACCGCTTCACGCCGCTTGCGCGCCGAGATGGCGCGCCGTTGACGGTCGGCGTCAATTCGTTCGGCTTCGGCGGCACCAACGCGCACGTTGTGCTCGCGGAAGTGGCACACGCAGCCGCACCCCCGGCGTCGCTTGAGGCAGTCAAGGCCAACGCGGCATTGCCACCGCTCGTGCTCACGGCGCGCTCGCCGGCAGCGATTGCTGCGCTCGCCGCGCGCTATCTTGCGCGTCTCGACGAAGGTGTCGAGTGGGCCGCGCTCGCGGCCAGCGCTGCACGACGTCGTCAATGGCTGGAAAAGCGCGTGGTAATCGCGCCGCCTGATTCGCACGCAGGCCATGCTGCTCTCGAGTTGATCGCGGATTCGTCCGATCAGGCGCTGCCCGCATACGTCGCGCGCGGCGAAGCCGTGGAGTCGGGCGCCCAGGTGGCGTTCGTCTACGCGGGCAACGGCTGCCAGTGGGCCGGCATGGGCAAGCAGCTTTACGCGGAAGACAAAGTATTCCGAGCCGCGCTCGACGAAGTCGATGCGCTGTGGTGCGCCGACGGCAGCGACTCGCTCGTTGCTGTGCTGTGCGCCGGTGCGAGCGCCGAATGGCTCGCCGCTACGGAGAACGCGCAGCCATTGCTGTTCGCGATCCAGGTCGGCATCACGCGCGCGCTCGAAGCGCGCGGCATCGGCTTCGACGCGGCGGTTGGACACAGCGTCGGCGAAATCGCGGCCGCGTGGGCATCGGGTGCGCTGACGCTCGCCGAAGCCGTGCGCGTGATCCGCATTCGCAGTGCGGCGCAGGGTCTCACGCGCGGCACCGGCAAGATGGCCGCCGCCGGCATCGGCGAATCTGAAGCGCGAGAGTTGATCGCGCGACTTGGGCTTACCGCGGTGGTCGAAGTGGCCGGCACCAACAGCCCCGAAGCCGTCACGCTCGCAGGTTCCTCCGAAGGGCTTGCGGCGATTGGCGCTTCGCTCGACGCGAACGGCAGCTTCTTCCAGATCCTCGATCTCGATTACGCGTTCCACAGCAGCCGCATGGACGAAATCGAGCCCGTCGTACGCGTCGGTCTCGCCGATCTTGCGCCGCGCGAAGGTGCGAAGCGCTACGTCTCGACCGTCACTGGCAGCACGCTTTCCGGTGTTGCACTCGATGCAGGTTACTGGTGGCGCAACATCCGCGAGCCGGTGCGCTTCCACGAAGCGGTCGCGGGTCTCGTCGAGACGGGCGTGCGCGTGTTCATCGAAATCGCGCCGCACTCGATCCTGCGCCACTACGTCAAGCAGACGCTCACGAGCCTGAAGCTCGCCGGCGCCGTCGTGCCCACGCTCAAGCGTCATCACGACAGCGCGGAGATGCTCGAACATTCGATGCTCTTGGCCGTCGCGCACGGCGCTGCTGTCGATCTCGACCGTTTCGTGCCGCTCGCGTCGCCGGTGTCAAACATTGCGTTGCCGACCTATCCCTGGCAGCGCGAGCGCCACTGGCAGAAGGCGACCGCCGAGGGCTACAACCTCGTGAACCGCCGCGTCGATCATCCGCTGCTCGGCTACCGTCTGCACGAACACGCGTTCGCGTGGGAAAACCAGCTGGATCCGCAGCGCGTGCCGATGCTCGCCGATCACGTCGTCGACGGTGGCGTCGCGTTTCCGGGCGCGGGCTACGTTGAGATGGCGCTGGCTGCGGCGCGCGTGTTTTTCCGCACATCGGACGTTGCGCTGGAGAACGTCGAGATTCGCATGCCGGTCGTGTTCCAGCCGCAGCACGCGAAGCTGTTCCGCTTCGTGATCGACGCACGCACCGCGTCGTTTACGATCGAAACGCGCGAACGGATGAGCGACGGTCCGTGGAACCTCAACGTGACGGGCCGCCTGCTCGAAAGCGGCAGCACGCTCGACGCCCAGAGTGTGGCTGATGAGTCAGTACTGGCACGCCTCGAAGCGAGTCCCGCGATGCGCGGCGACGCGCTCTACGCTAGCGCCGCCGCGATCGGCTTGAGCTACGGCCCGGCGTTCCGCTGGGTGCGCACGGTTCAGGTCCAGGGCGACGACGCGCTCGCCGACTTCGAAGCGCCGCAAGCGCTTAGCGGCGCGCAGGCACTGTCCGGCTGGCTGCTGCATCCCGCGCTGATGGACAGCGGCTTTCATCCGCTCTTCGCGATTCTCGGCCAGTCGGGTGCAGCGTCCGACGACGCGCGCGCGGCTTTCGTGCCGGTGCAGATTGGCCGCGTCGATTTCCTGCGCGGCGACTCGGTGCGCCGCGTGCTCGCGCGCGTGCAGCGTCGCAGTCCACATTCGCTCGTCGCGTCGTTCGAATTCCTTGACGCCAACAATGCAATCGTCGCGCGTCTTTCTGCGTGCCGTTTCCGTCGCGTCGACCTGACGAGCCGCCGCCACGCCGCGCCGGCGCGTTTCGCTTACGCGCTCGAGGCGCGGCCGTTGCCTGGCGACTTCACGGCCGCCGCGTTGCCTGCGCCGGCTGCGCTCGTCGAGCGTGCGAGCGCTCGCCTCGCGTTACAGGAAGACGGCGCGCAACGCGCGCGTCATTTGACCGAAACGCTGCCGCTGCTCGATGTGCTCGCGGGCTTGCACGCGCTGAACGCACTCGATGCGCTCGATGCGTTTGCGCAGCCGAAGCTGCCGGCCCTGGTGAATGGTGCGCATGCGCCGCTTCTCGCACGCCTCGCTCAGATCGTCGTGGAAGACGGTCTTGCGCGTTTCGAGGGTGAACGTCTCGTGCGTGACGACGCGGCGTGCACGGCGATGCCCGCGCACGATGCACTGTGGCGGGACGTGCTGGCGGCGTCACCGGGCCACGTCGCCGAATTGACGCTGCTGGCTCACGTTGGTGCTGCGCTGCCTCGTGTGCTCCGCGAAGCGACAACCGGCGTCGCCGCGACCGCGCTGCTCTCGCCGACCGGGCGGAGCCTCGTCGAGCAGTTCTTCGACGCCTCGCCCACGTGGGCTCATGCGCGCGCGATGCTCGCCGCCTGCGTAAAGGAAGCGCTTGCAACCTGGCCGGGGGCGCGCCGCCTGCGCGTGCTGGAGATTGGGGCGACGAGCGGCGAAGTGCTGCAACCGCTCGACATCGACGTGCCGGCCTCGCAGTGCGAGCACGTACTGGCGGGCATGTATCAGCAACTCGCCGCGCTCGACGGGCAAGCGCATGCTCATGTGCAGACGCTGCTGCTCGGCGAAAACGAGCCGCTTTTCGCGCATTGCCGTGACGCCGCGCCGTTCGACGTGATCGTCGTCAACCGTATGATTGGCGAGCAGACCGATCCGCTCGCCGCGCTGCAAGCGATCGCCGAACGGCTCGCTCCTGGCGGCCTCGTCGTGCTCGCCGATGCGCACCGTAGTCGTTTCGCAGACATCGTGTTTGGCGTAGCGGGTCACGAGGCTGCCGCGCAGGCTTATGGCGCTCTCTCGCCGGCCGCGCTCCAGTCGCTTTGCGAACGCGCTGGCCTGCAGGACGTTGCCCGCCATACAGAGCAGGGCCTTGATCTCGAAGGCGCGCCGACACTGATCGTCGCGCGCAAGCCGTCCGCCATCCCGCAGACGCAGACCAGTGGGGCCGATGCGCAGCCCTGGCTGATCGTGCAGGACGGCGACGATGCGTTCGGTACCGCACTCGCGCAAGAACTTGCTCGTCTGGGCTGCCAGATCGAATCGGTGCCCGCGCGTGAGGCGGCCGCATGGCTCGAACGCAAGAATACGCAAGCGCAGATGGTGTTCCTCGCGCCGCTTGCGCCGCTCGCTGACGCCAGCGGTGCCGACGTCATGCGCGCGCAGCAGGGTGGTGCGCTTGCGCTCGCGTCGCTCGTGCGCGAAATCGATGCCGCACGCGCCGTCGCACAAGCGCGCCTGTGCGTGGTGACGCGTGGCGGTGCGCCGTTCGGTCTTGGGGCGGGCGCCGCTCAGCCCGAGCAGGCGACGCTGTGGGGTCTTGGCCGCGTGATGGCGAACGAGTATCCGGCGCTTGCGCTGCGCCTGATCGACGTCGCGTCGGCGAACGGCGAGGCCGTCACGCTACTGGCGCACGCGCTCACGCACGACGACGGCGAGGAAGAAGTGCTGCTTGCGGCACAAGGCCGCTACGTGCCGCGCATGCTGCCGGCGCAAACGGCCGAACGACAGACGTCGCGCGACGAATCCGCGCTTGAACCGCAGGCCGGAACCGCGCCTGCCGTGCTGGCCTTCGACATGCCCGGCTCGCTGCGCAACCTCGAATGGTTCGCGTTGCCCGCGCGCGAGCTGAATCCCGGTGAAGTCGAGATCGCGCCAATGGCGACCGGTCTGAACTTCCGCGACGTCATGTATTCGATGGGGTTGCTTTCCGACGAGGCGGTCGAGACCGGTTTCGCGGGCGCGACGATCGGCATGGAACTCTCGGGCCGCATCGTGCGCGTTGGCGCGGGCGTTGAAGGGCTGACGCCCGGCGACGCGGTGCTCGGCTTCGCGCCTGCTTCGTTCGCGACGCGCGTGGTCACGCGTGCGAGCGCGATCGCACGCAAGCCCGAGGCCCTCTCTTTCGAAGAAGCTGCCACGATTCCCACCACGTTCTTCACGGCGTACTACGCGCTGTGCGAACTCGCGCGGCTGCGCCGCGGCGAACGCGTGCTCGTGCACGGCGGCGCGGGCGGCGTCGGCATCGCGGCGATCCAGATCGCCCGTCATCTCGGCGCGGAAGTGTTCGCCACGGCGGGCGGCGCAGAGAAGCGCGAGTTCGTGCGCCTGCTCGGCGCCGATCGCGTGTTCGACTCGCGCAGTCTTGCATTCGCCGACGACGTGCGCGGCTGCACGAACGGCGAGGGCGTCGATATCGTGCTGAACTCGCTCGCTGGCGAAGCGATGGTGCGCGGCATTGACACGCTGCGCCCGTTCGGCCGCTTCCTCGAACTCGGCAAGCGCGACTTCTATGAGAACAGCCAGATCGGCCTGCGGCCGTTCCGCAACAACATCAGCTATTTCGGCATCGACGCCGACCAGCTCATGGGCGTGCTGCCCGAACTCACCACGCGTCTCTTCGAGGAAGTGATGACGCTCTTCGCGAGCGGCGTGCTGCATCCGTTGCCGTATCGCGCATTCCCGGCCGCGCGCGCCGAAGAGGCGTTCCGCTACATGCAGCAGGCGCGTCAGATCGGCAAGGTGCTCGTCACGTATCCGTCTGGTACGCCTGCGCCCACGCGCGGTGTCGTGCAGCCTGCGCTGAGTCTTGATCCGCAGGCAGCGTACTTGATCGTCGGCGGTACGGGCGGTCTTGGGTACGCGAGTGCGCGCTGGATGATCGCACGCGGCGCACGTCACATTACGCTTGCGAGCCGGGGCGGCAAGCTCGATGTGGCGAAGCAGCAGGAACTCGAACGCTGGCGCGCCGAGCATGGTGCCACCGTGACGGTGGTGTCGTGCGACGTGACTGACGCGGCGGGGCTCGACCGTCTCGTTGAGACCATCGAAGCGCGCGGCACGCCGCTCAAAGGCGTTTTGCACTCGGCAATGCGCATCGACGACGGTCTGCTGAGCAACATCGACGACGCTCGCATGGCCATCGTGTTCGAACCGAAGGTTGCGGGCGCATGGAACCTGCACCGCGCGACGCGGCACTGCGCGCTCGACTTCTTCGTGCTGTACTCGTCGGCTACGACCTATCTCGGCAATCCGGGCCAGGGCGCGTACGTGGCGGCCAACGCATTCCTCGAAGCGCTCGTTGCACATCGTCGGGCGGCGGGACTGCACGCCGCCTTCATGGCGTGGGGGCCGATCGAGGACGTGGGATTCCTTGCGCGCAACAGCGTGACGCGCGAGGCGCTGCAGGCGCGCATCGGCGGCGCGTCGATCACCTCCGGCGAGGCGATGGCGGCGCTCGAACGCGCGCTTGCGAACGGCGTGACCGGCGAGGCCGTGGTGCGTCTGGACTGGGCGGCGATCTCGCGCGGCATGCCCGCTGCGCAGGCACGCCGCTACATGGCGCTACGAGGCGGCGGCGCGGCCGAGACGGCGAACGAGGATGGCGCGCTGCTGGAACAACTCCGCGTGTTGCCGAAGGCCGAAGCGGTCGCGCTGGTCGAGACCGCGCTGCGCGGGCACATCGCGCGCATTCTGCACATGTCACCGGAAAGCATTGCACTCGACCGCTCGGTGCTCGACCTCGGTATGGACTCGCTGATGGGCATGGAGCTCGGGATGGCGGTCGAGGAATCGTTCGGCGTGAAGCTGTCGATCATGGCGATTGCCGAAGGCGCGACCGTGCATACGCTCGCGCTGCGTATCGTCGACATGATCGATAAAGACGGCGAAGGAGCGGAAGGAGGGTCGCGCGCGGCGGATGATGTGAACGAGGAAGTCGCGGCGCTGGCCGCGCGCCACGCGCTCGACGAGAGCGAGGTGCGTGCGTTTGTTGAGCGCAACAGAAACAACGATCAGGATCAACAGGGAGACGAGGCATGTCCGTCGACGCCGGCATTTGCGGAGTGAAGCTGCCTGCGGGTTGGCAGGCGAGCGAGGGCACGCTGGCGCGCACGCTTGAACTGTCGGGGCACGGCCTGCACACCGGGCGGCGCGTGAACGTGCGCATTCTGCCGGTCGAAGCAACTGCGACTGCTGGCGAGCGGCACGGTATCGTGTTTCGCCGTATGCGCGAAGGGCGGGAACTCGGCACGGTGGCTGCGAATCCGGCGCTGCGCCAGGGTCAGCCTCTCTGCACGATGCTGCGCGCGAATGATGGTCTCGGCGTGCGCACAGTCGAGCATCTGCTCGCTTCGCTGCTCGCTTGCGAGATCGATCACGCGGTCGTCGAACTCGACGCCGAAGAGGTGCCGATTCTCGATGGCAGCGCGCAGCCCTGGATTGACGCGATCAAGGCGTGCGGGCGCACCGCGCTCCCGCAGCCGAAGCGCTTCTTGCGCGTGCTCAAGGCAGTGAGTGTTGTTGACGGCGAGGGTGCGGCACGTCGCGAGATGCGCGTCGAGCCGGCCGATGACTACGCTTTCAGCGTGCATAACAACGACCTCAAGGGTTTCGGCGATATGGAATGGCACGGCCGCATGACGCCGCGCGCTTTTGCCGAGGAAATTGCGTCATCGCGGTCCTACGGCCAGATCAAGTGGGCCGTGCCCGCGATCGTCGTGGGCTATCTGCGCGGCGTGCCGATCCTGCGCGGCGCGCGGACGTCGTGTACGGCGTCGATCGTCGGCAAGCGTGTGGTGGGCGGCCTGCGCCAGCCCGACGAGTTCGTGCGCCATCGCGTGCTCGATCTGGTCGGTGATCTCGCGCTCGCGGGAGCGCCGCTGCTTGCCCACGTCACCGCGCGGAGGCCGACGCATGAAATGAATTACCGGCTGCTCGCCGCGCTGCTGGGCACGCCCGGCGCGTATGAGTGGGTCGAGGCGTACGCGTAATACGCTCGCGCTGAACAAACAAGTTAGATCGGATTACATGGGACTCGGGGAAACACTACGCCAGCAACTGGCGGCCAAAGCGCTGAAGCGCCAACTGGAGCGCGCGACCGATGCGGTCACGACGCCCAGCGGGCCCGACGCGAAGGCGGTGCGGGCCGCACAGACGCTGTCGTCGCGCAGCCGCTTCGAAGCGATGCCGCAATTCCAGCAGGTCAAGCTGATGCGCGAGATGGGCGAGACGCTGCGCGTTGAGTCGCCATTCTTTCGCGTGCACGACGGCATTGCGGGTGCGACGACGCAGATCGGCGGGCGCGAGTATGTGAATTTCGCGAACTATAGCTATCTCGGGCTGGCGGGCGAACCGATGATCGCGGCGCGCGCCAAGGCGGCTATTGACCGGTATGGTACGTCGGCTTCGGCGAGCCGCATCGTTGCGGGGGAGCGGCCCGTGCATCGTGAACTCGAGCGCGCGCTTGCATCGTTCTACGAAACGGATGATTGCGTCGCGTTCGTGAGCGGCCATGCGACCAACGTGACCGTGATCGGTGCGCTCTTTGGTCCCGGCGACCTGATCGTTCATGACGCGCTCGCACACAACAGCATTGTGCAGGGCGCTCAGTTGAGCGGTGCGAAGCGACTTGGTTTCGCGCACAACGACTGGCAGGTACTCGACGAACTGCTTGCGCGCGTGCGCGGCGAGTATCGCAACGTGCTGATCGCGATCGAAGGCCTGTACAGCATGGACGGCGATCTTCCCGACCTGCAGCGCTTTTGCGAAGTAAAGGAGCGTCACGGCGCGTTCCTGCTGGTCGACGAAGCCCATTCGCTGGGTGTGCTCGGTTCGACGGGCAGGGGGATTCGCGAGTACTGCGGTGTGGCGTCCGACCGTGTCGATCTGTGGATGGGCACGATGAGCAAGACGCTTGCTGGCTGCGGCGGTTTTATCGCGGGCTGTCAGCCACTGGCCGACATGCTGCGCCATCTGGCGCCTGGTTTTCTGTACAGCGTGGGTTTGGCGCCGGCGCTTGCCGAAGCTTCGCTCGCGGCGCTGGAATGTCTGATTGCGCAACCCGAGCGTGTTGCGCAACTACAGGCGCGCGGCAGTCAGTTTCTAAGGGAGGCACGCGCGGCCGGGCTCGATACCGGTACGAGCGCGGGCTATGCGGTTGTGCCGGTTATTACGGGCAGTTCGCTTAAGGCCGCGCAGTGGGCGAACGCGCTATTCGAAGAAGGTATTAACGTGCAGCCGATTTTTTATCCCGCCGTTGAGGAGAAAGCGGCGCGCTTGCGGTTTTTCATTTGTTCGACGCATGAGCCGGAGCAGATCAGCCGCACGGTTGCGGCGGTGGCAAGGCTTGCGGGTAATTCGTGACCAGATTTGAGCATTCATGAAGAAGAATTTTTTGGCAGTGTGTATTCCTGCAGCGTTGGTGCTTTCGGGGTGTGGGACGTTTCCGGACTGGATACCGACTTCTGGCGCGAGTCGTCAGCAGGTTCTGGAGCAGCATGACTCGGGGCGCGTTGAGGGCATCCAGGTGGTGGATGTCAACGATGCCTTGGCACGCAAGCTCGCGGACGCCAAGCAGTTGGGGCAGTTCTCGACCAAGTTCGCGAGCACGACGGGAAACAACTACGAGATCGGTCCGGGTGACGTGATCGAGGTGACGATCTGGGAAACGCCGCCCGCGATGCTGTTTGGTTCGACGGCACAGGTTTCGCTGCCGTCGCTCGGCTCGGCGGGGGCGAGCAGCGTCACTCTGCCTACGCAAATGGTCGCCGCCGACGGCACGATCACTATTCCCTTTGCAGGCCGCGTCAGCGTGGCCGGGCGCACGACGGAGCAAATCGAGGCCAGTATCGTCGGCCATCTCAAGGGCAAGGCGAACCAGCCGCAGGTGCTCGTGAGAGTGGCGAAGAACAATGCCTCGAATGTCACGATCGTGGGCGAAGTCAACACCAGTGCGATGATGCCGCTCACGCCGAAGGGCGAGCGGCTGCTGGACGCGTTCGCATTTGCGGGTGGATTCAAGCAGCCGGTTAGCCACATGGCCGTGCAGCTCTCGCGCGGTAATACGACGGCCACCATGCCGCTTGACGCGGTGATTCGTGACCCTAAGCAAAATGTGCTGCTTGAACCGGGCGACGTCGTGACGGCGCTGTTCCAGCCGTTGACGTTCTCGGTACTCGGAGCAACAGGCAAGAACGACGAGATTCCGTTTGAAGCGCAGGGTATTTCGCTGGCGCAGGCGCTGGCTCGCTCGGGCGGCTTGAACGACGGTCGCGCGGACGCACGCGGCGTCTTCGTGTTCCGCTTTGAAGACGCGAAGCTCGTGACCAATACGGATCCGTCGATCAAGGCCAGCAACGGCAAGGTGCCGGTCGTCTATGAGATCAATCTGCGCGATCCGGCGGCATTCTTTGTCACGCAGAATTTCCCGGTTCAGAATCACGACGTTATTTACGTGTCGAATTCGCCTGGCGCGGAGTTCCGGAAATTCCTTACGTATGTCGTCATGGTGGCCGATCCGACGGTGGCCTTTACCCACGATTTCCAGTAAGACGGAATGACGCAAAGAATTCGTACGCCATTTGAGATCACATTCTCGGTTTGGCGCGCAATGTTTTTGCGCGAGGCGCTCGATCGCCTGTTTGAAGCCCGTGCTGCGTGGCTCTGGCTTCTGATCGAGCCAATTATCTACATCGGATTGCATGCATTCGGCTTCGTGACATTCCACATTCACCAGGTCGGTGGAATGGGGGTCAATATGTTCATTGTCGCGGGCTTCATCGGATTCTTGCTCTGGCGTCGTACGTGGACGCAGGTGTTGCATGGAATCGACTCGAATCGGGCTTTTTTTGCTTATCGGCAAGTCAAACCGTTCGATGTCGCGATCGTGCGCGCAACGCTTGAACTATTTCTGATGGTGCCGATCGGCATCGTGATCATGGCACTGGTGATCGTGTCGGGGCACGGCATAACGTTGAGCACACAGAATCCCATCTGGCTTCCGCAGGATCCTTTGCTACTGTTTGCGGCAATTTTTGCGCTGTGGTTATTGGGACTGGGATTCGGGTTGGTCACCTCCGTCGTGATGCGATTCGTGCCCGAAATCGACCATATTTTTAAAATTCTTTATCTGCCGCTGTATTACATGTCGGGGGCATTGCTTCCGCTGTCGTCATTTGTTCCAGAGCCTTATCAGTACATCGCCGTTGCCAATCCAATTGTCGATGGTGTTGAGTTGATGCGGCTGGGCTATTACCCAAATTACATCGCACTCAAAGGTGTGAGCCTTGGCTATGTTTACGCATGGGCTTTGGGGCTGATGCTTCTGGGGCTGATGTTATACAAGCGGTTCTCCAGAAAGCTGGTGATGCGATGATCATTGTGGAAAACGTTCACAAGCGCTACCAGGGCGAGCATGGCGCCGGGAAATGGATATTGAATGGAGTCAATATTACGATCCCCTCGAGGCACAGTGTCGCCTTGATTGGGAGGAATGGCGCCGGTAAATCGACGCTGTTGCGTATCATTGGCGGAATCGATTTTCCGACCAAAGGGCGCGTTCAGCGACGTTGCAAGGTGTCCTGGCCCATGGGTGGAGCAGGCCTGGAAGGGACATTGACTGGCCGGCAAAACGCAAAATTCGTGTGCCGGATTCACGGCCACCAGGATGAACTGGCCGATCGTATTGCCTACATTCAGGACTTTGCTGAACTGGGGGAGTCCTTTGACGAACCCGTGCAGACCTACTCGTCCGGCATGCGCTCGCGCCTCCAGTTTGCGATGTCGTTGGCCTTCAATTTCGAGGTGTACATCTCGGATGAAGTGACCGCGGCGGGCGACGCGAAATTTCGAAAAAAAGCCGCCGAAGCTTTTAAAAACAAGACAGACCAGGCAAGCGTCATCATGGTCTCGCATGACGAAAATACACTTAAACAGTTTTGTCAGTCGGCTATCTGGATCCACAACGGCCAGGCGCACTGGTTCGACGATCTCGAAGATGGCATGAAAGCATATAAGGATAATCTTCTGGCATGAGTGATTCATTGTTGCGCGCTAACTCGGGTGTGATTGCTAGATTGGGCACGTTCTCCGGTCGATGCAAGGAAGCGCTGTTTTCGGTCAAGGCTTTTAGGTTGCTCGTGCGACTGGTTATTGCGTATACGGTTCTGTCCGTTCCGTACTGGTTGTTTTTTGCGTCGGACCGTTATGTTTCCAACGCCATTGTGGTCGTCCAACGGACCGATCAGATCAGTGGTCCACAGGTGAGTTTGCCGCCGAGCATTGCAGGACTCGGCGGTGCCACTGGTCCAAACAGTAGCGATCAATTGCTGCTGACCCAGTATCTCCTATCGTTGGACATGCTGGAGAAATTGGATGCAGCATTCGATTTGCGTTCGCATTACAGCGGGTGGCGGCACGATCCCATTTCTCGCATGCTGTTCAAGAACGAGCCGATTGAATGGTTCTATCAGTATTGGCTCTCGCGTGTCGATATTGAATACGACGAGTACAACGGTGTGATCAATATCCAGGTGCAGGCATACGATGCCAAGACTGCGCGTGAGATCGTCGAGTTCATGATCCACGAGGGTGAGGCACAGATGAACCTGATCAGCCATCGACTCGCTCAGTCTCAGGTTGATTTTCTGACCAATGAAGTCACGGTTACGCACGAACGTCTGCTCGACGACACGCAAACCATGATTGATTTCCAGAATCATCAAGGGCTGGTCGCACCGGAAACAACGGCACAGAGTCTCAATGCCTTGATTGACCATCTCGAAGCGCAGAAAACTGCCGTGCAGATGCAACTCGATTCCTTGCCCTCGACGTTGAACGCTAATCAGCCCGTCGTCGTGATGTTGAGGAAAAATCTTGCCGCCATCGAGCAGCAGATTGCGCAAAGACGAGCGGAATTGGCCTCCCCGTCAAAGAAAACGCTGAACTACACGGTCGAGGAGTTCCAGCGCTTGCAGATGCAGGTTGGTTTTGCCACGGATCTATACAAAACGGCGCTGTCCGCATTGGAGCAGGGCCGTATCGATGCAGCCCGTACCTTGAAGATGGTTTCGGTGCTGCAGTCGCCGACGAGGCCAGGTTATCCGGTGGAGCCCGCGCGCTTGTATAGCGCGCTGGTCACCTTGCTCGTCGGACTCGCGGTGGTGGGTGCCTTGAAGCTGACCGAGAGCATCATCCTCGATCACGTCGATTGACCTGCTGAACCGCATCAGCACTCGTAGTGGTTCCTGCTAAGGACAAACTAAATGGTCGGAATGAAAACCCTGATTGTCGTTGGAACACGGCCAGAAGCAATCAAGATGGCGCCGTTGATCGAGTCTTTGAAGAGCGAATCAAAGATTGACGTAAAAGTTTGCGTTTCCGCGCAGCACCGCCGGATGCTGGATTCGATGCTGGCTTTCTTTGGCATTTGTCCTGATTACGATCTCGACATCATGGCGCCGGATCAGACGCTTCTGGGCATGACCAGCAAAGTGCTGACGAGACTGGACGCCGTGCTGGGCGAGGCTCAGCCGGATCTCGTTCTCGTGCAGGGCGATACGTCGACGACACTGGCCTCAGCGCTCTCCGCGCACTATCGGCAGATCTGTGTGGGCCATGTCGAGGCGGGGCTTCGTACGGGCGATCTATCGGCGCCGTGGCCTGAAGAGGCAAACCGCAGGCTCACGAGTGTTTTGGCGAAATATCATTTCGCGCCGACGCCGGATGCCCGAGACAATCTGCTGCGAGAAGGCATCGCCGCCGAGAGAATTCACGTTACCGGCAATACGGTTATCGATTCGCTTTTGAACACGGTGAAGAGATTGAACGAGGATGTCGTGCTTCACGACGAACTAGAGGCGCGCTTTGCTTTCCTGAACCGGAATAAGCGTTTGATTCTCGTCACCGGGCACCGCAGGGAAAACTTTGGTGCTGGCCTCGAGGCCGTTTGTCGTGCATTGGTGGAGATTGCGCAGCGCGGAGACATTGAAATCGTCTATCCGGTTCATCTGAATCCAAACGTGAAGCAGCCGGTTCACCGGCTCCTTGGGAATGTCCCAGGCATATTCTTGATTGAGCCGCAAGACTATCCGTCATTCGTCTATCTCATGAAGAGAGCCGCACTGCTTGTTACGGATTCCGGCGGAGTGCAGGAGGAAGCGCCGTCGCTCGGGAAGCCAATACTTGTGACACGCGAAACAACAGAGCGGCCAGAAGCCGTGACTGCGGGCACGGTCAGGCTTGTCGGTACGGACCAGGCCACCATCGTCATGGAAGCAAGCCGCTTGCTCGATGATCCGGCGGCCTATGCGTCCATGGCGCGGGCAGGCAATCCCTACGGCGACGGCAGAGCGGCGCAGCGTATCCGCGATATTCTGGTGCGCGCATGTTGAATACGATCTGCATCATGGGTCTCGGCTATATCGGCCTGCCCACCGCTACCGTGCTCGCGTCGCGCAAGAAGCGAGTTGTTGGGGTGGATGTGTCCCAGCACGTCGTCGATACGATCAATCGAGGGGATATCCACATCGTTGAGCCGGAGCTGGACATTTTGGTTCACGCCGCGGTGGGCAGCGGTCATCTACATGCTGTAACGAGCCCCGAACCCGCCGATGTCTTCCTTATCGCGGTACCGACGCCACTGACGCATGCGCATCGCCCTGATTTGAGTTACATCGAATCGGCCGCTAAGGCGATTGCTCCTGTGCTGAGGAAAGGAAACTTGGTCGTACTCGAATCCACATCGCCGGTTGGTACGACCGAAAAGATGGCGGGCTGGTTGGCCGATACGCGGCCGGACCTCAGTTTTCCGCAGCAGGCGGGTGAAGAGTCCGATATCCGCATCGCCTATTGCCCTGAACGTGTGCTCCCAGGCCGCATTGTTCACGAGATCGTTGCCAACGATCGCGTGATTGGCGGCATGACGCAAAGGTGCTCTCAGGCTGCGATCGCGTTCTATCGGCTATTTGTGCAAGGGGAGTGCATCGCTACCGATGTGCGCACCGCGGAAATGTGCAAATTGGCCGAGAACAGTTTCCGCGATACCAATATCGCCTTCGCCAACGAGCTTTCGATGATCTGCGACCAGCAGGGCATCAACGTCTGGGAATTGATCAAACTGGCGAATCGACATCCTCGCGTTGACATTTTGTCGCCCGGCTGTGGAGTTGGCGGGCATTGCATTGCTGTCGATCCCTGGTTCATCGTGGATAGCACGCCTGAAGACGCGAAGCTGATTCGTTTGGCGCGTGAAGTCAATGATGCAAAGCCAGACTGGGTGATTCGCAAGGTGGAGCAAGCCGTTGACGAGCTGACTGGTTGTGGTCTCAACGCTCGGGATATTCGTATTGCGTGCCTGGGCATCACATTCAAGGCCGATATCGACGATCTGCGGGAAAGCCCTGCACTGCAAATTACGCAGATCCTGGCTGAACGACATGCGGGGCAGCTGAGGGTTGTGGAGCCTAATCTACAAACTCTGCCCGATAGTTTAAGAAATATGCAGGTGACTCTGATGACCTTGAACGAAGCAATTCTGGATGCTCACATTCTTGTTTTGCTCGTTGACCACACTGACTTCAGGAATACCAGACCCGACCTTAAAGGACGGCAGAGGCTAATTGACACCCGTGGCATCTGGAAGAACACGAAATGACAATAAATCAAAATAGTCAGCTTGACCTTGAGATTGAACTCAAGGAACTGAAGGCAGAGAACGATCTGTTGCTTCACCAGCTTTACCAGGTTCAGGAAGAGCTGGAGAACGGTCATTTGCGTGGCAAGGCGCTCGAAAAGAATCGAACTGAGAGCCCGCATGGCAGCCTGGGCGGGAAGCGTTGGGTCGATGAGGAATTGCCGGGTGTTCTGGCGGAAAACCGTCGTTTGCAGGCTTTGGTAGAAGCGCTAAGGGAAGTTCATCGACTGGAGACGCAGAATGGACTGAATGCCAAGCTTGGCGACATTCTGGTCAAAAGCGCGGATTCGCTAACAGCGCTGGTCTCGGTGCCGACCAAGGTTGGAAAAATCTGGATTGAATCGCGCCGGAAACTGCCCCCCAAATCGATTGGCGGGAAGGGCTTTGAAAAGGTCGTTGCGGCGTATCGCGACGGCGGCTTTGATTCAGTCGGAAACCTGTTGGCGAAAGTTGGCCTTTCGCCCGCCATGCGCGCCAGCGCCTACACGGTTTTGGCTCGCCAGTTGATGAGCGACGATCGCGCCGCGGCAGCCGAAGCGGCACATCGGGCATATGTACTCGACCCGAAACCCTATCGGCTGAAGTGGTTCGCTTTCAGGATGCACGAAGCAGGTAGTTTGATCGAGGCAGAGGCGCTGCTGGACATCGTGTCGCCGAATACTCAGTTCAGCGAATCTGAAGCGCGTCAGGCGGGTCAACTGTGCCGGGAAGCGAAACATCTTCGCGAAAGCGACGCGAGGCGGAAAACGGAATTTTCGGAGAGGCGCGCTGAAATTGAAAAGCAGCTGAACAGCCTGAAGCATGCGAAGGAATTGCTGGAGCAGGAGAAGCTGAATCTGCTAAGCAGCCGCGCGGAAGCGACGGCGCTCGCGCAAGCGCGGGGCCGGGAAGTCGAAGGGCTGCGGCGTGCGAAGGAGTCGCTGGAGCAGGAGCAGGTGAGGTTGCGGGGCAACCGCGAGGAAGTGATTGCGCTTGCGGAAGAGCGACATCGAGAAGTCGAAATGCTGCGTGTCGCGAACGAATCGCTTGAGCAAGAGATGTCTCGGCTGTCGAGCGGCCTTGAGGCAGTGGCGGCGCTTGCCGAGGGACGAGGCGGCGAAGTCGAGATCCTGCGTCAAGCGCAGGAGTCTTTGGAGCAGGAGAAGGCGACGTTGTTGAACAGCCGCGAGGAAATGACAGCGCTCGCGGAAGGGCGAGGCCGGGAAGTTGAAATCCTGCGGTATGCGAAGGAGTCGTTGGAGCAGGAGAAGGCGAAGCTGTTGAGCAACTGTGAGGAAGTCACGGCGCTCGCGGCAGGGCGCGGCCGGGAAGTCGAAATCCTGCGGCAGGCGAAGGAGTCGCTGGAGCACGAGAAAGCAAAGCTGTTGAGCGGCCGCGAGGAAGTGACGGCGCTGGCGGCAGGACGCGGCCGGGAGGTCGAAATACTGCGGCAGGAGAAGGAGTCCCTGGAGCAAGAGAAGGCGAAGCTCTTGAGCAGCCGCGAGGAAGTGACGGCGCTCGCGGCAGGACGCGGCAGGGAAGTCGAAATACTGCGGCAGGCGAAGGAGTCGCTGGAGCAGGAGAAGGTGAAGCTGTTAAGCAGCCGCGAGGAAGTGACGACGCTTGCGGAAGGACGCGCTCGAGAAGTCGAAGGACTCAAGCAGGCGAATGCCTCGCTGGAGCAGAAATGGGAAGTGCAGGTGAAACTGGTATCTGCGACCGAGCATATCGAAGGCTCGTTGAAGACAATCGAGCATGTGCAAAAGCAGGGCATGAGCAATGCCGTCAAGCAGATTGAATCGCTCATTCGCCTGCAGAATTATCTGGGTCCGGACGTTCTGCTGCCGGATGTTCACAACTGGGCGATTAGCCCGGACTTTGGCGTGCTGCTGATTCATTTGCTGGAGCAGCACCGCTACGACGCCGTAGTGGAGTTTGGTTCCGGTACGTCGACTCTTGTCCTGGCCAAGGCATTGGAGCGTATCGCGCAGCACGGTGGCCAACCTGCCGCGCCGTTGTTGAGCTTTGATCACCTTGAACAATTTCAGCGGCAGTCGCAAAGCTACCTGGAACGGGCCGGCCTGACGGGAGGCTCGCGTGTCGTCTGGGCTCCGCTGCAAGCATGGCGCACTGGCGAGACCCCTTATTACGCTTGCGAAGAAGCCTTGTGGCAGATGCGCGGTCAACTGCATCAGGACGCACCGCGAGTGCTTGTGGTGGTGGACGGCCCGCCCGGAAGGACGGGGCCCTTGGCACGTCATCCCGCTTTGCCCAAGGTACTCCAGGGTTTGGGCGACGCGTGCTGTTTTCATTTCCTTATGGATGACTACGACCGCCAGGACGAACGCGATATCGTGTCCTCCTGGGAGCGGGGGCTATCGCAGATCGGCCGTACGTTCACCCGCACCGAATATAAGCAGCTTGAAAAGCAGGCTTGCTTGCTGGAAGTTGCTCCTTTAAAGACCGCGGGGGCGGCCAGTCCGGAGACAGGGCGAGGCTGAGGATGATGAAGTTTTCGCGCCGATGATTCCGGCGCGACATATGACTCAACATTCGGCGGACTAGCGCGCTCTGAAGGAACACATCGCGCGAGCTGTTTTCTAACAAACTTAAAAAAATGCAAAGCAACAAGGTCAATCAAGCAAATAAAGCCTATCGCGCCGGGGACTACGGTGGCGCCTTGCAGCTATATTACGAGCTTGCAAGCGAGATCGGGCACAAATTCTTTTATGCCAATGTGGTGCTCTGCCTCGAGAAATTGAATGGCAGCGTGCAAAACATCAAGGCAGCTTGCGCCGACTTTGTTAGTGATAACCGATTCGATATCATGCGGGAGCTTTTCGCGCAGGATATCGTTGTATCACTGACTTCCTATCCCGCAAGAATCAATGCCGTGCCCGAGACGATCAAAAGCATTCTGGCGCAGAGCTTCAGACCCGGAAAGATTCTGCTTTGGCTGGCCGAAGATCAATTTCCGGGTAAAGAGAAAGACCTGCCGTGCGAATTGCTGGAGTTGAAACGTGCGGGGCTTTTGATCGAATGGTGCGAGGACATTCACTCGTACAAAAAACTGATACCGGTTTTGAAAAAATATCCGGAGAAGACGATCGTCACGGCAGATGATGACCTTCTCTACGAGAAGGACTGGCTGGCCCAGTTGGTCATCACGCATCTGCAAGAACAGGATGCGATTATCTGTCACCGGGCACACCGCGTATCTCTGGATGAAGAGGGCAATTTCTCTCCTTACAGAGATTGGGCCAAGGATATAAAAAGCGCGAAGCCTTCGTTGGACCACCTGTTTACGGGATGTGGCGGGGTACTCTATCCCCCAGGTAGTCTGCACGAATCAGTCTTGGATCGGGATGCCTTCACTTGCATCTGCCCGAGCGGGGACGATTTGTGGTTCTGGGGCATGGCGGTGCTGAAGGGCACCAGGATACAGGTCGTCAAAGACAGTAGCTTCGAACTGCAGCACGTGCCGGGCACGCAGGAAACGGCGCTGTGGGTGGGCAACGTGCGCAAAGGCAAGAACGATCTGATGCTTCAGACGTTGGATAACCGTTTTCCCGAGATTCGGGAAAGAATACTGGGGAAGACGATTTTTACGGTTGAGGGAAGCCCGAAGGTCTCGATCATCATCCCGGTATTCAACACAGGTCGATTCCTGGAAGCCTGTCTGGATAGCGTTCTTGCGCAATATTTCGAGGAAATCGAAATATTGTGTATTGACGACGGTTCCACGGACGAACTGACGAAGGATATTCTGAATAGATATTCACGACTGGACGCCAGGATTCGTGTCATTACTCAACCAAATAGCGGACCTGCAACCGGACGAAATACCGGCTTGAAGAATGCGAGGGGGCAGTACGTCGCATTCGTGGATAGTGACGACTATATTTCCCGGGAATACATCGGCAATCTGTACGAGAGCGCCCGGCAAAATGGCAGCGACATGGTTGTCGCCAGCCAGATCCTGCAGGTGGACGGGGGCAAGCCTCCGGTCGAAAAGAAGAGTGGGTTCGAGTCTTTTCAGAAGGTCGACGCCAGGCAGCTCGCCGCACAGGCCATCCTGACGACAGGTGTATCCTGGAACAAGCTCTACAAGAAGGAATTCCTGACGAGCAACGGTATTGGTTATCTGGACGGGATGCGATGTCAATCCGAAGACAACTATTTCACGATCATGGCGATGGTCGTTGGGCACGGGAATGTTTCCGTCGCGACTCATGCCATCTATTACTATAGACAGCACGATGGCGGCATCACGAAAAATATCACGAGAGATAGCTTCGAAAAGTCACTTTTGGTGTACGAGGAAGTGAAGGACCGCCTGAAAGCCATGCGCGTACCAGACATCAAGTATTGGCTCAGTGTGGTTGATCAAAGGGCACTGAGAGATTTGAGGTATACCGCAAAGAAACTCGAGAACAGCGAAGGCGTCGAGAGAACGCTGGTGAAGAAGTTCGCTTCCCATATTGATATCTGCTGTATTGCAGATGAGAAGTACGTCATCCCCACAGCGGTCTTTCTAGAGTCCGTCAAAAAGGCCAAGCGCGCAACGACGATTCCATCCATCACTGTTCTGATTCCCCAAGGGTCGAGGGAAACAATGGCGGTGCTTGAGGCACTTTCTGGTGACGACTTCCTGGTGAGGGTGCAGGAGGTTGAGACCGCTCAGTTTGCGAATCTGCACAAGTACAAAGATAACGACAATTACTGCATGGCATCGCCTTCTGCCATGTTCAAGTTCATCATCCCATCGATCTTCGGGGATCTTGATCGTATTCTTTATCTGGACACTGACTTGATGGTCAGGAAGGACTTGCTTGAATTGTTCTCGACCAGTATGGGGGATGAATACCTGTGCGCGGTTGCGGACATGTGGAACCCTGTTACGGACCGGAAGGAGATCAAGGATTTCGAGTGCTACTTTAACAGCGGCGTGATGCTGATGAACCTGGCAAGGATGCGTAGTGAGAATTTGCCGGACAAACTCATCGCGGCCAAACTGAACTCGACGACTTTCAACCTGATGGACCAGGATGTGTTCAACGAAGTGTGTGATGGGCACGTCAAAACACTGGACATCAAGTTCAATTTTCTGCCGGTCTGCTATAAGCGGCACAAGCACAGGTTTGACTTGACGGCATTTAACCAGCTCTACGGATCGAGCTATATGAAGATTGACGAGGTTGCCGCTGATCCTGTTGTCGCGCACTGGGCGGGAAGCGATAAGCCTTGGGTTACAACGTCTACCCTATTTGCTGATGAGTGGGTGGCGATCCGTAAGGAACTGGAGATCAAGGGGTATCTCAACGAGCCTGAAGTGGCCTAGAGAATGAGGGGCTGGGTGCCTGGCGCGTAGTCGGGTGTATGGTCAGCCCCCTTTGCTGTGGACGTCAGAACCGCCAGTTCTCTGTGCGGTTACGGCACATTGAATATTCGCCGCGCTGCTGCCTTCATGTATGCATCAATAGGGTGCATCGATAGGGTGCATCGTCACTGCGCGGGCTTTTCGGAGGGGCCGTCACTCCTCCGAATAGTTCCAATATTCTTTGTTCACAGCTTTGAGCGTCCCGTCGGGGTTAAACAATGACTCTCTGCTCAGATGAGGCCGTTCCCACGCTATGTTCTTGCGAACGACCCGTGCCGGAACGCCTGCCACAACGCAGTTATTTGGCGTTTTTCCTTTTACCAGCGATCGCATTCCGACTACTGAACCCGCGCCGACCTCTGACTGCCCGAGAATGACGCTTCCTTCGCCCAACCAGACATGATCCCCGATCACAACAGGCATTGCGATATTGCAACGCATTCCACTTTCGACATCGAAGATTGGATGTGCGTCATCGGCGCGAATCTGGACATTTCCCGCGAACATACAGTCTTGACCGATATGTATCGAGCTACCCTCGAAAGCAGTCATATAGACAGTTCCTGTCGTGCTCAGCCCCCTTCCAATGGAGATCTTGGACCTGGAGCCGACAAGAATGGCGCACCTTGCGTTACAGGCGCCAATGGCAATTTCCGCGTCCTGCCCTCTGAACTCGGCCACGATCTTCTCGAGCTTGGCGTCAGGGTCAACTACGAGCTTGTTGCCTCCGCCGTGAAACTGAATATCAACCTCCGTCGTTATGTGGTTTCCGTGGTAGACGATCTTATTTCCAAATTCATCTTGGTAATTTCTCAGGGCGGTAATTCGCGTTGGCTTCATGATTTGTGCAACGGTGCTGGCCACGGGGTAGCGATGGAGGGAGTCTCAGCTCGCCGTAGTTTACCCTTTATGAGCCTCCGCAGGACGCCAGAAGCTTTTGGCCAGATGGCCTGGCGGTCGGTGTTTCGGCCGCTGCCCCGTTGAAAAGCGGGGCAATCATCCATGCATTTCGACGGGACATGAATCATTTGACACCTGTATACTGGCGAACCTGTCCTGAACAATTCACCTTGACCTGGTTGTCGTCACGACAGCGCATGGACAGCATTATCACGATAAAAAGCGTGGACTTTGGCGGGGCGCCATTTCGCGTCACCAGATTTGCGCGGACCAGACACATGACTCGAGTCGGCTCGACCGTACTTCCCTACGCCGTGGCGCGTTGCTCATACCGAAGACATCTTCGGATGCGGGCTGCGTCTCGCCGAATTGATCTGATCAGCATGATCTGCCGAACCCGATACTCATATTCGGGTTTTTGAACGCGATCCCTGGAAGGACATCAAAATGAAAATCGCAATCGCCGGCACTGGCTATGTCGGCCTCTCTCTTGCCGTACTGCTGGCACAGCACAACGAAGTAATCGCTCTGGACATCGTTCCGGAGAAGGTGGCGATGCTCAACCGCAAGGAATCACCGATCGAGGACACCGAGATCGAGGATTTTCTCGCCCACAAGCCGCTCAACTTCCGCGCGACGCTCGACAAGGTCGAAGCTTACGCCGGAGCCGACTATGTGATCATCGCGACGCCCACCGACTACGACCCGGAAACGAACTACTTCAACACGCGTTCGATTGAGAGCGTCGTCCGCGAAGTGAAGGAAATCAATCCGCGTGCGATCATGGTGATCAAATCGACTATTCCGGTCGGCTACACTGATCGCACGCGCGAGGCGCTGGGCACAGAAAACCTGATCTTCTCGCCGGAATTCCTCCGCGAAGGTCAGGCGCTCTACGACAACTTGTATCCGTCGCGCATCGTCATCGGCGAGCGTTCGGAGCGCGCGGAGGTCTTCGCCAACTTGCTGAAGCAGGGCGCCGTCAAACAGGACATTCCCACGCTCTTCACCGGCAGCACCGAAGCCGAGGCAATCAAGCTTTTCGCCAATACGTATCTCGCCATGCGCGTAGCGTACTTTAACGAACTCGACACGTACGCCGCCCAGCACGGTCTGGACACGCACCAGATCATCCAAGGCGTGTGCCTCGATTCGCGCATCGGCGCGCACTACAACAATCCGAGCTTCGGCTACGGCGGCTACTGTTTGCCGAAGGACACCAAGCAGCTTCTCGCGAATTACCGGGATGTGCCGCAAAACCTGATTCACGCAATCGTGGAATCGAACAGCACGCGCAAGGACTTCGTCGCGGAGAGTGTCCTCAAGCGCAGCCCGAGGGTTGTAGGTATTTATAGACTGGTCATGAAAGCCGGCTCGGATAATTTCCGTGCATCGAGCATTCAGGGCGTCATGAAGCGCATCAAGGCCAAGGGCGTCGAGATCATTGTGTACGAGCCGGCCATGCACGATTCGACGTTCTTCAATTCGTCCGTCGTGAAGGATCTGGCCGAATTCAAGCGTTCCGCTGATGTGATCGTCGCAAACCGCATGACGAGCGATCTGGCGGAAGTGGCGGACAAGGTGTACACGCGCGATCTGTTCGGCGGCGACGCATGAGCGATCCGAAATCAGCCTGCCAGGACTCGCCTGAACGGCAACTGCCGTGCGTATTGTTCTTCAACGTGAACGGCTCTGGAATGGGCCATCTGAATCGTTGTCTTTCGTATGCGCGGCGACTGCGCGGTCGCGCTCGGCCGGTTTTCTTTTCGTTGGCGTCGGCGATCGAGCTGATCGAGGAGATGGGTTTCGAGGCGGATTACTTCGTCTCGCCGTATTGGTCGACGAGTTCGACATTCGCATGGAATAGCGAGTTGGCTGTGCGCTTCGGGATGATGCTCGAGCGCGTGCGCCCCGATGTGATCGTGTTCGACGGTACGTGGCCGTTTCAGGGCTTTCTGGCAGCGTGCGAGGCGTACGGTTCCCTGGCGCTCGTGTGGTCCAACCGTGGTTTGCTGAAAGAGGGCGGCAAGACAGTGCCGGTGGACGAGGCGTTGTTCGACCTCGTCGTTCAGCCGGGCGAACTGGGCGCGCAGCAAAGCGAGACGACGCTGAAGGGAGGCGGCACGCGCGCGCTGGTGCCGCCTGTGTGCGTGCTCGAAGAGGATGAGTTGCTCGACCGCGCCGCAGCGCGTGAGGCGCTCGGCCTGCCGTTTGACGGCCGTTTCGTGTTATTCGCGCTCGGCCCGGGCAACCTCAAGGATGTCGCGGGAATCGGTCACGGCTTGATCCGCAATTTCGAGGCCTCTGGCTTCAAGGTGGTCTGGGTGCGTGCGCCCATCTCGGTGCGCGACGTTGAATTGCCGCCGCACGTCGTGCCGCTCACGGTTTATCCGCTCGTACGCTACCTGCGCGCGTTCGACGCTTTTGTCGGCGCAGCGGGTTACAACACCTGCTGTGAGTTGGTTCAGTCGGGTGTGCCCGCGCTGTTGGTGCCGAATGCGCAACTTGCCGACGATCAGGTTCGCCGCGCGCACATGGTGGCTGATGTGATGCCGGCTGTCGTCTCGGCCTGTGAGACGGATGACGAGCGCGAGGCCGCCGTGCGCGAACTGGTTGGCATGTTGGACGTGTCTCACCCCAAGCGCGTTGTGATCGCCATGAATGGCGCGACGCTCGCGGCGGAAAGAATCCTTGCTTTGGCAGCCAGGAAGGAGTGCGTGCAGTGAGTGTGATTGCCGAAGCAAGATTGCTGCGCAAGCAATTGAAAGCGCTTGGAGCCAAGCCCGAATGGGATTTGTTCACGCGTTACGACCTGCTCGCGAAGAAGCCGCCATCGTCATTGAAGGAGCGCGCATGGCGGCGCCTGCGGCATCTGCTTGCCTCGGTGGGCCTGATTTCGCCGCATATCACGCCGTATCCATGGATGTCCACCCTCAAACACAGGCCGGTTTCGGCCGATGTCAAGACAGTGATGATCTGGGCGCTGGGCGCCGATCGTCACCAACTGCGCGCTGCGTGCGAGGGTTTTTCGAGCAGGCTGCAAGGCGGAGATGATCTGGCGCCGGTTCTGGTGACTGATATCGCCGACTTCGCTTTTTATTCGCGCCTGGGCTGGCTCGTGGAATATGTGCCGACGTTGAGCGGCGAAGGTCCTTCCCTGCATGAGAGAAAGCAGGCGTATCTCGCGTGGCGTTATCGCGATGCATGCATCGTGCCTTTGAGCGCTGGTCTGGCCAGCGCGCCGGAATGGAATGCACTGCTGAAACTGAGTTGAATATGATGGAAAAGAATCGCTACGCGATGTTGACGGTCGATACGGAGGCGCTGCCCAAACGCGCGCCGCACGATCACGTCAAGCGGCTGATGTGGGGCGTGCACGAGCGCGGAACGGCAGGGATCCGGGAAATGGCCGAAATCGGTGACGAGTTCGGCGCCAAGCACGTCTATTTCGTCGATCAATGTGGTGCGTGGTCCTATCTCGACGAAACGCGTGAGGTTGTTCGGTGGCTCGATTCTGTGGGCCAGGATGTGCAACTGCATACGCATCCAGAATATCTGCCCGATTCGTTCTGGGCCGAGCACGGGCTCGCGCGCAGGCCGCAGTACATGAATCAGTACACCGACGACGCACGGGCCGAATTCGTCATCAAGCATTTTGGCAACCTGATTTCCGAGGAGACGCGCAAGCCCGTCCTCGCGCATCGCGCCGGTTCGTTCCGCTGGAATGCGTCGACGATCCGCGCGCTCGAAGCCGCAGGCGTGCGTGCGTCGTTCAACAATTCAATGTGCGCCGTTCACGCGAATCAGGCCGTATTCAGTGAGCCGACGAATCTTCCATACGCGTGGTCGAACGGCGTGCTCGAAGTGCCGATGACGGAAAAGAAAATCCTGCCGAAAGTCGGTAAGGATGAATGGTGGGCGCGCCTCACGTATCCGGAATCGCCATATTTCCGTTTTCGCCCGTGGTGGGGCAAATTGCTCTTGGACGCGTTCAGCGGCAGCCCGACCTTTTCTATTTTCCTGCTGCATTCCTGGTCATTGCTGTACTGGGACGAAAAGGGCTATGCGACCTACCGCGACGACCAGCGCGTCGAGGGCTATCGCAAGCTGCTGCGTCGACTGACCAAGGACTATGACGTGATCACGACCGCGGAGTTTCTCGATCTGCACGCGCGGGGCAAGATCAAGATGGGGAAGACGGTGGATCTTGCGCGCGCTGAAGTCAAGCCGCAGGCGAAGGCGGCGGCATGAGCGGCGCACTCGAGTTTCTCCAGACGGCCATCACTGAGCCATATCTGGGCTTGAGCCGGTGGCTCACTGTGCGCGCTCTGGAGCGCAAGGCTAAGTTGCGCCCCCGCGTCGGTGCATGCAACGCGGATGGTGGGGGCCTGCTGTATGTCGCCGCGAGCGCGTTGCCGTACCACACGAGCGGATACACCACGCGCACGCATGAGGTCATTCGCGCGATGGCGTCGGCGGGTGGGCGCGTACATGCATTGACACGGCCGGGCTATCCCTTTGATCGCGTCGACCGTTTGCGCGACGCAGCGGGTGAGGAGACGCAGGTTGGAGAGGTGCGTTATCTGCATGCCAATGGGCCGGCCAACAATCGCCCGGTGCTGTTTTACGCCATGCAGGCGGCGCGCGTTGTTGCACAGTGGGCGAAGCGACATCGCGTGTCGGTCATTCATGCGGCGTCGAATCATGTCAACGCGCTGCCGGCACTCCTGGCCGCGCGGCAACTGGGCATTCCGTTTCAGTACGAAATGCGCGGCCTGTGGGAGCTGACTCGTATCTCGCGCATGCCCTACTACGAGGGGCGTCAAGGCTTCAGGCAAGGACTGGAACTGGAAGGTCTGGTTGCACGCCACGCGGACCGCGTCTTCGTGATCTCTGAGCAACTGGGCCGCTTCGCCCGTGAGCGCTGGGGCATTGCCGAAGAGCGTATGTTTCTGCTGCCCAATTGTGTGGAGCCCGAGCGGTTCGCGTCGCAAGCGCTGCAGGAAATCGAGCCGAACACCATCGGTTACGCGGGGTCGCTGATCGCCTACGAAGGGCTCGACACGCTGATCGACGCCGTGGCGCAACTGCATGCACGCGGCGCGCAGCCGAAGGTGAGGATCATCGGAGATGGCGAGGCACGTGCGTCGCTCGAAGCGCAAGTGCTGCGCCTCGGCATCTCGGAGCACATTCGCTTTTTGGGCCGTATGTCGCCGCAGAACGCACAGGAAACGCTGAGCCGTTGCGCGCTCGTGTGTATCCCGCGCAAACCGTTCAAGGTCTGCGAAATTGTGCCGCCTATCAAGCTCGTCGAGGCGATGGCGATGGGTAAGCCGGTCATCGTGCCGGACCTGCCGGTGTTTCGCGACGAAATGGGCGCGCAGCCCGCTGGCTGGTTTTTCAAGGCCGGAGACGCCGCGGATCTCGCGAGTGTTATCGAAACGGCATTGGCTGATCGCGCGGGGCTCGCTGCGCTCGGCGAACGAGCAAAAGAATACGCGACCACACAGCGTTGCTGGCGCGATTTTGTCATCAAGGCACTACCAAAAAGTGTGGGGTGAGGGGAATGGTTGGTAGGGTCATTAGAAAACTGGGATCGCTGGTCTACGACTATCCAAAGGTTTCGGAAGATGCAGAGCGAACCGGGCGCTTCGGCCGCCTGAAAATCGCGCTCGTCACGGACTATTTCACGGCGGACTGTCTGTCTGCCGAATGTCGTGTGCGCGTCATGACGCCCTCGAATTACCGGGACGTCATCACTAACTGGAAGCCCGATCTCGTGCTCGCGGAGTCCGCGTTTCACGGCGTAGACGGCAGTTGGCGCTACGAACTGGCGAAGCAGCCGAAAACGCTGCGTCTCACGAAACCGAAGGCGATCTTCCGCCTGGTCGATTTCGCGAGGCAAGCCGGCATACCCACCGTGTTCTGGAACAAGGACGACGGTCCTTTCTTCGAAGCATTCATTGATGTGGCGAAGGCGTTCGATTACATCTTCACCACGGACGAAGAATGCCTTGAGCGCTATCGCCGGCAAGTACCCGCGCATGTGCCCGTGAATACGCTGATCATGCCGTTCCAGCCGGCATTTCATAGCTTCACGGGCTTCAATTTCACACGCAACGAGGTCTGCTTCACAGGTAGCTATTACCGTCGCATACTGAACGAGCGACGCCGCTTTCTAGACATGGTGTTCGAGATTTGCGAGCACAGCGAGATGCCACTCAATGTGTTCGATCGAAATCACGACCGGCTGTCGCGCCATCTCGAGTTCCGCTTTCCGACGACGAGCCAAATGCGGATGCACGGCAAGGTGCCGCACCGCGAAACGGCGAACGTCTACAAGTCGCATACCGTCTCGATCAACGTGAATTCGGTCACGAGTTCGGAGACGATGTTTTCACGTCGGTTGCTGGAAATCATCGCGTGCGGAGGCATTGCGGTGACGAACCCGAGTCGCGCCGTCGATCGCCACTTTCGCGATTTCTGCCACGTCGTGAATACCTATGAAGAAACGCGCGATCTCTTCGCGCGCTTGCGTCATGGACCTTCACGGGAAGATCTGGATCGGGCCGAAGCCGGGGCGAGGTACGTGCGAGAGCGCCACACCTGGGCGCACCGGTTGGAGGAAGTCTGCGCCGTCGTGAAGCTGTGAGGAATTGATCACGATGCTTGCGTTGCTGTCCTGGTTTTGTCAGGCCGTTTTTTTCGTCGTAGTCGTCTATTTTGCGCTGTACGTTTTCCTTGAATTGCGGGTTTTTCTGATCTCGCGAAAAGTGGAGCGGCGCAAATTGACCGAACTTGCGCATTCAGTGACGGATGCCGTGGCAGATCGCTGGCCAATGGTGAGCGTTCTGCTGCCTGTTTGCAACGAATCCGAAGTGGTGGAGCGACTGATCGATGCAGCTTGCCGCCTGCAATATCCGGCGGAACTGCTCGAGATTCTGGTGCTTGACGATTCGTCGGATGGCACCACCGAGCTCGCGCGTGCGAAAGTCGCGCACTACGCGGCACACGGTGTCGATATTCGCCTGCTCAAGCGGCGAGATCGCAAGGGCTATAAGGCCGGCAATCTTGTCAGCGGCATCCAACATTCGCGAGGCGAATTCTTCGCGATTTTCGATGCCGATTTCGTCCCACCGGTCACCTTTTTGCTGAAGACAATTCCGTGTTTCAAGGATCCCAAGCTTGGGTTCCTGCAAACGGGCATCGGCTACGAAAATCGCGATGTGTCATTCCTCACGCGCTTTCAGGCGATGGAGATGGGCCACCAGCAATACGTGACTGTTGGCTTGAGCGAGGACGGCGACATGGCATCGTTGAGCGGCAGTTCGTGCGTATGGCGCAAGGTCTGCGTGGATGCGCTGGGCGGCTGGAACGACTCGACGGTCACGGAAGATGTCGATCTCGGTTACCGGGCGCAGTTCGGCGACTGGAAATACGCCTATTTGCGTGACGTGGTATCGATGTCGGTGCTGCCCGAAACAATCAGTGCATATCGCATTCAGCGCGAGCGCTGGGGGCGCGGCCTGATTCACAGCGGATTCAAGCATGCAAAGGAGATGCTGTTGCAGCGAATGCCGTTGATGAAGCGCATGCATGCGATTTCCGTGATGTTTTCCTCGGTGCTGCTCGCCTCGATTTACGTGCTGATATTGCTGAGCCTACCGCTCACGTATCTTGTACATTTTGACAGCGCTGGTATGCGTTGGGGCGCACTCGCATTCTTCGGACTCGTAGCGCTCTGGGGTTTGGAGAACGCGTTCGCTGCACGCAGGGGTGCGCGATTCGATAGCAAGCCGAACGTCTTAAAAGCGCTGTGGGATACCTATCGGTATATCGCCATGTTCTTGCCGATGGCTTGGTACTACTTCGTTGGCGGTGTGCGCGCCCTGCTCGGTGTGCACGGGGATTTTCACCGTACGCCAAAGGGAAAGGATGGCTATCTCGCCATCGCCCCGCGCATCAATTCCGTGTTGCTGGCAGGCGAGATCTTCACGTTCCTCTATTCGGCGATGGCTGTTTGGGTGGCGTTTCAACTTGGGAATTACTTCCTCATACCACTGGACGTTACCGTGTGCGTGGGCTTTGGGATGGTGCTCTATTGGTCGTGGCAGGAGAGACAGGCGCATAAGCGGCAGTAGGTCGGTAGAGGCGCCACGGCGCGGCGCACCGTGGCGCGAAGTATCTATAGTCGAATAACGATATCGAGCATTGCGATGAGTTACGTTCCCCCAAATAAGAAGTCAGACATGCGGCAGAAGCACACTATCGCCTCTCTCGACCTCTCGTTTCGCCCCGCACGCTCCAACGACGCGGCCGCATGCGCGTCACTCGTGTTCGCCTCGGGCGAGCACGAATTTGAGTATTTCCTTGGTGTGCCGCCCGAGCAATGCCGAGCGTTTCTGGAGTACGCGTTTGCGCTTTCGGGTGGCCGCTTTTCGTGGCGGCGCCACGAGGTCGCCGTCGATGAAGCGGATCGGATCGTTGCGGTACTCGCGGCCCACGACGGCCGCCACATTCTGAGCGACGACCCGCATATCGTCTGGACGCTGTTGCGCTATTTTGGCCCGCTGCGCGCGGTGCCAATGTTGCTGCGTGGCCTCATCCTCGAAACTGAACTGCCCAAACCAAAGCGTGCGCAGACGCTCGTTGCGCATTGCGCCACGCTTACGGAAGCGCGTGGCACCGGTGTCTTTTCCGCGCTGTTCTCGCATGCACTCGGCGGCGCCGTCGCACACCAGCGCGGCCTCGAAACAGGAACCCGGGAAATCGTACTCGACGTGCTTGTGAGCAACACGCGTGCCGCAGCCCTTTATCGTCGGTTGGGTTTTGTCGTGTTGCCGAGACGCAAGCCGCGTTCGCGGCTTCTGCCCGCGGCGCTCGAATCAGTGCGTATGCGCTACCAGCCACAGGCAGCAGTCTGAAGCAGGCGTCGCTGTGGCGCGCGTCAGGTTCCAGTAGACTTTCATGCTTGGCGCGCGCGAACGGTTCGCGCGCCGATCTCCGCCATTTGGCCTCGCGCCAACCTGAACTATGCTTCGTTCCCTTGCCGCCCTCCTGATCTTCCAATGCCTCGGCGAGAGCGTGTCCTACGTCTTCTCGCTGCCCGTGCCCGGTCCCGTGATCGGCATGCTGCTCCTGTTCGCTTTCGCGCTGATGCGGCCCGCAGCCGCCGAGGCCATCGAGCCGACCGCGCTTGAATTGCTGCGCCATCTATCGCTGCTCTTCATTCCGGCGGGCGTGGGCATCATGGTGTCCGCGCAGGCGGTGCGTGGCGAGGCGCTCGCCGTGATCGCGAGCCTCATCGTGAGCACGACGCTTGGCATCGCCGTGACCGCGCTTGTCACACGCGCATTGCTGCGTCGCCAGCGACGTAACATGGCGGCCGGGGAGGGCGCATCGTGAACAGCCACCTGCCCATCACGAAACTCGATGCGATCTGGGTTTATCTTGCCGCGACGCCGCTGCTCGGCTTGACGGTGACGCTCGTCGCCTATCTCATTGCCATCAACATCTACGCGCGCGCCAAGCACAATCCACTCGCGAACCCGGTGCTCATCGCCGTGGCACTCGTCGTCGCGGCGCTCAAGATCACGGACACGCCATATCGCACATATTTCGAAGGCGCTCAGTTCGTGCACTTCCTGCTCGGACCCGCCACGGTCGCGCTCGCACTCCCGCTCTATCGTCAGTGGGACAAATTAAAGCGCGGCGCGCTGCCATTGCTCGGCGGGCTTGTTGCGGGCTCGCTCACGGCGATCGTGTCTGCAGTCGGCGTCGCGAAGCTATTCGGCGCTTCACATCAGACCATCGCGTCGCTCGCGCCGAAGTCGGTCACGACGCCTATCGCCATGGCCGTCGCCGACAAGATCGGTGGCATCCCTTCGCTCACGGCTGTGCTGGTGATATCGACGGGCGTGTTCGGCGCGGTGAGCGCGCGCGGGATTCTCAATGTGATTCGCGTGCGTGAGGTAGAGGTGCGTGGGTTTGCGATCGGCGTGGCGTCACATGGCATTGGCACCGCGCGTGCGTTTCAGGTAAGCGAGGAGATGGGTGCGTTCTCTGGTCTCGGAATGGGCCTGAACGGCGTATTTACGGCGTTCGTTGTACCGATCCTGTTGCCTGCCTTGGCGCGCTGGTTGTAGGTCGATCGCTGAGCCCGTCGTTTGGGGCGTCGAAGCGTAACACCGACTGCCGGTGCCGAGAGAATGGGTGGCGCTCACTTGCTCATCGCCGCGCCTGATGGTCCGCCCTATACAGAGTCGGATTTGACATCCGTGCGCTCGGTAATCGCCGCGAGAACGGCCAGCATGGTCGCGTAGAAAGATACCGTGCTCTTCAGGTCGAAGGTCTCGACGGTCAGCCCGAAGACGAAAAACATCAGGACAAAGGACAGCCCCATGAGCGCCGTGCGCCGCGTCGTCCTCGATGCGGATTTGAGCTTCGCCGCGAAAAACACCGCCGGCACGACGTAGATCGCAAGCAGCGCGAGGCCGCCCACAATGCCGTAGTTGGCCATGTAGGCGAGCAGCTGGTTGTGCACTTCGCCCTCGCCGAACGCCGCCGCCGTGGGGGTGAGCACACCTTGCTTCGCCATCGTGGTCATCTTGTCCCGAAACCCGTCGCCACCGAGGCCCAGCACCGGATGTTCTGCGATTAGCGTTGAAGCTGCCTCATAGAGCTGCAGACGAATGCCGACCGACGTGTCGCGGTGGCCTTGCGTGTACTGCGCCAGGTCGGATGACACACCGTTGACGCGCTCGCGCACTGTCCCCGAGAGTCCGTACGCGAGTCCGAGCAGCAGCGCGACAGCCACCGGCATCAGTACCTTCCAGTGGAATGGTTTGTTTCGGCCGAGCTCCCACACGATCAGCAAGGCAACCAGCGGGATCGCCGCCCAGCCGCCGCGCGCGCCAGACAAGAGCGATGCAGCGAGGCCTGCCAACAGGCCCGCGAACTTGAGCGCGCGCCAGAGCGCCGAATCCTTGCGCCACCAGTTGAGCGCAATCGCCGACAGTACACCGAGTGCGAGCGCGAGATCGCCAAAATGGATCGGGTTCAGGAACGCACTGCCGATGCGACCGTCGCCCCAATCGCGCGGCAGGAAAAGGGCGAGGGCGAGCGCGGACACGGCTCCCAGCGTAAAGGAGAGGTCCGCCCAGACGAAGATTCGCGGCGGCGCGCGCCGCAGCGCGAGAAAGATCGGGATCGCAAGCAGGAACCGCGACGGCGAATCCCAGGTCCGGAACAAAGGATGCCCATGTGAGAGCGTACTGAGCGCGACGGCGGCAACGGGGCCGCAGAGTGCGAGGCAAAACGCGAGTCCGTGTCGCTCGAGCGGCGCATACCCATAGGGTGCGCCTGCGGGCCGTGAGCACAGTGCCGCCAGCGAAATGACGGCCGCGCCGATCGATACGGCGCTCGACGCGCCTTGCACGAGCATGGCGATAGAGGGAAAGGCGAGCAGAAAAGCCGCGGTCAGCCAGTCGCTGGGCACGGTGCGTCGGGAATCAATCGTAACTGCTGTCGGCATCGCTACACTGCTATTGTCGGGAAGGGCGGGCTGTTTTCACTTTGCCCCGTCGTTACGTTCTCTGCGCAGCTTTGCGGGTGAGACGTGTGACACGAAACCCATCATTGTACGCACACATTCTCCTCACTCGCACCTGCACCCGAAAAACCCGTGGCGCGGCCCTTTTGATTATGGGGGCATATCAATAAGGGCATCTTTCGTCCCTACAAAAATCGACGGCAAACTCACAAGCGTGGCAGGAGGATGTGCAGCTTGTCGAGCGCGTCCGTGCCATTCGAGGCGACTGATAGGCCGACGCAGCGAGAGCCCACGGCGGTAGCGTCCGGCGTGCACACCGTAGCGGATGTGGTCTCACGAAATCGGCACCGCGCCGGCCGTGAGACTCATTTCGCGCCGCTGGCGAACAACGCACGCTTCATCTTGTGCAGCGTGCGATATGGCGTCACGAAGTGCAGCAGGCTCTTCGCGACGCCGGCCCAGTCGCGCCAGTTGATCACGTTCAGATAGCGCAGTTGCAGGCGCAGCGTGGAGACGATCTGACGCCGCCGCTTCGTCGCGCTGATACCGCCTTCGTTCAACTCGTAGTACAGACCGAGTTCCGGCAGATTCGCGCACTCGTAGCGCTCCATCAGTCGCAGGAATAGGTCGAGGTCTTCGGCGGCCGGATATTGCACACGATAGTTGCCCACCGCGAGCACCGAGTCCACACGTAGCATCACCGACGGATGCACGAGCGGCGAGCGCAAGAGGCGCGTGCGGCGCAGCATACGCGCGTCGGCGCTCGGGCGCAGCATGAAAAGCGGCTCGCCCGCCCGATTTACCACCTGAGTCCACGTGCCGAGTGCCGCAAGCGCGGGCTCCGCTTCCATGCGCGAGCGCTGCTTCGCGAGGCGCTGTGGGGCGGCAAGATCGCCCGCGTCGATACGCGCCGCATAGCGAAAACCGCGCGCGGCGAGCGCCTCGACGCCCGCCTGCAAGGCGCGCTCGATGCCACCGTTCTTCGGCATCCGCAAGACTTCCACACACATTCCCGGCACCTCGGGCGCGACGATGGGCGGCGCACTGCCATCGTCGACCACAAGCGCATAGATGGTGGCGTCCTCATCAAACGAAGCGAGCGTACGCGCAACGTCGTCCTGCCCGTTGTACGCGGGCATGAGCACGGCGACGTCAGCGAGCGCACCCTCTCGTGCGCCGCTCGCTGGGAGCGCGGCGGAATTCATCATGGAACTAGCTTGAAGCGGATGTAATAGAGATTCACGCAGGCGGCCGCGAGATAGCCGGCCGCGAGGCCGCACAACGCGCCGTACGAGCCGAATCGCGGGATCGCGACGAGATTCACGGCGAACGCCACGGCGAGCGCGAGCAGCCATTTCGCGAGCAGCACGAACTTCGCCTGATATTTGAGCACGACGAGGTTGCCGATGGCTTCGAGCCCCGCCGGTACCGAAAGCCACACGGCCCAGCGGAAGATGCCGATTGCACCTTCGTAGTCCGGTCCGAACACGCGGCCGATGATGAAGCCCGCGAGTGCGTCGAGCACGAGCGCACCAGCCACCATCAGTACGGCTGTCATCGCTAAGAGGCGCACGAGGTTGCGCCGCAGTTGCGCGGTCTGCTGCACGCGATAAACGAAGGCGGGCGCGATGGTTTGCGAGAGCATGAGCGCGAGCGTGATCCAGTTCTCGTTGAGCTGCTGCGCGGCGGAGTAGCGGCCGAGATCGGCGAACGAGATCGTGCGCTCGAGCATGAGGCGGTCGAGCTTCAGGAACAGGTACATGCAGATGAGGCCGAGCCAGAATACCGTGCCTGCGCTCGCGAAATGCCTGAAGAGCGAGCGGTCGACGTGCCAGCCGAGCTTGCCGCCGTGGCTGTGCCGGAAGTAAAGCACGAGCGCCGCGCCAATCGCCGCCGATTCAAGCGCCCAGAGCCAGCCGAAGCTGGCGGGCGCGAACGCCGCGCGCGCGAGCAGGTACACGAGCAGCGCCTTGATCACGGCCGTCGTCATGCTCGCGAGCAACTGCGGCTTGCTGTACGTCATGCTCTGCAGCCAGGCGTTGATCACGCCCACGAACGGCTCGCGAAAGAGCATCGTCACCGCGAGACCGGCGAGCATGGCGCCGACGAGCGGGTCGGTCACGCCGAGCGCAATCCCGGCCCATGTGACGAGGAGCGCCGCCGCCGACACGCCGATGCGCAGCGCGAACGCACTTCCGAGCACGGTGCCGAGTTGCTCCGGCGGCCGGTTGACGATGGTGGGCACGAGGATTTCGGAGCCGCAGACCCAGGTAATGGGCGCGAGCACAAGCAGGAGCGTGTTGGCGTACTGCCACTTGCCGAATACGTCAGGGCCGAAATAGCGCGCGAGGACGCCGCTGATGACGATGGCCACCGCGATCTGCGTGACGCGCTCAAGGCCAAGCCACACGATGTTTGCAAACGCGCGTGCGACGTCGGGATTGCCAAATCGGCCAAAGCGCTTGAGGCTCAGCATCGCGCCTCGCCACGGCGGGAGGCGCTAAAAAAGGGGCAGGCACGCGGCATGCGCGATCTCTCCGCCATTTTTGACGAATATTTTGGCGATAAAAGGAAACGGCGAAGCATTAAAATGGGTGCATACCACAGCCGAAAAACGGCAATTATAGTTTGTAACGGATCCCACTTTTCGTAACGCCAGAGGCTTTCAGCTACCTGTCCATGTTACGAATAGACCCGAATCCCAATCAGGACGTGAGCCCCAACATGATTTCGAAATCGATTTTCAAGGCATATGACATTCGCGGCGTGATCGGCAAGACGCTCGACACCGACACCGCGCGCGCCATCGGCCGCGCCTTCGGCAGCGAAGTGCGTGCGCAGGGCGGCGACGCTGTGGTGATCGCGCGTGACGGCCGGCTCTCGGGTCCCGATCTCTCGCGTGCGCTGGCCGACGGCCTGTGCGAAGCCGGCGTGGACGTGGTCGACGTCGGCATGGTGCCCACGCCCGTGGGCTACTTCGCCGCGAGCGTGCCGCTCAAGCTGGTGGGCGGCGAGCGCAACGTCGACTCCTGCATCGTCGTGACGGGCAGCCACAATCCGCCCGACTACAACGGCTTCAAGATGGTCCTGCGCGGCAAGGCGATCTACGGCGACCAGATCCTGGCGCTTCACGATCGCATCGTCGCAGACCGTTTCGACGCGGGCGAGGGCAGCTATACGAAGTACGACATCGCCGACGAATATGTGGCGCGCGTCGTGAGCGACGTGAAGCTCGCGCGTCCGCTGAAGATCGTCGTCGATACCGGCAACGGCGTGGCAGGGGAACTCGCACCGCGACTCTTCAAGGCGATGGGCTGCGAACTGGTTGAGCTGTTCACGCAAATCGACGGCAATTTCCCGAACCACCATCCGGACCCGGCGCACCCCGAGAATCTGCAGGACGTGATCCGCGCACTCAAGGAAACGGATGCGGAGATCGGCTTCGCGTTCGACGGCGACGGCGACCGTCTGGGCGTCGTGACCAAGGACGGTCAGATCATCTACCCCGATCGCCAGCTCATGCTGTTCGCCGAGGAAGTGCTCTCGCGCAATCCGGGCAAACAGATCATCTACGACGTGAAGTGCACGCGCAATCTCGCGAAGTGGGTGAAGGCAAAGGGCGGCGAGCCGCTCATGTGGAAGACGGGCCACTCGCTCGTGAAGGCGAAGTTGCGCGAAACCGGCGCACCGCTCGCGGGTGAAATGAGCGGCCACGTGTTCTTCAAGGACCGCTGGTACGGCTTCGACGACGGCCTGTACACGGGCGCGCGTCTGCTCGAAATCCTCTCGCGGGTTCCCGATCCGAGCAAGCTGCTCAACGACCTGCCGAACTCGCACGCCACGCCCGAACTGCAGCTGAAGCTTGAGGAAGGCGAGAACTTCGAGCTGATCGCGAAGCTGCAGAAGAACGCGAAGTTCACCGGTGCAGACGAAGTCATCACTATCGACGGCCTGCGCGTGGAATATCCGGACGGCTTTGGTCTTGCACGCTCCTCAAACACCACGCCTGTGGTCGTGATGCGCTTCGAGGCCGACAACGATGCGGCGCTCGCGCGCATTCAGGCCGACTTCAAGCGCGTGATTCTCGCCGAGAAGCCGGACGCGAAGCTGCCGTTCTGACGACGACGGCCGCGCATCCGGCCGCCACGTAAACCGCGAGCCCGCACACGCCCGTTTCAACGGTCTTGTGCGGGCTCGCTAACGTTTCCGTGCTCGTTATGGCTGTCGCGCGCCAGGCTGTTCCCCCATACTTGGTCACACAAGCTATCGCGAGGCACGACCGGCACGTGATGCGCCGCCTGACTGAAGGGCGGGGCGTCGCGGTCTCCCGGCCCAAGCGTCGCGCATGTCAAGGAGGGCCGGGGGATGCCGCGTGTCGTCAGGTTCGGAGTCGCTGGTATCGTTGCGATCGACGATCGTCTTTCGATTGCCTCTGCCATATTCAGTTGGCTCGTGCGCGGCGCCGCCGCCGCAACCCTGGCGACGCTCGATGCCGCCAACGTCTCGTTTCTGTTGCAGCCCCTAAGTAGCTTTTCCTCGCGTCCGACCGCTGTGCACTTCCTGCGCGTGCGCGCTGCTACAGTCTCGACCAGCGATTTTCTGGTGACGGCGGCACCTCCTCTGGTTTGCGGACGGCGGACTAACTGGCTGTTGACCTTCACGCCTATCGTCTGCATCTTTGTGCGGTCTTCCGGCTTGCCTGCCAAATCGACCGCTCTGGCGGCATGATCGTGCGCGACGATTCCCTTCATCGCGGTTCCCGGCCATTGCTCGCGGCTCCCGGCTGGCTCGACGGGCAGCGTATCCGTATTTACGCGGCCTTCGTGCTGCTGGTGAATATTGGCTACCTTTCGCTACGGATATGGTTTGGATGCATCGACCGGATACCCAACGTCAGCCCGCCAGGATGGGATTTCGCCGTGTTCTGGAGCGCTTCCTGGCTCGCGCTGCACGGGCCGGCTGCCAGTGTGTTTGACACCGCCCTCATCGAGCGCATTGCGTTGCCGTTGCAGAACATTCTGCCGACACCGTTTGTCACGCCGTGGACCTATCCGCCCACATTTTTGCTGGTCATGTTTCCGGCTGCGTTGTTGCCTTTCCCGGTCTCGTGTCTCGTGTACGTTTCGGCAGGGATTGCCTTCGCGTACCACGCGTGTGCGCGGATCCTGCCGAGCGTGCGGAACCCGTCATGGTGGCTGCCGGTTATCGCCTTTCCTGCAATCTGGGTGGCGGCGGACGCCGGGCAGAATTCATTTTTGACTTTTGGGCTCATGGGGCTGGGACTCATCGCCCTCGACAGGCGACCGTGGCTCGCTGGAATTTTCTTCGGACTGCTGGCCATCAAGCCGCAACTCGGTCTTGTGATTCCCATCGCGTTGCTGTTCGGTAAGCATTGGCGCGCCTTCGTGTCGGCGGCGCTGACTGTCGGCGTGTTTTCCGCGCTCGCCGGGTTGGTCCTCGGATTCGACACGTTTGCCCGCTTTGCGCAGGCGTTGCCCGCCTTTAGCCAATTCGTCGTCCAGTATTCAGAGCGGTGGCCGCGCGGTATCTTGACGGTGTTCGGCGCCGCACGCCATTTCGGCGTGGCCGTGCCGACCGCGTATGGCTTGCACGCGGTCGTGGCGGCGCTGGCCGCGAGCGCCGTTGCCTGGCTTTGGGCCACGCGCGCGAGTTTCGAGTTGCGGGCGTCAGTGCTCGTGCTCGCCACGCTGCTTGTGCCAACCTATTTGATGCCCTATGACCTGCTTTGGCTAGGCTTGCCGATTCTCTGGCTCGTGCGGGACGGTGCCCGCAACGGCTGGATTCGGGGCGACGGAGTCGCGGTGGTGAGCGCATGGTTTTCACCGCTTGTCTTCTATACCCCTGGAGACTGGGCGGCCGGCGTCTATGTACCGGCCATCGTATTCGCATTGTTGATGGTCGTCGTGCGTCGCTGCCTTGCGCAACAGGTTGCGCACGGTAGTGAGTGCGTCAGTATGGCCTTGGCGTGCGAACGAAGTGGCTCGAACATTTGCGGTCGATAGACGACGCATTTTCAGGGATCGTCAGAAGGTCTCTGAGTGCAAGTGTCCACTTGGACACTTGCACTCAGACCGTAAAGTCCGCGACTCGAGACCTTCGGAGCTCCATTGTCGAATGGCACGATTGCACGTATCGAATCGCGCATCCGTTTTGTTTGGCAACGCATAGACCGAACTGCGGCTGGCAGATATAAGTGTAGGTACGGAATAAGCCTCAAAACTATTCTATTCAGAGCTGGTGCACAGCCAAGAGGCGGTAGAGGCGCGTCGCGTGATTTCACGCTTGCGCTGACTTACGGGGGACAACATGGGTAACTACGAATCGAGCACTGGTGCCGCGGACACGCCACGTGATTCGGACGGACTTCTCGTCATGTTGGTGCTGCTATATTTCGTTCCGTCGATCATCGCCTCCCGTTGTATGCACCGTAGGCGGCGCGCCATCACGAGGCTTAACATGCTGTTCGGATGGTCCGTGCTCGGCTGGATAGTCGCTTTCCTGTGGGCGCTGACTTCGGTACAGAAAGGTGGCTCTGCAATGAGCAAGCGCGCAAGTGAAACTGCGGGAATCGGCGACGAAGCAAGGACGGTTTTTCACTAATTGAATGTTGGAACTGAGCTTCGTGTACTCGGTTCTCACCGGACGCTGTAAGTCCTGGGATTTGCGCACTCAGGGTGACTCAAGCAGCGCGGAACGCCTCTCGAAGAAGAGTAATAGGTGATAACCGTGGATACGTTAGGCTCGAAACGAGAACGCCAATGCTCGCTGTCGCCCCCGAAAGAGAGTTTGGTGCTTTGCAGTGCCGCGCTATTGTTTTCCCAATTGGCGATCCTCATTGCATGGGGTGTGGCTTGTTGGCCCCTGCATATTCGGTATGTGCTTCCGCTGGGCATTGATTTCCGCGTCTTTTGGGGTGCATCTCTTCTTTCGCTTAGTCACGGGCCATTGGCGGCGTTTGATCCGCAATTGTTGCACGCCGCTGAGAGGGTTGCATTTTCTTCCTCATCGCTCGATCCTAAGTTCGCACCCTGGGTATATCCACCAACATTTCAGCTGTTAGTTTACCCGCTTGCGCTAGTCTCCTATTCAATTGCGTATGTCCTGTTCGCGTGTCTGAGCCTGGCAGCCTGCGTGGCCGCATGCGCTCCTCTGATGAAGACGAGGCCACTGCCGTGGATCACGCTATTCGCCTTTCCGGGGATCTGGGTAGTCATACTTCAAGGTCAAAATTCCCTAATTACCTTGGCGCTCGCTGCAGTTGCGGTCGGAGTCGTCAAAACGAGACCAGTATTGGCCGGTGTGTTCGCGGGCATGCTAATCATCAAGCCGCAACTCGCACCGGTTTTTCCACTGATGTTCCTCTGCGGCCGGCACTTCCGGGCATTGCTCGCAACGGCCCTGACGATGCTTGTGACGTGCGCTATTAGCACAATAGCGTTTGGCGTTCCGCTATGGACTGCATTTTTCCGCTCAGTCTTGCAATTCAATGCAACAACGCTAACGCACGGTGACACCGGGATATGGCTTGCAATGCCGACGTTCTTTGCGCTGTCTCGACGCATGGGGATGAATGTCGAAGCGGCGTACGTGGTGCACTACGCAGTCGGCCTGTTTGCCCTCGTCGCATCGATGCGGATATGGATCAAGCATCCCGATAGCGAGATGGGTGCGGCAGCCGCAATAGTCACTGCCCTGATGCTACCGCCATACTTGATCTATTACGAACTGGCGTGGCTCCTACTCCCCATTATCTATCTTTGCCGTAACGCCTCGAGCCACGCAATAGAAGCGAATATAGGATGTGCTATCGTCGCAGTCTCTTGGGTGATCCCGATCATTGCCTTTCTAACAGGTTGGTTTCACGTCGAGCAGTGGGGCACATTTCTGCTCCCCGCTTTGCTTGCGCTGATCTGCTATCGCTCTCGCTCGGTTGACCCGGATCCACATTTCGACCGTCGCATATCGCAGTTTCCGCAGGACTGCGTCGAAGGCCGTTAAGGGCATGCCTGATCGTCCGCCAGGTAGCGCGACTCTGACTTTTTCGTCACGACTGGCGCGGACATCGTCGCGGAGCGTGCAGCCGACGCTCGCGATCTGGCCTTATGGTGTGCTATTTGTCACAGCAGCGAATGTATGCCGGCAAGTGCAACTGTGCACGGTCCCGGCTGCCGAGTTCCGCGGCCTCGCGCTAAGCGTTACGCAGCGGGTTGCGGCGGATTTCGCGCGAGTTCTACGTCCTGGGCTTCAGAGATCGTCAGCTATTTCGCGTGGTCGCGTGACGAGTGCACGAGTAACAGAATGAGCCACGCCGTGGGGAGAAACGCAGCCCATGGGTGCGTGGTTGTCGCTTTGCAGATCAAGAGAAACGAAAGGAGAGGTGTGGACCATGCAAGCGTCACCATGGCATGGTTAATCGCTGCAAAAGACTTCGATGGGTGCCCTGCGTCAGCGCGCGCGCAAACGTGAATGACAGGCAGAAGCAGCCAGGCGAGGTCATAGTATACGAGATAGGGTTGAATCACGAGCGTGGTGACGACGGCGGCTGCGGCGAGCCCTTCCCGATTCGTTCGGCGCAACCAGGCCATCGAAGTGGCTAGCACCGCAGCAAGGGCGATTGCGATGTGTACCGCGTACGCCAAGCCCGTCCCTACACCGGCCGAGCGCATGAATGCGAAGACAGTGGGCATGGCACGCCAGAGCCCGCCCTCGTTGTGCGACAGTACGGCATCCTGAAACCACGCCGCGGCTTGAAAGAACTTGATCCAGAGCGACCAGCCAAACAGCACACCGCTTACTGTGCAGAACAAGCCGGCCGTCAATATCGTTGCGGCACACGCTCGATAGTGACGGCCGCAAAGAAAGAACAGTGGGAACAGTATTCCCAATTGAGGCTTGATGACGAGCATGCCCGCACAGACGCCAGCCAGGACGGGCGCAGTCTCTAGCATTGCGAGCGCGCCTGCCGCCAATCCTAGCGTGAGCAAGGAATTCTGGCCGTGAACTATCGCCACCCATATCCCCGGAAACGCCGCGACAGTTACCCAGGGCAAAGCATCTTGCTTCATCGCCGGTATGCAGGCGAAGAGGCAGACCGCTATGCCGATAGCCATAAAGAGTGCATACGAAGCCGCATAGGGCAGCAACGCGAGCGGGTACACGAGTAAGTGAAACGTCGGCGGGTAGATCCACGGTGCGAACATGTTCGCTATAGGCGAGCCGGCCTGCAGCGACGCTTCGCAGGCCAGTAGCTGTTGTTGGTCGAACGCCGCCGCGGCGCCGTGGTGCAGTGAAACCTCAGAGGCGCACCAGAAGACCCGAAAATCTGAACCGGGGAGCGGGACACCTTCTTTATGGAGTCCCCAATAGGACACCGCCCAGATTCCGAATAGCACTGCCTGCAAGATGAACAATGCCGCGCTGTACAACCGGATCCGTTCCTTGCACAGCCACGGCTGTTGTTCCGCTGTACCCGCCGCCTGATGGTTGGCTTGGGCCACGACGCGCATCGCGACGCGCTGCGCATCGAACGCGGCTTCTGATCGACGCATTGTCATCGGCCAGCCGCTCGCACCTGCGACGCGCCACGCCAGCGAACCAGTTCCAGCGCCGCGCTATGGGTACGAGCTTCTGCACGTTCGACGGGCAGGACGCTGATCGTGGCGCGCGACTCGTAGCGCCGGCGCACGAGGTACACAGGCCGATCTTTTGACTCGTCGTAGATGCGCCCGACGTATTCGCCAACGACACCGATGCCGACCAACTGTATTCCGCTCATGAACAACACGACGGAAACCAGGGAAGCGTAGCCCGGTACGGGATTACCGAACAGCAACGTGCGGCCAACCATGAAAGTACCGTAGCAAAACGCGAGCGCTGCTATTGCGCCACCGATATACATCCAGCTACGCAACGGCACCGTGCTGAAACTCGTAATCCCTTCCAGAGCGAAATTCCACAGGCGCCAGCCCGAGAACTTGGTTTTGCCTGCGCTGCGTGGTGTGCGTTCGTAGTCGATCGTGACCGTGTTGAATCCGACCCACGCGAACAGACCCTTCATGAATCGATGCCGCTCCGGAAGACTGCGCAGCGCATTGACCACCTGGCGATCCATGAGTCTGAAGTCGCCCACGTTCTCAGGGATTTTCAGTTCCGACAGCGCGTTGTGAATGCGATAGAACAACGCTGCGGTTGTGCGCTTGAGAAAGGAATCGCAGGCGCGGCTGGCTCGCCGGGCGAGTACGACTTCCGCACCCTGGCGCCAACGCTGGATCATCTCGGGGATCAGCGAGGGCGGATCCTGCAGGTCAGCATCGATGACGACGACAGCATCACCGGACGCTTCGTGCAGACCCGCAGTGAGTGCGGCCTCCTTGCCGAAATTGCGCGTGAGGTCGATGACCTTGACGCGCCGGTCGCGCTCGCTCACGAGTACGAGTTTCTCAAGTGTGGCATCGCTGCTGCCGTCGTTGACGCAGACGATCTCGAACCGCGCCGATGCAATGGACTCCATCGTCGCGATGATCTGTTTGAAAAACAGTTCGACCCCGTCCTGCTCGTTGTAAAACGGAGCGACGATAGAGATGAGCGGGTCCTCGAGCCCGAATCCGACGCGGCGCACTTCGTCGCCGAAAGGCGTGTTCATGATGTTTACTCCCTTTTACGACGAGGCTGCGATGGTGGAAATTGCCTGCGCGCTTCGCTCGCGCGCGATCTGCGCGATCAGCATCCAGAGCGTGGCAATCGAGATGAGCGGGGTGAACGGAATGCGCAGATGAGAAACGAGCGTGAGACCGGCAATGGGGGCGAGCCAGAGTACGGCCAGCCATTCGCGTTGTCCGCGCTGAAAGCCGTGCTCTCTTGCGTGATAGACCACCCATGCGATCAGGATTCCATACCATGTGAGATCGTAGTCGTAGAGATACGGGCTCACGAGCATGCTGGCGCAGACGAGCACGGCGGCGCGCAGACCAAAGGCGCTGGGCCGGCCCCACGCGTAGCAGACGGCGGCTGCGGCGCATAGCGCGGATACGGCCTGTGCGCCACTGGCAAGCGCGGTCGGAGCATGGAGCAGCTTGAGCGCCCCGAACAGCGTGGGTACACGAAAGAGGTGGGCCCGTCCCGTTTCGACAAAGCTGTTGGCGAGTCCCATGTTATGGACGAACGCGACGAGCGTTTCGCTGCCGAAGGCCAGGACCGAGAGCGCCAGCGAAATCGCCACGCCCGCGCTCATGGCGCCCAGTGCGCGCCACGAACGCGAAACGAGTAGCGCAAGCGGAATGAGCACGCAAAGCTGCGGCTTCATGGCGACGAGCGCAAAGCACAGTCCGGCGAGTATCGGGCGGCGGCGCAGCAGGATGAGACCGAGTCCCACCAGTGATGCGGTGAGCAGCCCATTCTGGCCGGCAGTCAGCACGAGCGCGGAACCGGGGAAGGCGATTGCGATGAGCGCGGTGCGCGGGTGAGGCACGATCGTCTTGACTACTTTGACAAACAGGGCGAGCGAGCCAAACAGGAAGATGGGTGCAGAAATCGTGAAGGGCAGCAGTGCCAGCGGATAGACGAACAAGAGGAACGTAGGCGGATAGAGCCACGGAAGGACACCGACGGGTCGTCCAGCGGCATATTCTTCGACGGGCTTCAGAATGCCAAAGTTATAGGCATCCACTGCGTGACCTTGCAGGGCGAGATGCGAGGCGCTCCAGAACGGCAAGCAGTCCACGGCAAGCACGCTCAGTTGGGGATCCTTGAGCCACACCAGGTGATACACGTATGCCACCGCCACGGCGAGATAGTAGACAAGCGCGGCGAGCGGGTAGATCCACAGGCGTGAGCCGCTCAACCAGTGCGAGCCCGGCTGTTTGGCTTCGAGGGGCTGAGCGGGCGCGGCCCTGACCGTACTCATGGAATCTCGGAAGGTCGTCTGGTTCATGGCGTGGTCTCTTGCCTAGAGGATGGGATCGATGCGTGTGCGACGGAGCACCGCGAGCAGCATGAGCAACAGGATCACGGGTCCGGTTTGGGGCAGCCTGAGTATCTGGTTGACGAACTCGAACAACGGCAGCAGCCAGACGAGGAGTAGCACGGGCTGTTCGCCGCGTAACCACCCGCGACGCAATCCGGTCGCGAGCAGACCGGCGCACGACAAGCCGACCCACGTCAGTTCGTAGTGCCAGACATAGGGTGTGACGATCAGCGTGGCGGTCCCGAGCGCGGCTGCCCGCAGGGCGGTGTCGTGCGTCGTGCGCCAGATCTTCCACGCACCGCAAGCAGCGATAACGGCAATCGCAGCGTGCATCAAGCCCGCTGCCGTCAGTGACGCCCCAATGAGCCGCAGCGAGGCGAACACGGACGGAGATGCAAGCCAGAAGCGGACGTCGTGCTCGAGGATGAGCTCGCGCGCCATACCGACATTCCCTGCGAACAGCCGAAGCGAAGGGGTGCCGCAGAGCGCCATGCTTGCGAGGGAAAAAAGCACGGCCGTCACAGCGGCGCATCCAAACACTCGCCATGCTCGCGCCGCGATCAGAACGAGCGGGAACAGAATGCCGAGTTGTGGCTTGATCACCAGCAAGCCGATGCAGATCCCGGCGATCACGGGGCGCCGGTCGATCGACGCGATCGCAAACGCGGCGAGTGCCGCAGTAATCAGCGCGTTTTGCCCGAAGATGGCGCACACCATCACACATGGCATGGCGAGCACGACGTAGCGAGCGGCTGCAATGCCAAGCGGGCTTTGTGCGAGTCCGGAAACGCGAACGGTCGCGCCGACGAACGCGAAGGCGCTTGCGCCCAGGAATGCGAAATAGGCAAGCGGAAGCGGCAACAGCGCGAGGGGCGTGACGAACAAAAGGAACGTGGGCGGATAAAGCCAGGGGATGAACGCGCTCTTGGGTAAGCCACCGCTTACTGCGATCACGATCCGGGAAAATGCCGAGTAGTCGAAGACCGCGGAGGCTTGGCCGTGCAGGACTGCGTGGCTGGCCGACCAGAAGACGAGCAGGTCGGAACCCGGACGCCAACCACCGGAAGCGGCAAAGCCATGAGTCACCCAAGCCCAGAGCGCCACGAAGCCGACACCGATGACGAGCATGACGGTGCTGTAGGCAATGAGTCTCTCGCGCGAAAGCCAGGAGCACGCTGTCGAATGCAAGCGTGAGCCATCCGGCCCAAGTGGTCGCATTTTTTGTAGTCCCCGTTGAATATTTTCAGTTGGCGGCATTGCCGCCTATTTTTTTTCCCCCGAACGCGCAAGCAGTGCGATGTATGGCAGTACCCGCGTGTTGCCTGGATTATTGCGAGACGAGTGCATCGGGAGCAATGCAGACTGCATCGCCAATGTTCGCGCGCTAACACTCCCACGCCAGGTCACTTCCAATGAATAAAGCACTAAAAAAAGATGTGAAGCGTAGCGCGTCGAAGCGGTGGATTTCGTCGGGTAACTACTGATTTTGAGGTGAGATGTGTCTCATGGGTTTTGTATAAGCGCGTGCTTAACGCTCGTGATCATGTCTAAAAAATAGATGACATAGCATCCAAATATCTAATCGAGGAAAGTTACTGACGAACGGTCGTGCCAAGTTTAAGAGGAAAGTGTGCGGGAAATTAAGGGTTAAACACGAGACTGGATTTTTGAATGAGCGAATGCTTCGTGCTGGGTCGACAGGAAAGTAGTGGATAAAGCATGCTTTCGATCGAGGCGGTGTCGTTGAATTAAGCGGGGTGGGCCACATGTGGCGTGTCAATTTTTCCGATTTGGTGTGGTTAGCAACAGGAAATTGTTGCGCGTGTGGCGAAGCGCACAAAGTCATCGAAATGACACGCGTAGAACTGCGCCTGTGGCTGCAGCGCCGAACGAGGTGACGTAGCCCCACCCACCCTCAAAACCACATGGAAACGGGGGTTGACCATGTCCACATCGATTGGAGATCAAAAAATGCAAACGATCATCGCTCAGGCAAGGAAGTTCGTTCGTGACGAAAACGGCATCACGGCGCTCGAGTACGGGATGCTCGCGGGTCTGATCACGGTGCTGATCATCGCCAGCATCGCGTCGATCGGCTCGACGCTGCAAAAAGTGTTTTCCGACGTCGCCAACACGATCTGACCGGTGTGCGGGCGAGTGTATGCAACGCAAGCCGCACGCGCCCCATATCGCTGGATGGACCGGGATTAAGCAGGCTCATAACTCGCTGGAGATCAAAAATGCAAACCATCATCGCTCAGGCAAAGAAGTTCGTTCGTGACGAAAACGGCATCACGGCACTCGAATACGGGATGCTCGCGGGTCTGATCACGGTGCTGATCATTGCCAGCATCGCATCGATCGGCTCGACGCTGCAAAAAGTGTTTTCCGACGTCGCCAACACGATTTGACGGATGCGCGGGGCGAGCGGGTACGCAACGCGAACTGCACTCGCCCTGCATTTCATACCTACAGGGGATCAAAAATGCAAAAGATCATCGCTCAGGCAAAGCGCTTCGCCCGTGACGAAAACGGCATTACGGCTCTCGAGTACGGGATGCTCGCGGCCCTGATCACTGTGCTGATCATGGCCAGCATCGCATCGATCGGCACGACGCTTCAAAGCGTGTTCTCCGACATCGTCAATACGCTCTAACCCGTGCGCGGGTAAGTGAAATTGGTCATGGCACAGCAGATGTCACTCGGGAGCGCACACATGGAATTCACGATGCTTTCTGTTTCCCTGCCGCCGCAGCCCGTTCCGCTGTGTGTGGTCGCGCTGGCAATCCTGGCGGCCAGCACGGACATCGTCAGCCGCCGGATTCCGAACCTGCTGATCGTGCTGGGGCTTGTCTCGGCGCTCGCGGTCCAGATTGCGCTCCGGGGGGCCTTTTCAGGTTGCGCGGTCTGCCTGGGCGGCGCGGTCACCGGCTTCGCTCTTCTGCTGCCGTTCTATTTGCTACGCGGCATGGCGGCCGGCGACGTCAAGTTGCTGATGATGCTGGGTGCGTGGCTCGGAGCGGCGGCGACCGTCGATATCGCAGTGAACACCTTCATCATCGGCGGGGTGTGGTCGTTAGGGGTTGCCCTGGTGCGGGGGCAGTTGGTTCGCCTGATGGGAAACGTCGTAGCGCTGCTTGCGGGAGCGGGCCGCGCTGCACGCCTGGCAGGTGTCCCGGCAGGTGCGGTGCGGGAATCGGTTGGGTCGATTCCATATGGAGTCGCGATCGCCGCGGGCACCGTTGCAGTGCTGTTCACGATGGTGAGCTAAAGCGCTAGCCGGTGCCTGTGAAACGAAGGCCGGGCTTTCGCTCCATCGATTATTAATTGTTATGGAATGCTTACGGGGGATGTCATGAAAAACAGCCGCGCGTTCGCCATGCTCGCGATTGCTCTGCTGGCCGGTCTGGCCGCAGTTGTGTTCGCTTCTAAATGGTTGCTGCAAACGTCGTCGGGGGCCACGGTGCCCGTTGCCGTCGCATCCGACGATATCAATCTCGGTCAGCCGATCAATGAAACGATGATCAGAACGGTCAGCTGGCCAAAGGACAGTCTTCCGCCTGGCACATTCACAGCGCCGAAGGAACTCGACGGACGGGTGGTGCGCGCAAGCCTCACGCGTGGCGAGCCGGTGCTCGAGTCGAAGCTGGCGCCCGTGGGCACAAAAGGTGGCCTATCGGCTGTGATTGGCGACGGACATCGCGCGATCACGGTTCGCGTGAATGACGTCGTGGGCGTCGCGGGCTTCGCGTTGCCGGGCAACTACGTCGACGTGATCGTCAACACGCAGGAGCCTGAGAAGAAAGCCGATACCCAGCAGCAGAGCATCTCGAAAATCGTGCTGGAAAAAATTCTGGTGCTGGCCGTCGCGCAGCAGGTGAATCGCGACGATACCGCACCCAAGGTTGTGAACGCGGTGACCCTGGAGGTGACGCCCGAGCAGGCGGAGAAGCTCGATCTGGCGCGCAGCGTGGGCACGCTCTCACTCGTGCTGCGCAACCAGGTGGACGACAACAAGCTCGCGACCGACGGCGCGACCAAGCAGACGTTGCTCGGTGGTCCGCTGCCGCCACCCGTGCCGCTGCCGGAACCGGCTCACCCGGTGCGCGTGAAGTACGCCGAGCACGCGCCAGTCAAGCGCAACTGTATCGGGGTGCTTTCTGGCGTGACCGGCAGTCAGGAGTGTTTCTGAAATAAAGCAGAACGGCAGCCTGAACCCGGCGATGACCTTCCGGGTAGAGGGCGCGTGAGCGGCGTAGCCGCCGCTATTAAAACGCAGATAAGTACGGGGTATAACGATATGGATACCAAAGTAAACGTGGGGTCCACGGGGGCCTGCAACGGCGTTCGTCCGTGGCGTGTCGCAACGCTTGCCTGGGTATGCGCCGGGTTGATGAGTTCGACACCGGGCTGGGCACAGCAGTCAAACGGGAACGCAGGGCAGGACAAGTCTGCCGCAAGCGCTGCGGTTCCCATGGGCAAGGGTCCCATGCAGATGACCATCAGCATGGGCCCGACGCAAGGCAGCAGCGCGCCGCCCAAAGCCGTGGCGGGACCGCTGCGCGGACCGAACTGCGTGGGGGTCATCCGCAACGAAAGCAGCGTGGTCGTGCCGCTTGGCAAGTCAACGCTCGTGCCGATTGACGAGCCGGTGCGCAACCGTACGCTCGGCAACCCGGAGGTCGCCCAGGCGACCATGGTTTCGCCCCAAACGCTCTACGTCGTCGGCCAGGCGGTCGGGACCACCAACATGATCATTCAGGGCAAGAGCGGTGCATGCCAGGTGATCGATGTGATCGTCAGCGCGGACTCCGGTGGCCTCCAGGCCGCGCTCGCGCAACTCATGCCACAGGAGCGTGACATCCGCGTTTCGACGGCGGCTGACAACATCGTGCTCGCCGGCCATGTGTCGAGCGCGCAGGCTGCCCAGCAGGCCGTGGAAATTGCCCAGGTCTTCGGCGTGAGCGGTCAGAGCAACAACGGAGCGCACACGGGCGGCGTCATCAACATGCTTGGCGTCGATTCGCCGCAGCAGGTCATGCTCGAAGTGAAGGTCGCCGAGGTCGACAAGACGCTGATCGACCAACTCGGCTCGGCGGTCAATATCCAGGGCGGCTTCGGGTCCTGGACCGGCGCGCTCGTGAGCAATCTGCTTGCAGGCGTCTCGAGTGCGTTCGGTTTCTCGAAGGCGAACAACCTCCCGCTCAAGTTCGCCATCGACGCGCAAAAGACCGACAACCTCGTGAAGATCCTCGCGGAGCCTAACCTCGTCACCATCAGCGGTCAGGAAGCCACCTTCCTCGCTGGCGGCAAGATTTTCATCCCCGTGCCGCAAAGCGGTGGCGGCACGTCCGCCACGGCGATCACGCTGCAGGAGGAAGAGTTCGGCGTGGGCCTCAAGTTCACGCCGACGGTGCTCAACGGCGGGCGCATCAACCTGAAGGTCGCGCCGGAAGTCTCGGAGCTTTCGCCCACGGGCGTCACGCTCAGCGCGTCGAACGTCAGCGGCGTGAGCATCCTGCCGCTCATCACGACGCGGCGTGCTTCCACCACTGTCCAGATGCACGATGGCGAGTCGTTCGCGATCGGCGGGCTCATCAGCAACAACATTACTGGCTCGCTCAAGGCAGTGCCAGGCCTCGGTGAGGTTCCGGTGCTGGGGGCGTTGCTCAGGAGCACCTCGTTCCAGCAGGACCGCTCGGAGCTGATCTTCATCATCACGCCGCACCTCGTGAAGCCTGTGGCCGATGTCGCGCAACTCCAGATGCCCACGGACAGCTTCTCGCAGGTCCATGAAGCCGACGTGTACGCAACGGGCAACATGGAAGGCCGCGCCCATCGCAACCAGGGACGTTTTGCGCCGCCGCAGCCCGCTGGCACGCAGGCCGTACCGGCTGAACCCGCACCTGGCGCCGCGCCGGGCACGCCGGCCGTCCCGGCCGAACCGCAGACGCCGGCTGCGCTTCCCGCGCCGCAGGTCTCTTCCCGGCGCGAGGAGTCGCCGGCACCGGCAGCGCCGCCCGCTGAAGCGCTCGCGCAATCCGTACCCACTCAGCAGGTGAACGCGCAGGCCCTTGTGCCACCGCCAGGTGAAGACAACGCGGCGCGCGCGCTGCGAATCGAGCGCGAGGCAGCACGGATCGCGTCGAACGAAACCCCCGCTCATTGACCAGGCGATCAGGAGGCCAAAATGAAACTCGAAAACTTTGCATTCGTTCGCCGGTTCCTGTTGATTGCGCCGCTGGGCGCGGCGCTCGGTGGCTGCATGACGAGCTCACCGATCTGGGAGGCGCATTTCGGGCAAGCCGTGCGGCACTCGATGCAGGCGCAAATCATCGACCCGGATGCGGGCATGCACGGCGCCTCGCAGCCGGGCGTGGACGGCAAGTCAGCCGTGTCGGCGATGGGCCTCTACGACAAGTCGTTCCAGCAGCCGCCGGTATCGTCGAACCCATACACGATTGGCGTGAGCGGCGGTGGCGGTGCCCAATGAGCGGCGTCACGCACAACTGGCCAGAGGATAGAACAACAGCGGGGACATACGATCATGATCGACATACTCATTACCTCGACGGACGCAGAGCGGCTTGCGCAGATCATGCGCACGATCGCGGGCTGCGGCCCCTACCGCACAACGCGTAGCGTAGGCACGCCGTTCGATCTCGTCGAGCGCGGCGACACGCTCGCTGCCTTCGACGTCCTGATCGTCGATGCGCGAGGGTTGCAGGAGGCGCAGTTACCTTCCGTGAGCGAGCTGTGCCGTCGTTGCGAACGGCTCACGTGCATTCTGCTGATTCCCGAGGCGTCGCCTGAGGAACTCATTGCGGCAATGCGCGCGGGCTTTCGCGACGTGGTCACGGGGCAGCCGGACGGCCGCACCATAGGCGAAGCCCTGCAACGTGCGATGGGTCAGCGTGCGCATGGGAGCACGCGTGCGTCGCGCATCGTGTCGTTCATGTCGTGCAAGGGCGGCGTGGGCACGAGCTTCATTGCAGCGAACGTGGCGCACATCGTCTCGCAGACGCACGACAGCCGCGTGTTGCTGATCGACCTGAACCAGCTCTATGCGGACGCGGCGTTCCTCGTGACAGCGCAGACGCCGCCCTCGACGCTTCCGCAGTTGTGTGCCGAAGTCGACCGCATGGACGTGGCGCTCTTCGAAGCGAGTGTGATGCATGCTGCCGGGAACTTCGACATCCTGGCGGGCGCGGGCGATCCGATCAAGGCGAGCGAGATGCGCCAGGACAGGCTCGAGTGGGTGCTCGGCGTCGCCGCGCCCCGTTACGACTGCGTGATCCTCGATCTCGGCCAGACGATCAATCCGCTCTCCATGCTCGCGCTCGACCGCAGTGACGAGATTCACATCGTCCTGCAGTCGAGCATGCCGCATCTTCAGGCGGGCCGCCGCCTGCAGGAGATCTTGCAATCGCTCGGCTACGGACCGGAGCGCATGCGCCTGCTTCTGAACCGGCAGACGCGTCACGGCGAGCGCGTGCGCGAGGCCGCCGACACCGTGCTTGGCATGAAGCCGTTCCTCGTCATTCCCGAAGACGCGCGCGCCGTTGCCGAAGCCGTCAATCAGGGTGTGCCGATCGCCACGGCGGCGCCCGGCAGCGCCGTGACGCGCAGCCTGCGCACGCTCGCGGCGAGCGTCGCGAGCGCGAACACCACAAACGCGGCGGCGCGAGGCAAAGGCGACTCCCTGTTCGCGCGCATGCTCGGCCGCCAGGCGCCGGCCAAACTCGGTTTGATGTAAAGGAGAAAAGTCATGTCCCTTCGCGAGCAGATCTTTGCGCAGCGCCTCGAGCCGACGATCGTCGAGCGCACCGATACGGGCGGCGCTGCTGCGGCAGCCGCCGCGCCGCAGTCCAGGGTGAAGACCGAGGCATACCAGAAGCTGAAGTACGACACGCATCATGCGGTGCTCGAACGGGTGGAACTCGAGCGCCTCTCACGCATGCCCCAGGAGCAGATTCGCAGCGAGATCAACGCGCTCGTGGGCCGCATACTCGAAGAGCAGAAGGCGCTTGCGAACGACCTCGAGCGCAAGCAGCTGGCCATCGACGTGTACGACGAGATGTTCGGCTTTGGTCCGCTCGAGCCGTTGCTGCGCGACCCCACTGTCTCGGACATTCTCGTGAACACGTGGTGCCAGACTTACGTGGAGCGCCGCGGCAAGCTCGAACTCACCGATGTCAACTTCTACGACGACGCCCATCTCATGAAGGTGATCGAGAAGATCGTCTCGCGGGTGGGGCGGCGCATCGATGAATCGAGCCCGATGGTGGACGCGCGCCTGCCCGACGGCTCGCGCGTGAACGCCATCATCCCGCCTTCGGCCGTGGACGGGCCGCTCGTATCGATCCGGCGGTTTTCGGTCACGCCTCTGCAGGTCGCGGATCTGGTCGAACTGCAAACGCTCACGCCGCCCATGGCCCAGGTGCTCGAAGGCCTCGCGCGCGCCAAGGTCAACATTCTCGTCTCGGGGGGGACGGGCAGCGGCAAGACGACCATGCTCAACGTGCTCTCGGGCTTTATTCCGAACGACGAGCGCATTGTGACGATCGAGGATGCCGCCGAACTTCAACTGCGCCAGGATCACGTGCTGCGACTCGAGACGCGTCCGCCGAACATCGAAGGCAAAGGCGAGATCAATCAGCGCGCGCTCGTGCGCAACGCGCTGCGGATGCGCCCCGACCGCATCATCCTCGGCGAAGTGCGGGGTGCGGAAGCACTCGACATGCTCAACGCGATGAACACCGGCCACGAAGGCTCGCTCGCGACGATCCACGCCAACACGCCGCGCGATGCGCTCACGCGGCTCGAGAACATGATCAGCCTCGGTGGCCTCTCCTTGCCGCCGCGCACGATGCGCCACCAGATTGCGTCCGCGATCTCGGTGGTTGTGCAGGCGGCGCGATTGACCGACGGTCGCCGCAAGATCGTGAGCATTTCGGAGTTGACCGGCATGGAAGGCGACATCATCAACATGCAGGAAATCTTCACGTTCAAGCGCACGGGCATGGATTCGAATGGCAATGTGCGTGGCCACTTTTGTGCGACGGGTGTGCGGCCGAAATTCTGTGAGCGATTCGCGGCGTTTGGCGTGAACCTGCCGGAGCAGATCTTCGATCCGGGCCGGCGTTACGACACGGTCTGATAACTACGACGTTCATCCGGGGGAGCGTGACATGAGTACAACCTTCATTCTGGCAATCCTGCTGCTCTTCGTGGCGGTGGTGCTTGCCAGCCAGGGCGCGTGGGAATGGTGGAACAGCCGGCATGGCGCCGTTGCGCGCCGCCTCGAATCGCGAATCGAGGCCGTGGCGACGGGTGGCGTGGGGCGCAAGGAGGCGATGTCCATCCTCAAGTCGCGCAAGCTCGATGGGTCAAGGTTCGTCGATCGCATGCTGCTGCTCATGCCGGGCACCCGATCGTTCGAGGCCTGGGTGCAGCAGTCGGGCATCAGTTGGACGGCTTCACGCGTTATCGCAATGTGCGCGCTCATGCCGGTTCTCGTGATCGTAGCGGGCATGTTCATCCGTATGCCGCTCGCCGTGCTGGCGACTGTTGCGGTGGCGTCTCCGCTGCTGCCGGTGATGTACGTGCGTCATCGGCGCACGAAGCGGATGCGGCGCTTCCAGAAGCAGTTGCCGGATGCCTGCGACATGCTGGCGCGCGCGTTGCGCTCGGGTCATGCGCTCTCGGGCGCAATCGACCTGGTCGGCACCGAGTTCGCCGATCCGATGGGCGCCGAGTTCCGCACCACGTTCGACGAGATCAACTATGGCGTGTCGCTCAACGAGGCGTTGACGGGCCTGGCGCAGCGTATGCCCGTGGGGGATCTGCGTTACCTCGTCATCGCCGTGCTGATCCAGCGGGAGACAGGCGGAAACCTCGCCGAGCTGCTCGACGGCATTGCGGGCCTCGTGCGAGAGCGTTTCAAACTGTTCGACAAGGTGCGCGTGCTTGCCGCGGAGGGGGTCCTTTCGGCGCGGGTGCTGGGTCTGCTGCCGGTCGTCACCGGCGGGGCCATCTCCTTCGTGAATCCAGACTTTCTCGAAGTGCTGTGGCACGACCCGGCAGGCGTGCTGATGCTCGAAGCCGGCACCGTGCTGCTGCTGGCCGGCATGTTCTGGGGGCGGCGCATCGTACGCATTCGCGTCTGAAGACGCCACGCCCTGCGCGATCAAAAAAATTGAAAGGGGGAGCCATGTTAGCGCTCGATTCGACGCGGTTGCTGTTGCTGATCTGTTTGTTTGCCTGCGTATTCGGACTGTCGTTGGCCGGCATGTATGTCCTTGCACCCAGAACCATGCGCCGGCGCATCGAACAGGCGGGTGGCGGCCGCAGCACGCCTGTTCCCGGTGCGCAGCCGGATGGGACCAACGAGGCCTGGTACGAAAAGCTCGTGCAGATTTCCGAGCCGCTTTCCCGGCTCTCGGCGCCAAAGGAGGGGTGGGAGGTCTCGGCGCTGCGCGTGCGGCTGATGAATGCGGGCTGGCGTTCGCCGGGCGCCGTGGCGATCTTCTTCGGCACCCGCACGGTGCTGGCACTGCTGCTGCCTACGCTTGCGTCCATGTGGTTGATTAGCGGCGGGGCGGCGAGTTCGGTCACGCGGTTTGCAGTGGTTCTCGTGACGCTCGTGGCGTTCGGTTATTACCTGCCGGCTCTGATGCTCGCGCGCTTCGTCGCGCGCCGCAAGCGGGCGATCTTCGAGGACTTTCCGGACGCCATCGATCTGCTGACGGTCTGCATCGAGGCGGGCCTCGGTCTCGATGCAGCGTTGATGCGCGTAGCGGAGGAGATCCGATTGCGCAGCGCGGTGGTCGCCGATGAACTGGAGCTCACGCTGCTGGAAATGCGCTCGGGTTACGCGAAGGAAAAGGCGTTGCGCAACCTTGCCATGCGCACGGGTGTGGAAGATGTCGACTCCTTCTGCACGATGCTCATCCAGGCAGAGCGTTTCGGGACGAGCATCGGCGATTCGCTGCGCGTGCTCTCGGATACGCTGCGCACGCGCCGTCGCATGCTGGCAGAGGAAAAGGCCGCGAAGATCGCGCTCAAGCTGCTGTTTCCGCTGATGTTCTGCATTTTTCCGGCGCTGATGGTGGTGCTGATGGGGCCGGCGATGCTGCACATCTATCGGACGATGCTGCCGACCATGAACGGCGGCTAGCGGGTTGCAGGACCGGGTGACGAAAACAGAGCAAGCCCTGTATGGGCGATTCGATCGGGGGACGTATGGAAACTGCAAAGACCGGCGCGCAATCACTTCCGTCACGCGCGGGACAGGGAAAAAGGGGCGCAGCGAGCGCAAGGCGAGGGCGTGGCCGGCGCACACAGCGCGGCGTGGCTGCGGTGGAGTTTGCTCTCGTGCTGCCGGTGCTGCTGATCTTGCTGTTCGGCATCATCGAAATGGGCCTGTTCCTTTACGACAAGGCCGTGATTACCAACGCCAGCCGGGAAGGCGCCCGCGCCGGAGTCGTGCTGAAAAACCCGAAGCTAACCCCAAACGATATCCAGACTGTCGTAAGTAGCTACACATCGAGCTACCTGCTGACGTTTGGACAGCAAAATACGCCGGTGGTCCAAGCGTATGGTACCGGCGGCAATTTTGGTACGCCGCTCACCGTGATCGTCACCTATCAGTACAACGGACTGGGTTTGGGAAAGTTGGTGGATCCCATCGCGGGCGCGATTACGCTGTCCGCTACCACCGTCATGAACAATGAATAAAGGGGGCAATCATGCGAACGGGGAGCAGGAAGAAGCAGAAAGGGGCTGTGGCCGTTACGGTCGCGGTGTTCATGGTCTTGCTGCTGGGAACCGCAACGCTGGCCGCGGACATCGGCAATTTGATGGTCGCTCGGGACGAACTCCAGAATGCGGCTGATGCGGCCGCGATGGCAGGCGCGGGATGTTTGTACAAGCGAACGGGATGTAACAACACCACCGCAACTGAACCAACCTGGACTGATGCGCAGACGGCGGCAGCGAATTTCGCTGTGCCTGCGTCATCAGCGCAGGCAACAAATCTGGTTCAGAACGCTCGTTTGCAGGTGGTCTCGACTGCATCGGGTTATTGGAATGTCACTGGCACGCCAGCTGGTCTACAAGCGCCTGGAACCTTCACGCCCGGCTCCAACGACATGCCTGCCATTCAAGTGTCCATTGCCAAGGACGGGTCGAATGCAAACGGCGGAGTCCTCACAATATTGGGGGGGTACTTCGGCGTGAGTATTTTGAAGGCTAGCGCTGTCGCTACCGCTGTCGTTTCCCGGCCCGGTTATGTCGGTAAAGCTGGGTTGTTCCCGATCGCAATTCCTCAGTGCATGTACAACAACTACTGGAATTCGAGCACAAACTCGCCCGTGACCTACCAGGGCACTGCAATCCCGGGGCAGACGGAGCCGCAGACAATGGGGCAGCCGTATGTGTTCGACATGATGTCGACCTACCACACGGACAAGTGTAGTCAGACTGCCCAGTGGACCTCATTCAACATTCAAAGCGCCCAAAGTGCGAGCGCGACCAGAGATTTGATCACCTCCGGGAATCAGGTGCCGTTAGGCATTGGAGACCAGACCTTTATTCAGAGTGGCACGAAAGATACGCTCTTTCAGGCCACACAGGCATGTAGCGAACCGCCTAACGGGAATGGAGACTGTGCATATGTGACGGTGGCAGTGGTCGATTCGGTGGCCAATCCGGGGCAAAACCAGACCATTCAGGCGTTTGCCTGTTTGCACATCATTAACGAAGTCGGCAACGGGTCGAATGCGCACATTGTTGCGCAGATGAGTGCGGATCAAAGTAAGTGTCAAGCCGCCAATTCGGGCGGGGTTGGGCCGAACTACGGCGCGATCACACCACCGAGACTGGTCCAGTAAGCAGGTTTAGCCGCCGGAGAGCGCACGCATGTTACGGGCCGTGAGCGCCTCCGAGTCATTTTTCCGGCACGGCGGTTTTGGTCCTCTTTGCCGCCTTCCGGGCGCCGATTCCACGACTCATGTCCGCACTTTCCACCCGCTTTTTCGCTTAACTTCGCCCGGCGCGCTAAAATTGCGGACCTTTTAACCTGTCCGCCTATTTCTGCCTTGAGCGTGCAAAAGATCCTCATCGTGCGCGTGTCGTCGCTTGGCGACGTCGTCCACAACATGCCCGCCATCGCCGATATCCGGCGCCGGTACCCCGACGCACAGATCGACTGGCTCGTCGAAGAGGGCTTCCAGTCGCTCGTCGAACTCGTGAACGGCGTGCGCCGGGCGATCCCGTTTTCGCTGCGCCGCTGGCGCAAAGGCCTCTTATCGGGTGCCAACTGGCGTGAGATCAGTGCTTTCCGGCGCGCGCTCGCGGCCGAGAAGTACGACCTCGTGATCGATTGCCAGGGGCTCATCAAGACGGCCTGGGTGGCGAGCTGGGCGCGCGGTCCGCTGGTTGGCCTCGGCAATCGTACGGACGGCGCGGGCTACGAATGGCCGGTGCGCTTCTTCTACGACCGATCGATTCGCATCGAGCCGCGCACGCACGTGGTCGAGCGCACGCGGCAACTGGTCGCGGGCGCGCTCGAACTCGCGCCGCCGTCCGCTACCGACGACATCGACTTCGGCCTCGACACCTATCGCGCCGCGCAGGCGCTCGCGGGTGTCGGGCTGAACCTGCCGGTGCCCTATGTGGTCTTCGTGCACGCCACATCGCGCGCCGACAAGCAGTGGCCTGACCAGAACTGGATCGAACTGGGTCAGGCGCTCGTGCGGCGCGGCGCGTCACTCGTGCTCCCGTGGGGCAGCGAGGCCGAGCGCGTGACGAGCGAGCGCCTCGCCCGCGAATTCGGCGAAGCGGCGATCGTGCCGCCGAAGCTTCCGCTGCCCGCCGTGGTCGGCCTGATCGATGGCGCGGCGGCCACGGTGGGCGTGGACACGGGTCTCGTCCACATCGCGGCGGCGCTGAAGCGCCCGACCGTCGAGTTGTACAATTTCGCGACCGCCTGGCGCACGGGCGGCTACTGGTCGCCGAACGTCGTCAATCTGGGCACGGCAGGCCAGCCGCCAACGCTCGCGCAGGTGAAGGGCGCGCTGGCGGGCTTCGGGCTGCTGTAGCGGCGCGCCGCCGCAGCGCGGGCGCCAGGCAGACTGCGGCGCGTCAAGGCGCACCCCGGAGGCTGCGGGTATAAGAATCGGCGCGCGCGACGGTGCACGAACGTGCACAAGCGAGCGCTAGGGCTTGGCCGGCATGGGCCTACACCGCCAGGCAATCAGATCCATCGCTTCCAGGGGGCGACCATGAACGAATCCCAGATCATCGAAATCACTTCCGCCGACTGGCGCGGCCAGCAGCTCTCGCAACCGCGCGAGACGCTGCTCGACGCCGTCGAGCAGGGCAAGGTGCTGTATTTTCCGAATCTGGCCTTTGCGATCGAAGGCGGCGAGCGTGCGCTGCTCGACCCCGCGATCGCCGATCCCAAGCGCAAGAACATCAGTCTCGACCCGAACGGCGGCGCGCTGCACGGCGTGCTCGGCGACACCGTCACGCAGTCGGCCGTGCGTGCGTTGATCGCGCGCTACCAGGCATGCGCGCGCACGCTAGTCGACGGTCTCTTTCCCGAGTACACCGGCAAGCTGCGCGTGGCGCCCACGAGCCTGCGTCTGCATCAGGTGGAAACGCGTGAGACCTCATGGCGCAAGGACGATTCGCGTCTGCACGTCGATGCGTTTCCTTCGCGCCCGAACTACGGCGAGCGCATCTTGCGCGTGTTCACCAACGTCAACCCGAACGGAGTGCCGCGCGTGTGGCGCGTGGGTGAGCCGTTCGAGGACATGGCCAAGCGTTTCCTGCCGAACATCAAGCCGCAGTTTCCAGGCTCGGCGTGGCTGCAGAATCTGCTGCACATCACGAAGTCGCCGCGCAGCGAGTACGACCATCTGATGCTCAACCTCCACGACGGCATGAAGGCCGATCTCGACTATCAGAAGGCGTGCCCGCAGGAGACCATCGGCTTTCCGCCGGGCAGCGTGTGGGTGTGTTTCTCCGATCACACCTCGCATGCCGTGATGTCCGGTCAGTTCATGATGGAGCAGACGTTTTTCCTGCCGGTGAAGGACATGGTGCATCCCGAATGGGCGCCGCTCGGCATTCTCGAACGCCTCAAGGGCAAGGAACTGGTTTGAATCCACGCGCGAAGAGCCTGCCGATCAACGTGCCAACCGACGCCTTCTGCCGCGCGGCCGCGGCATTCCGCATGACCCTGGCCGTCGCGGAGGCCCGATGCTGAGAGCGATCTATCGCGCGGCCTGGTGGCTCATTGCACCGCTCGCGGTGCTGCGGCTATTCATCCGCTCGCGCCGCGAGCGCGGCTATCGCGAGCATATTGGCGAGCGTTTCGGCTATTCGGCAGGGCGCTTGCCCGAGGACGACGCGCCGCTCATCTGGGTGCATGCCGTCTCCGTGGGCGAGACCCGCGCGGCGCAGCCGCTCGTCGACGCGCTGCTGGCGGCGCGACCTGACGCACGCGTGCTGCTCACGCACATGACGCCGGGCGGACGCGCCACCAGCGAGCAGCTCTTCGGCGATCGCGTGTTGCGCTGCTATGTGCCGTACGACATGCCGCACGCGGTGCGGCGCTTCCTGCGTGCATGGCGGCCGTCGCTCGGTCTCGTGATGGAAACCGAGGTCTGGCCCACACTCATCGACGAATGCAAGCACGCCGACGTGCCGCTCGTGCTCACCAACGCGCGCATGTCGGCGCGCTCGTTCAAGCGTGCGGCGAAGTTCGGCGCTGGCGCGCGCGAGGTGTTCGGCGGCTTCACGCGCGTACTTGCGCAAAGCCCCTCCGACGCGGAGCGCTTGACCGCGCTCGGTGCGCGCAACGTGGCGGTGCTCGGCAACCTCAAGTTCGACATGGCGAGCCCGCCGGCGCTGATCGCGCGTGGCCGCGACTGGCGTCGCGCGATCAGCGAGCGGCCGGTGTGGGTCGCGGCGAGCACGCGTGAAGGCGAAGAGGAGCTCGTGCTGCAGGCCTTCGCGGCGCTCAACGTACCGGATGCGCTGCTGATCCTCGTGCCGCGTCACCCTCAGCGCTTCGACGAAGTGGCGGCGCTAGTGGAACGCAAGAACTTCAAGCTCGAGCGTCGCTCGCGCTGGGCGCCGGCCGCCGCTGCCGCGGCTTCCGCGCATGAGGGCGTGCGCGTGTTGCCGCAGGACGTGAGCGTTCTGCTCGGCGATTCGATGGGGGAGATGGGCGCGTACTACGCTGCCGCCGACCTTGCGTTTATCGGCGGTAGTCTCTTGCCGCTCGGCGGGCAGAACTTGATCGAAGCGTGCGCCGTGGGCGTACCGGTGCTGATCGGGCCGCACGTGTTCAACTTCACGCAGGCTACCGCCGACGCTACAGCCGCGGGCGCGGCCCTGCAGGTTCAGGACCCCGCCGATCTCGCGCGCGCCTTGCACGAACTCTTCAACGACAGGCCGCGCCGGGTTGCGATGGGCGCGGCTGCGGCTGCGTTCGCATCGCGCCACCGCGGCGCGACGGCGCGCACGGTGGACGTTATACAGGCTCTCGTCTCAGATGTATGACTTCGTGCGTGGTGGCGCGTACTCCGCTCAATTCCACCGCGCGCGAAGCACCTCAATGATGTCTGCGCATCGCACAATTCATCGCAGCAGAACATCTCTCATGACATTCACCACGTCTTTTGGCTCGATGCTCGTCACATCAGTAGCCCCCGTCAGTGGAGAACATTTGAAAAAATTGTTCTCGACATATCGGGTTCGTGGGTCAATGTCGTCGCTAAACAAAGCGATGGTCGGCGTGCCGGCCGCGTGCGCGATATGCAGAAGTCCACCGTCCGCCCCGACAAATAGCCTGCTCTGGCCTATCAGGGAAAAGCATTCATGAATCTTCAATTTGCCAACCAATGAGGTCAGCTTCAAATTCCTGAATTTCATGGCGATCAGATCGTTTGCTTCCTTGAGTCCATTATCTGATCCGACCAGGACATACTCATAACGCGATAACCCCTCGTCGTCGTCAAGCCGAGCAAGAACGTCTGCCCACTTACCGTAGATTCGGTGGGATTCCCTGCCGCCGACAGAAATCGCCACTCTTCCGGCACCGCCCTCCATTGGAAAATCATCACACTTGGGCGCGTCGAGAACCAGGCGCGAATTTTTATACAGGGCCACATCATCGATCCCACATTTCAGAATCTTGTTGAACGAGTAGTAGCTGAACTGTATGTGATTGAAATTGCGCCCTGCATACCATCCAATCAGGCTCGTGAATCTGGACTGACTTGCATGCCGGACCTTCTCCTTTATTACACGAATCCCGAGCTTGTTCAGTATGACGAAATCGTACTCGCCGAAATCGACTTCACGAAAATCCGAATAGATCTTTGAAAAGAACCGGTCATGCCGAAAGAGCTCGACCAGGGATGGATCGAGCAGCACATCCAGCTTGTACGGGGTGCCGCCAATCAACGCCCGCCCGGAAAGATCCATCAACGCGTCGCCGATGTTGTTGACGCCGCTGTACATCAATAAAATGCGGGCGCCAGCACGCAAGTCCGCGGCTTCTGTGTACAGACCGAGTTGGCGGTTAAATGAAAGTATCGACCACTTATGCAGCTGCTTCTTCAGCAGCGAAATCTTCTTATAAAAAGAGAGATTCTCGACCTCATCCTGAATAATTTCCGGATGAGGAACGCTAAGGCTTTTATTTATAAAACCACGGACCGTTTCGACTTTCCTTTTTTCACTCTGCATGAGCTTGCCCGCAACATCCGTATCTTTTGACCGAATGACTATTATGCCACCGTGCGACTGGCGTACTCGCCGTCCATCAACGCTATCCTCGGGCGGCGCTCGAGGGTGAGCTTACTGCCGTGCGATGGATGAGTTCAGGCGTCCTTCCGCGCCGTCGGGACGAGTTGGTGCGCGACGTCCACACAGATGCGCCAGCGTTTTTCGCGTTCGGCGGCCGTCTGCGCGAAGACGTAGTCGTCTCGGGAGGACGAGCGCCTGCGAATCAGCGTGAACGGTTTCCGGGAAGTCGCACAGCACCATACTTGCGCCCCCCGGTGTCCAGCCACTCGTTGCGGCGATCAGTGCGTTGCGATGACACGGCAGGGAAGAGTCGATTTCGAACGTGACTCGTAGAACTTCGCTGCGCTGATCGGGCCGCACATGTTTGACTTCACGCAGGCAACCGGCGATGCCACCGCCGCGGCCTTTGTCTCGCGATATACAGTTCTGACCAAACTAACGACGATCGCAGCCCTGACTATCTACATTCGCTGTATCTAATAGGAAAACTAACTATAACAGCGTGATCGGTGGTTGGCGACGAGCATCGCGGCACCAATTAAAGAGCGATAGCACGGGAAGACTCCACTGGGGACCTACCGATAAAACGTCGGGCGACAGGGCCGAACAGGAGGGCTTGCCCGCGCAAACCACCGGCGCGTGAGTCTATCCGGCAGTCCTGACACCGGAAAAGTCACCGTCATTCTCACCGTGGGTGTTTGTTTGTTATCTGAAAGTTCGCTTATTGAAAGGGTCGAGTGCGGGCATGTGAAGGGTAGTTTATAGACGGATGAAGGGTGATGTAGAGACGCATGAAAGGGTTGAGCGATTGCGTAGCTTTGCGGGCAACGATGCGTACGTATGCGCACATACGCTCAAGCCCGAGCGCAGGTGTACTGGGTTCACGTGGTTGATTTGCGTTCGAGTCGCGTCTGCGTAAGGAACGCGTTGCTCAATCTCGGTATCGCAGGCGTGCGTCTCACCGATATGCAGTCATCGAAGGACCGTTCATGTCATCGACGATTACCCCGCAAGTGCTGCCGGTTCCGTCCGCGACGGAAATTCTCGGCAGTTCGCCGGAGCGAACTGCGATTCGCAGCGTAGCGGCGCACGAATATCGTCCCCACGTCGACGGATTGCGAGCGATCGCGGTGATGGGAGTGATTCTCTATCACGCATTCCCGAGGCGAATGGCAGGCGGATTTATCGGAGTCGACGTTTTTTTTGTCATCTCCGGATATCTCATTACCACCATCATCCTGTCCAATCTCGAGCGAGGAAAATTCAGTATTGCAGATTTTTACGGGAAGCGGATTCGTCGAATTTTCCCAGCGCTTCTACTTGTATTGCTCTTTTGCGCGTCTGCTGGATGGCTTGTGCTGTTGCGAGACGAGTACCGACAACTCGGGAAGCACATCGTCGGTGGGACCTCCTTTGTCCAGAACTTTGTTTTGTGGGGCGAGAGCGGCTACTTCGATAGCGGCCATGAGGCAAAACCCTTGTTGCACCTCTGGAGTCTGGCGGTCGAAGAGCAATACTACATATTCTGGCCGCTGCTCTTGAGCTATGCATGGATGCATCGCTGGCGATTCACGGTCATGAATGGCGCGATCATTGCCGTGTCCTTTGGCGTGAGCGTATGGCTTGCCTGGCGGGATCCCGTTGCTGCCTTTTACTCGCCCCTGTCCCGCTTCTGGGAACTCATGGTGGGCGGCTCGCTTGCCTATATCGCCCTGCATCGCTCGGATCTGATCGCCCGAAACGGCAACCTGCTCTGTGCGCTCGGAGTGGGTCTCTTGCTGTCGGGATTCCTGCTGACCAATCACGAGCGGGCGTTTCCAGGCTTCTGGGCATTGTTGCCGACGATGGGGACTTTCCTGGTCATCGCAGCAGGCTCAGGCGCGTGGATCAATCGCACGCTACTATCGAGTCGCCCCTTCGTGACTTGCGGGCTGATTAGCTACCCGCTTTATCTCTGGCATTGGCCGTTGTTGTCGTTCGCGCATATCGTCTGGCCGGAAAATGGGCACCTCACGAAGATCGCGGTGGTGTTGCTTTCAATCGTGCTGGCCTGGCTCACGCACCGCTTTGTGGAGAGGAAGATTCGCTGGCATCGCTCTGCGAATCGAACGGCGCTTCTGTTAGCTCTCGGCCTCGTGCTGATGCTGCTTGGCGGCGTGGCGATCAATGACGCGCTCATCACGCCCCGCTTCGACTCTGTCAACCTCGCAACGCGCACCGGGTGGGAGTTCCTCGCATCAAGGACGCCAGATGGGCAGGCTCGAGACGGCATCTATCCGTTGCACGAGGACCGCAAGTCCACGACGCTTTTTCTCGGGGATTCGCATGTCGCTCAGTATGCCGAACGAATCTACGATGATGAGGAGCACAACGCTTCACGAAACGGCGCCATCTTTGCTGTTGCTGCCGCTTGCCCACCGATACCGCACGTTTTCAAACATGATTTGCCGGTCGATTCAGAATGCGGGTCGGTGCGGCGCGAGGCGCTGGCGAAGGCTGCGAATAGCCGAATTACGACGGTTGTGATCGGCGGATACTGGAGTTACTACTTCAACCCCGTGGGCTATTACGTGGTCAGCGGCCAAAAGGAGTTGAGCCTGACCACGCTCGAAGGAAGAGCGGCAGCATTCGCCGAGCTTGATCGGGAAATCAGGGAATTGCAGGCGCAGCACAAAACGGTCTACGTGCTGCTCGACAATCCGATAGGTGACCCGTTTGATCCGCACGTATTCCTGGCGAGAATCGGGCGTTTCGACCCACGCCAGGCAGAGCAACGGGTGAAAATCGACGGCCTGCAACAGAGCGTCCGCAAGGAACTGATCGCGCTTGCCGAGCGCGATCATGCTTCGGTCATCGACCCCGACGCACGCCTGTGCGTGGATGAAGCGTGCATCCGCTTGACGGGAAAATCGGCACTCTATGTGGATAGATCACACCTGAACCCGGACTGGCTCGTGAAGCACGCCGACTACATCGATCCGTCAATCTGAGAGATCGGTGGTGTGTGTTCAAGCGCTTTCTGTGACCAGGAGGCCGCGCTTTTCGATGAAGGCGATCACCTCACCGAGCCCATCGAGCGCTTTCAGGTTGCACATCACGAAGGGCCGCTCGCCGCGCATTTTCTTCGCGTCGGAGGCCATGACGTCGAGGTTCGCGCCCACGAGCGGCGCAAGGTCGGTTTTGTTGATGACGAGCAGGTCCGACTTCGTGATGCCGGGCCCGCCCTTGCGCGGGATCTTTTCGCCGCCCGCCACGTCGATCACATAGATCGTGAGGTCCGACAACTCGGGGCTGAAAGTCGCCGCGAGATTGTCGCCGCCCGATTCGATGAAGACGATGTCCGCATCGGGAAAACGCGTGAGCATCTGGTCGACGGCTTCGAGGTTGATCGACGCGTCTTCGCGGATCGCCGTATGCGGGCAGCCGCCGGTTTCCACGCCCATGATGCGCTCGGCGGGCAGCGCGCCCGCCACGGTCAGCAGGCGCTGGTCTTCCTTCGTGTAGATGTCGTTGGTAATGGCGACGAGGTCATAGCGCTCGCGCATGGCCTTGCAGAGCATTTCGAGCAGGGTCGTCTTGCCGGAGCCGACCGGGCCGCCCACGCCGACGCGCAGCGGTGGCAGTTTCTTCGTTCGTTTGCTGGATGCGTGCGAATTCATGGTTCGTGTGTGAGATGCGGGATTCAGGAGCGGAATAGCCGCGAGTATTGCGATTCGTGGCGCGCGGAGAGGACGCCTAGTTGCGGCGCAAACGTGTTGAGCGCATCGGGTGGCGTCGCGAGCGCGCGCGCCACGGCTTTTTCGATTTCAGGCCGCAGCGCGACGATGATGCGCTGCCCCGCAAGCTGGCCGAGCGGCACCGCCTTGAGGGCGGCGGCCGTCTGATTCTCGATCCAGCTGAACGCGTAGGCGGCGAGCGCCGCTTCGGGCGCGGCCTCGTGCGCCCACGCGGCGAATGCGAAGGCCGTGGGTTGCGCGATGGGCGTCATGCGCTCCAATGTGGCGCGCCGATCCGCGTCGCCCCATTCGAGTTGTGCGCAGAGTTGACGCAGCGACCAGCCCATCTGCGCGGTTTCGCGTCGCAGTTCCGCCGATTCGCGGCTCGCGATGAATTCCTCGTTCGCCACGATGAGCGCGTGCGCGTCATGCGTGCGCCAGCGTTCCATCTGGTGCGCTAAAAAGGGCAGTTCGCCGCAGGCGAGCACGTTCGCGAGGCCACCCGCTACCCAATGCGCGGCTTCGTCGGCGTTCGTGACCAGTTGCGCATCGATTGCGGCTTCGAGTCCCTGCGAGTAGCTGAACGCGCCGATAGGCAGCGCCGGCGACGCGAGATGCAGCAGGGCAGTGAGCTCAGCGATGTTCATGGCTGTGGTCGTGCGCGTGGCCGTCGCAATGACCGTGATCGTGTCCGCAATCGTGGTCATGCGCGTGATCTTCGCCATGCGCGTGATTGTGCGTATGACCAGGCGCATGGTCGTGCGAATGCGCGTGACCGTGGTGCTCGTCATACACGCGTTGCGCGAGCGCGTAATCGTCGGCGAAGGTTTCGTCGTGGCCGTGGCGATGGCCGCCGCCGTATGCGCCCGATTCCGGCTGGAACGGCAACTGTACGCGCTCGACTTGCGCGCCCAGGCGCTTGAGCATGTCTTCGAGCACGGGGTCCGCTTCGAGCTTGAGTTCCTCCGCGCCCACTTCTACCGGCGTATGGCGATTACCGAGGTGATACGCGGCGCGCGTGAGCGTGAGGCGATCGGGTGCGCGTACGAGCAGTACGCTCTCGGGCGCCGCGATCACGCGCACGAGGCCGCCGTCGTCGGCCACGAGCATGTCGCCGTCGCGCAGCACGGTGCCGCGCGGCAGCACCACGCCCACTTCTTCGCCAGTGTCGAGCGTGGCCGCGAAGCGGCTCTTGCAGCGCGCGTCATACGGGAGCGTGAGCGTAGGCGCGCGCTGCATCAGCACCGGCGCGAGCTTCGCGTTGAGTCGTTTGTCGATCGTGCGCATGGCTAAACTTTAGAACAGGAAGTAACGCTGTGCCATCGGCAGCACCGTGGCGGGCTCGCAGGTGAGCAACTGGCCGTCGGCGACGACCTGGTACGTCTCGGGGTCGACGCTGATCGTGGGCTGCCAGGCGTTGTGAATCATGTCGGCCTTCGTCACGCTGCGGCAGTTGCGCACCGCCACCACGCGTTTTTGCAGACCGTAGCGCTCGGCAATGCGCTTGTCGAGCGAAAGCTGCGAAACGAAAGTGAGCGACGTTTGCGCGAGCGCGCGCCCACGCGTGGCGAACATCTCGCGGTAATGCACGGGCTGGGGCGTCGGAATCGAAGCGTTCGGGTCGCCCATCTGCGCGAGCGCGATCATGCCGCCCTTGAGGATCAGCGAAGGCTTGATGCCGAAGAACGCCGGCTCCCAGAACACGAGGTCGGCCCATTTGCCCGGCTCGAGCGATCCCACTTCGTGCGCGATGCCATGCGTGAGCGCCGGGTTGATCGTGTACTTCGCCACGTAGCGCTTCACGCGGAAGTTGTCGTGGCGCGTGCTGTTGGTACCCCCGTCCTCGGGCAGGGCGCCGCGCTGCACCTTCATTTTGTGCGCGGTCTGCCACGTGCGGATGATGACTTCGCCCACACGCCCCATTGCCTGGGAATCCGAGGAGAGCATCGACAGCGCCCCGAGATCGTGGAGGATGTCCTCGGCGGCGATGGTCTCGCGGCGGATGCGCGACTCGGCAAACGCAATATCTTCGGCAATCGACGGGTCGAGGTGATGGCACACCATCAGCATGTCGAGATGCTCGTCGAGCGTGTTGATCGTGTACGGGCGCGTGGGATTCGTCGAGGAGGGCAGCACATTCGCTTCGCCGCACACCTTGATGATGTCGGGTGCGTGGCCGCCGCCCGCGCCTTCGGTGTGGTACGTGTGGATCGTGCGGCCCTTGAAGGCGGCCACGGTCGCTTCCACGAAGCCCGACTCGTTGAGCGTGTCGGTGTGGATGGCCACCTGCGTATCCGTTGCGTCCGCAACGCTCAGGCAATTGTCGATGGCGGCGGGCGTCGAGCCCCAGTCCTCGTGCAGCTTCAGGCCAATCGCGCCCGCGGCGATCTGCTCTTCGGCGGGCTTGGGCAAGCTCACATTGCCCTTGCCGAGAAAGCCCAGGTTGATCGGCCAGCCATCGGCGGCCTGGAGCATGCGCTCCATATGCCACGGGCCTGGCGTGCAGGTGGTGGCGTTGGTGCCGGTGGCTGGGCCGGTGCCGCCGCCGAGCATGGTCGTCACGCCCGAGGCGAGCGCTTCGTCGATCTGCTGCGGGCTGATGAAGTGGATGTGCGTGTCGATGCCGCCCGCCGTGACGATCTGGCCTTCACCCGCGATCACTTCGGTCGCCGCGCCAATGGGAATCGTCACGCCCGGTTGCACGTCGGGGTTGCCCGCCTTGCCGATCTTCCAGACGCGCCCGTCCTTGATGCCGATGTCGGCCTTCACGATGCCCCAGTGATCGATGATCACGGCGTTCGTGACGACGGTGTCCGCAACCTCCGCGTGCGCTCGCTGCGACTGGCCCATGCCGTCGCGGATCACCTTGCCGCCGCCGAACTTCACTTCGTCGCCGTAGACGGTGTAGTCGCGCTCGATCTCGATGATGAGTTCGGTGTCGGCGAGACGCACGCGGTCGCCGGTGGTCGGGCCGAACATCTCCGCGTAGGCGCGGCGGCCGATCTTCAATGTCATGTCGGATTCCTGATGAATTCGCCGGATTTCGCTGGCCGCGCTCAGAGCGGGCCCATCACGCGGCCGTTGAAGCCGTACACGGCGCGCTCGCCCGCAAGCGCCACGAGTTCCACGGTGCGCTCTTGTCCTGGTTCGAAGCGCACGGCCGTGCCCGCTGCAATGTTCAGGCGAAAGCCGCGAGCGGCTTCACGGTCGAACGAGAGCGCGTCGTTGACCTCGTAGAAGTGGAAGTGCGAGCCAATCTGCACGGGGCGGTCGCCCGTGTTCGCCACTTTCACGGTGACGGTCTCGCGGCCTGCGTTGAGTTCGATTTCGCCGTCGTCGATCAGCATTTCGCCGGGGATCATGGCTGGTTCCTCACGACTCAGGGGATCGGATGGTGAACGGTGACGAGCTTGGTGCCGTCGGGGAAGGTCGCTTCGACCTGGATGTCGGGGATCATTTCGGGCACGCCTTCCATCACGTCGTCGCGCGTGAGCAGCGTGGTGCCGTAATGCATGACCTCGGCAACGGTCTTGCCGTCGCGGGCCGCCTCCATCAGCGCCGCGCTGATGAACGCGACCGCCTCCGGGTAGTTGAGCTTGAGGCCGCGGGCGCGGCGCCTTTCGGCGAGCAGCGCGGCGGTGAAGATCAGGAGCTTGTCTTTCTCGCGTGGCGTGAGCTTCATCGTTCTGGGAAGGTTGGGGCAACGCTGTCGGCCCAGCTTACGGGAGCCAGCGCATTGAAACAAGGCCAGGCGCAGCTTGCGGCCTCGTGCGCGACGCGCACGAATCGATGAAGCTCACAGCAAGGTGTGTGCCAATGAAGGGGACAACGTGGATGCACCAATCTAAAGGCGCGATTGCACCGAATTGGCGTTGCTGCGCTGCGTCACTGTGCGTAAAGGTGCTAGAGCGCACCGCTGCGGTGCGCGTGAAACGTGCTCAGGTCGTCCACAGGCGCAGCGGCGCGGCCTTTACGCCATGCACGAACGGACGCAGCGCCGTCCAGCACTGCGTGAGCGTGTTCTGCAGCGGCTCCATCGAACGCCCGACCACGCGCACGAGCAGCACGCCCGGCGCGATGCAGGTCGCGCCCGAACGCAGCGCGTCGTCGAAGGGCAGGATAGCGGCGAGGTCTTGTGCGAGCGCCTCGTTGCACGCAGGTCCGATCGCCCACAACACGCCGAACGCGGGGTAGCCAGCGAGCCCTTGCGGCGCGTCGCGCAGCGGGTCGTTGGCGTCGATGAGTGCGCGTTCGAGCCAGAGCAGTTGATCGTCGCCATCGCTTTCCGACGCCGCGCGCATCACGCGCGTGAGCGCTCGCACCATGCCCGCCGACCAGCGCTCGCCCGCGGCTTGGCGGCCCAGTTGCGTCGCGTCCCAGCCGATGGCCGTCGCGCCCGCGCCGAGCGTAAGCGCGAATTCGAGTTCAGCGTGCGCGTGATCGAACACGAGGTTGTTCTGCGGCAGCCAGTCGAGCTTCGCGCCTGCGCCCACGCGCACGTTGATGCGCTGGCGCGCCACGCGGCCATTGGACTTGTACCACTTGGTCGCGCCGGGCGTCGTGAGCACGGCGTGAGCGCCATCGCTCACGTTCACGTCGATGTCGAGCCGGTCGCCGCCCGCGATACCCGCGGGCGGATGCACGATCACCGCGTGACAGATCGCGTCGCCTTCGGGGTAGAGCGGTCGTTGCACGCGCAACGGCCCCGCGTGCAGGCGATGGGTGAGCGCAGTGCGCGCGCCCTGGCGCTCGAAGCCGAGCTCGAGCCTCGCGGCCCATTCCTGATGTGCGGTGCTGCGAAACGTGACGTTGGCGAGGGCGGCGTGATCGACGTGGAGCGACATGCGTAGTGGATGGAAGAGGCGGGCAATGGCGTGCAGGATATCACGCTCGCTCGCGTGCGCTGGTCAGGCGCGAGGGTCCCTGCGCGCCAGAACCGATGGCATTTTTTTCTCCGCTTATACTCACTTTCGCCTGAACGGCTCACGCCCAGGTCCCACGCTGCACGCCGAAAAACAAGCACGACATCCGTCGACAACACGGCACGCGATTCACGTCTCGCAACCGCAGTTCTTACATCAAGTGGGGCCTCTTATGCTAAATCGTGCTTTTGGTGCGGTCATTTCCTCGTTGCTCATGGCCGGCGCAGCCGTTGCACCGGCCATCGCGCACGCCGACGACAGCTTCGAGCAGGACGACGGCGGCTCGCATGGCCGTCCGGTCAAGGTGATGATCATTTCGATGTTCGGACCGGAAGGCCAGGTGTGGCTCGATCATCTCGGACCGTGGCAGGACATCACCGTCGCGGGGCTGTCGCCAGACTACCCGGCCGTGCACTGCAATCGTCAGGACGTCTGCGTGATGACGACGGGCATGGGGCACGCGAATGCCGCCGCGTCGATCATGGCGCTGACGTTCTCGCCGCGATTCGACCTGCGTCGTACGTACTTCATGGTGGCGGGCATCGCGGGTATCGATCCGCTTCAGGGGACCGTCGGTTCCGCTGCCTGGGCGAACTGGCTCGTCGACTTCGGCATTCAGTGGGAGATCGACGGACGCGAAATTCCGCAGGGCTGGAACACGGGCTATCTCGGCATCAACACGACGGGCCCGACGCAGAAGCCGCCGCTCGACTATCGCACGGAAGTGTTCCAGCTCAATCCGGCGCTCTCGAACGCGGCATTCGCGCTCTCGCGCAACGTGACGCTCACCGACGACGCGCAGGCGCAAGCCGCCCGCGCCAAATACAGCTATGCGCCCGCGAACCGTCCGCCGACCGTCCTCCAGTGCGATACCCTGGCGGGCGATACATGGTGGTCGGGCACGGACCTCGGTGAGCGCGCGCGGCAATGGACGAAGATCCTGACCGATGGCAAGGGCACCTACTGCACGACGCAGCAGGAAGACAACGCCACCTACGAGGCGCTGACGCGCGCAGCGACCGCGCATCGTGTTGACCTGAACCGTGTCGCGGTGCTGCGCGCCGGCTCGGACTTCGACCGGCCGTACGCGGGCCAGTCGAGCGCCGATAATCTGCTCAACTACGCGTCGCAGGGCGGCTTCACGATCGCGATCGACAATCTGTACCTCACGGGCAATCCGCTCGTGCAGGACATCGTCACGCACTGGGGCGAGTGGCGCGACGGCGTACCGCGGCGCTAGCGCGTTTGCGATGCGCGCCATCCTGTCGGGTTGGTAAAGACAGGATGGCGCACGAATTCCTGAATGTGCGCCGCGCCCTGATGTCCATTCAAACCGCGATCAACTCGCGCACACCATCCGCATCCATGCTTGCGCCCGCACCGCCCGCCACGATCTCGCCGCGGCTCATCACCCAGTAGCGGTCCGCGATGGCCTTGGCGAAGTCGTAGTACTGCTCGACCAGCAGCACCGTCATGTGCATCTCTTCCACGAGCCGCCGCAGCGTGCGGCCAATGTCCTGAATGATCGAAGGCTGAATGCCTTCGGTGGGCTCATCGAGTATCAGCAACTGCGGATCGCTCATCAGCGCGCGGCCGATGGCGAGTTGCTGCTGCTGGCCGCCCGAGAGGTCGCCGCCACGCCGCGCCTTCATGTCCTTGAGCACGGGAAAGAGTTCGTAGATATGCGCGGGCACGCTTGACGGCATGCGTTTCTTGCTCGCCGCGCCCACGAGCAGATTCTCTTCGACGCTCAAACGCGGAAAGATATCGCGCCCTTGCGGCACGTACGCGAGGCCGTGCGCGACGCGTGCATGCGTGGGCAGCTTCGTGAGCGCCTCGCCGCGCCAGGCGATCGCGCCGTTCTTCGTCGGCACGACGCCCATGAGGCAGCGCAGCAGCGTGGTTTTGCCCACGCCGTTGCGCCCGAGCAGCACGGTGAGTTCGCCCTCGGGCACCGTCATCGAGACGTTGCGCAGGATGTGGCTGCCGCCATAGTACTGATTCAGAGATTCGATAGTTAGCATGGCGAATAATGTAGTTTGTGCCCTAGCGACCCAGATACGATTCGATCACCGTTTCGTCGCGCTTGACTTCGTCGAGCGTGCCGTGCGCGAGCACGCTGCCTTCGGCCATCACCGTCACACGGCCCGCTTCACCCGCGAGCGCGGCGACGAACTCCATGTCGTGCTCGACCACCATCATCGAGCAGGTGCCGCGCAAGCGGTTGAGCAGCGTAGCGAGTTCCATGGTTTCGTCGTCGGTCATGCCGGCGGCGGGCTCGTCGAGCAGCAGCAGTTGCGGCTTTTGCATGAGCAGCATGCCGATTTCGAGCCGCTGCTTCTGGCCGTGCGAAAGTTCGCCCGCAAGGCGCCGCGCGTCGCTCTCCAGCCGGATCACTTCGAGCGTTTCCTCGATCTTCGCCTGCGCTTCGCGCCCCAGGCGTGCGCGCAGCGTGGCGAACCAGCCCTTGTCGGCTTTCATCGCGAGTTCGAGGTTCTCCCACACGGGATGCTGCTCGAACACCGTGGGCTTCTGGAACTTGCGGCCAATGCCCGCGCGCGCGATGGCGGGCTCGTTCATGCGCGTGAGGTCGAGCGTCTGCCCGAGGAACACCTTGCCCGAATCGGGCGCGGTCTTGCCGGTGATGACATCCATCATCGTGGTCTTGCCGGCGCCGTTCGGGCCGATCACGCAGCGCAACTCGCCCACGTCGATCACGAGCGAGAGCTTGTTGAGCGCGCGAAAGCCGTCGAAGCTCACGGTCACGTCTTCGAGATAAAGGATCGTGCCGTGCGAGATATCGATCGCGCCAGGCTCCACCACGTGCCCGAGATGCGCCACGCCCGAGAGGGCGAGTTCGTCGTCCTTGAGGGCGTCGTCGAAGGGGTTGTGGTTGAGCGGGTCGTTGAGCAGGATATGTCCGTTCATGGGCGTTCGCTCCGCGCAGTGGTCCGGTCATTGATCCGCGCAGTGATCCGCGCGGTGATCCGATTACGGATGAGGTCGATGAGTCCCATGATGCCGTTGGGCAGAAGGAGCGGCACGAGCACGAACATGAGGCCCAGGAAGAACAGCCAGTACTCGGCGAAATGCGCGGTGAAGAAGCTCTTCGCGCCGTTCACGGCGAAGGCGCCGATGATCGGCCCGATGAGCGTGCCGCGTCCGCCCACGGCCACCCAGATCGCCATTTCGATCGAGTTGCCGGGCGACATCTCGCTTGGGTTGATGATGCCGACCTGCGGCACGTAAAGCGCGCCCGCGATGCCGCACAGGATGGCCGAGACGGTCCACACGAAGAGCTTGTAGCCAAGCGGGCTGTAGCCGAGAAACATGAGGCGCGTTTCGCCGTCGCGCACGGCGGTCACGACGCGCCCAAGCTTCGAGGTGACGATCGCGCGCGCGCCGAGAAACGCAAGCACGAGCACGGCGAACGTCAGCAGGAACAGCACGGTGCGTGTGCCCGGATGCGTAATCGGCATGCCTGCGATGCGTTTGAAGTCGGTGAAGCCGTTGTTGCCGCCGAAGCCCGTTTCGTTGCGGTAAAAGAGCAGCATCGCGGCGAACGTCATGGCTTGCGTGATGATCGAAAGGTAGACGCCCTTCACGCGCGAGCGGAACGTGAAGAAGCCGAACACCCAGGCGACCACGGCGGGCGCAAGCACGACGAGCAGGAGTGCGTACCCAAGGTGCTCCGTGCCTTGCCAGTACCACGGCAGCGCGTGCCAGTCGAGAAACACCATGAAGTCGGGCAGGTCGCTGCCGTACTTGCCGTCGTGACCGATCTCGCGCATGAGGTACATGCCGATGGCGTAGCCGCCGAGCGCGAAGAACAGACCGTGACCGAGGCTCAGAATGCCGCAATAGCCCCACACGAGATCGAGCGCGAGTGCCGCGATCGCGTAGCACATGAGCTTGCCGCCTAGCGTCATCGCATAGGCGGAAAGATGCAGCGCGCTCGATTGCGGCAACACGAGCGCGCAAAGCGGCACGCCCACGCCGATCGCGAGGATCAGCACGATGAGCGCAAGCCATGCGCGCGGCGAGAGCAGAGCGGGCCGCGCGGGCAAGCCGAGTGCAAAAGTCTCGGTGCGCTCGCCGGGCGTATGTGGCGCGCCCAGCGTGTGGCGCGGCGAAGTGGAAGTGACGCTCGTCATGTCATGCCTCCGCGCTGCGGCCCTTGAGGGCGAACAGCCCCTGCGGACGCTTCTGGATGAAGAGCACGATCAGCACGAGCACGGCGATCTTCGCGAGCACGGCGCCCCAGAACGGCTCGATGGCCTTCGAGACGAGCCCGAGACCGAAGCCGCCGATCACGGTGCCCGCGATCTGTCCGACGCCGCCCAGCACCACGGCCATGAACGAATCGATGATGTAGCTCTGGCCGAGATCGGGGCCGACGTTGCCGATCTGCGAGAGCGCACAGCCGCCCAGGCCCGCCACGCCCGCGCCGAACGCGAAGGCCCACGCATCCACGCGTGCGGTGCGCACGCCCACGCAGGCGGCCATGCGGCGGTTTTGCGTGACGGCGCGCACGAAGAGGCCAAGACGCGTCTTTGTGAGCACGGTCCACGCAATGCCCACCACGATCAGCGCGAACGCGAGGATCGCCAGGCGGTTGTACGGCAGGATGAGGTTGGGCATGACGGTTACGCCGCCGCTCATCCACGAGGGGTTTTCGACCTGCACGTTCTGCGCGCCGAAGATCATGCGTGTGGCCTGAATGAGAATGAGGCTGATGCCGAACGTGGTGAGCAGCGTTTCGAGCGGGCGGCCGTAAAGATGGCGGATCACGAGCCGCTCGATCACGGCGCCCACGAGCGCTGCGGCGACGAACGAAGCGGGAATCGCGAAGAGCGGATACCAGTCGAACGCGCCGGGCGCATAGCGCTGCACGAGCGTTTGCACGACATAGGTTGCGTACGCACCGATCATGAGGAATTCGCCGTGCGCCATGTTGATGACGCCGATGAGCCCGTAGGTGATGGCAAGACCCAGTGCCGCGAGCAGCAGCACGCTGCCAAGCGAGAGGCCCGCGAACAGCGTGCCGGCGATCTCGCTGCGGCGCTGGATCGAATCAAGTGACTCGATGCCCTGAAGGGCTGCGGCGCGCACGTCGGCGTCGGGCTCGTTGTATGCGCCGCTCGCGTTCTTCGCGACGAGCGGGCGCAGCAGTTCGTACATGTCGAGGTCGTGGCGCGCCGCGACGAGCTTCGCCGCTTCCAGACGCGTTGCCGCGTTCGGATCGTGCAGCGCCGTCATGGCCCAGAGCGTGTCCAGGCGCCGCTTGAGCGCGGGATCGGTTTCCTTCGCGCGCGCCGCGTCGATCAGCGGCTTCATGGCCGGGTCGGGGTTCTTCAGCAGCTCGCTGATGGCGGCACGTCGCGTTTCCAGGTCGGGCGAGGCGAGTTGCAGGCCCGAGACCGCGCCCGCCACCTTCGAGCGCAGGAGGTTGTTCAGCGTGATGGGCTGCGCGCTTGATGCGACGTTTGCGGCGACGCGCTTGCCCGTTGCGGCGTCGCGGGCGCTTTGTCCATCCGCGCCGTCCTGCACGAGCACTTCGCCGGAATCGGTCGCCGTGACGCTGTCGTCCGCGAGCGCTTTCAGGAGCGCAAGCGAGGCGGCGTCGTGCGTGGCGATGAGCTTGTCGATGGCCGCGGATTTCGCGTCGAAGTCGTCGCCGCCAAGCGGTGCGACGTCGGCTGCATCGAGTGCGTGCGCGCCAGTGCATAGCGCCGAGAAGAGCGCAGCCGCGGCGAGCGCGTGGCGCAAGCCCGCGCGCGCGTACCTCGGGAGTGAGAGAGCCATGATGTTTTCTTTTGGTGCGGACCGCAGCAAATCGGCCAGGCCGTGATGCCGCGGCCCGTAGACAGGGCACGCAAGCCCGCGCCGGTCGATCCCGGCGCGGGCGAAGGAGAACGTCAGGCCACGCGCGAGCGGCGCAGGAAGGCGGGCAGCGGGTTGGAAGTGACCACGTCAGGCTTGCCTTCGTTGCCGGCGATGAAGGGGCTCCACGGTTGCGCGCGCACAGCGGTCTTCGTTTTCCACACCACGTTGAACTGGCCGTCGCCGCGAATCTCGCCAATCATCACCGGCTTGTGCAGGTGATGGTTGCCGTCCATCGTGAGGGTGAAGCCCGAAGGCGCCGCCACGGTCTGGCCGATCATGGCCACGCGCACCTTGTCGACGTCCGTGCTCTTGGCCTTCTCGACGGCCTGCTTCCACATATGGATGCCAACGAACGTCGCTTCCATCGGGTCGTTGGTCACGCGCTTGGCGCCACCGGGCAGGTTGTTCGTCTGCACCCAGGCTTCGAACTGCTCCTTGAACTTCGTGTTGTTCGGGCCTTTCACCGACATGAAGTAATTCCACGCCGCGAGGTGTCCCACGAGCGGCTTCGTGTCGATGCCGCGCAACTCTTCCTCGCCCACGGAGAACGCGACCACGGGCACGTCGGTGGCCTTGATGCCCTGATTGCCGAGCTCCTTGTAGAACGGCACGTTCGAGTCGCCGTTGATGGTCGAAACGACGGTGGTCTTGCCGCCTTGCGAGAACGTCTTGATGTTCGCGACGATGGTTTGATAGTCGCTATGGCCGAACGGCGTGTAGACCTCCTGAATATCGCTGTCGCTCACGCCCTTCGAGTGCAGGAACGCGCGCAGGATCTTGTTGGTCGTGCGCGGATACACATAGTCGGTGCCGAGCAGGAAGAAGCGCTTCGCGCCGCCGCCTTGCGCGCTCATCAGGTATTCGACGGCGGGAATGGCCTGCTGGTTGGGCGCCGCGCCCGTGTAGAAGACGTTGCGCGACATCTCTTCCCCTTCGTACTGCACGGGGTAGTAGAGCAGGCCGTTGAGTTCCTCGAACACCGGCAGCACCGACTTGCGCGATACCGACGTCCAGCAGCCGAACACGCAGGCCACCTTGTCCTGAGTGAGGAGCTGGCGCGCCTTTTCGGCGAACAGCGGCCAGTTGGAGGCCGGGTCGACCACCACGGGCTGGATCTGACGCCCCATCACACCGCCGTTCTTGTTGATGTCGGCAATCGTCATCAACGCGGTGTCTTTCAGTGAGGTCTCCGAAATGGCCATCGTGCCCGAGAGCGAATGCAGGATGCCGACCTTGATCGGGCCGCTGCCGGTGTCCGCGTGCGCGAACGGCATGCGCCCCGCTGCCGCGAGTGCGCCCGACATCGTCCCGAGTTTCAACAGACTGCGACGTTTCATTTTTGTGCCTCTTGTCCGTGAGTGAGTCGTGGGCCGTGGCGCGTGGTCGTTTGTCGTCTTGCGCGCCGCCCGGTGTGTGTGGCGTGTCTTGCGCACACCCTTCTGCAAGCGTTGTGCCAGCGCGAAGGTAATGACGGAGGCTTGCCCCATAAGGCGTGCACCGATGCGTGGTGCATCGGTACGTGCGCGGCGGGCGGGCGATTGTGGTGCAGTGAGACGCATGTTCGGGCGCGCTGCATCGTCTCAGTGCGTGCATGCATGAGCCGAAGCGGGCGGTGCGGCAGGGCGCGCTGCATCGTTGTGCATGAGCGCAGCGCTCGTGCAGAGCGAAGTGGAGCGCATTGGACCTGAGCGCGCGGTCGAGAAATGACAAAGGGCGCGGCCTTGAGCCGCGCCCTTTCGTTAAGCTGGCGTGCGCCTGTTTAGTACGTCGGCACCTTGGGGTCGACCTGACGCGACCAGGCGTCGATGCCGCCTTGCAGGTTGAACACCTTCGTGTGGCCGCGCGATTCGAGGAACATCGCCACCTGGGCGCTGCGCGCGCCGTGGTGACAAATGCAGACGATCTGCGCCTCGTCGTCGAGTTCCTCGCTGCGTGCGGGGATCTCGCGCATAGGGATCGACGTGCTGCCGGCGATCTTTGCCGTTTCGATTTCCCACGGCTCGCGCACGTCGAGCAGCACGGGGGCCTCGCGGGTGGTGTCAGCGAGCCATTCGGCGAGGGCGGGGGCGGTCAGATTCTGCATGGAACACTCGATCGGGTAAAAGGCCGGGCCACCGCGAAAGGCGCCCGGCGATACGACAGGTTAGAACTTGAAGCGCGGCGGATGCACGGCGTTTTGCAGCGGTTCGACATACGTCTCGAACACGCCGGCAATGCGGTACTGCTTCTCGTCGATGCGCGTGATGATCTGCGCTTCCATGACCGGCGCGCCGCCCACGAAAGCGGCCAGACGGCCGCCCACCTTGAGTTGCTCGAGCAGTTCCTGCGGCACGACCGGAAGGCCCCCCGAGACGCAGATCACATCGTACGGCGCATTGGCGGCCCAGCCGCGCGCGCCGTCACCGAGCACGACTTCGGCGTTCAGCACACCGTTCCTGACGAAGTTCGCGCGCGCGAATTCGGCGAGTTCCGTGTCGATCTCCACCGTCAGCACCTTCTGCGCGCGGTGCGCGAGCAGCGCCGCCATGTAGCCGGAGCCCGCGCCGATTTCCAGCACGCTCTCGTGCTTTTTCACCGCGAGTTCCTGCAGCACGCGCGCTTCGACGCGCGGCGCGAGCATGTGCTGGCCGTTCGGCAGCGGCAGTTCGAGGTCGGCGAACGCGAGGGCGGTGTAGGCCTCGGGGACGAAATGCTCACGCTTGACGATCGAGAGCAGGTTCAGCACGTCCTGGTCGAGCACTTCCCAGGGGCGAATCTGCTGTTCGATCATGTTGAAACGCGCTTGTTCGATGTTCATGGTGACTCGGCGTTGTGGTCGGGATCGGTTCGTGTCAAAGCCCGGCAAAAAGGGCGTCGGGCAATCGGAGAATTGTAGCAAACCGGCTTCTGGCCCGGCCGCGCCGCCGGCAGCGGGAAGCGGTTCCGGGGCGTTTAACGGATCGGTGTTTGTCCTGGCTTCGTGAGCCTTGCGGTTTTGCGGTTCTCGTACCAAAAATGTAATCGATTACATTTTGCGGCGCCTGAAGGCCCTCACGCCTGAGCCGCCGCTCCTTTCCGAACCGGTCACGATCGCCTTCGCCCATGTCCGCTCGTTCGTCCCGATCCACGCAGCCGCAGCACGAAGAAGCCAGCGCCAGCGCCGACGACGCCGCGCGCGGGGGCTCGATCGCGGCGGTGGCGCAGCGCGCGGGCGTCTCGGTCGCGACGGTCTCGCGCGTGCTCAACGGCCATGCGAACGTGCGCGCCGCGACGCGCGAGCGCGTGCTCGCCGAAATCGAGACGAGCGGCTATCGCGTCAACGAACTCGCGCGCAACCTGCGCACCGCCGAAAGCCGCCTGCTCCTGACGATGGTGCCCGACTTCGGCAACCCGTTTTACGCGGAGATCGTGCGCGGCATCGACAGCGTGGCACGAGCGCACGGCTTTTTCCTGCTGCTGTGCGACACGGGCGCCGACGCCGGGCGCGAGCGCAGCTACTTCGACCTGCTGCGCCGCCACCGCGCGGACGGGGCGATCTGCCTCGACCCGGCAACTGTGCAGCACGCGCTCGCGGCTGAATCGACGGCGCTGCCGTGGGTGGCGTGCTGCGAGTTCGATCCGGACGTGGGCGTGCCGTACGTGGGCATCGACAACTACCGGGCGGCCCACGACGCCGTGCGGCATCTGATCGCGCGGGGGCGGCGACGTGTCGCGCTCATCAACTCCGATGAGCACTACCTCTACGCGCAGCAGCGGCGCGACGGTTGGCGCGATGCGCTCGATGAAGCGGGCATCGCGATGCGCGACGCCTGGCGCGTGAACGTGAACTGCCTCGACTACGACGCGGGCGCGCAGGCCGCCGCCGCGCTCATGCAGTTGCCGGCAGACGAGGCGCCCGACGCGATCTTTGCGGTATCGGACACGCTCGCGGTGGGTGTCGTCAACGGCTTGCGCGGCGCGGGGCGGCGCGTGCCGCACGACGTCGCCGTGGTCGGCTTCGACGATATCGCGCTTGCCGCGCAGATCGACCCGCCGCTCACGACGATCGCGCAGCCCATGCGGGAGCTGGGCGAGACGGCCGCGCGGCTGTTGCTGCAGCGTTTCGCCGACCCGCGCGCGAGCGTGCCGGGCGTGCTGCTGCCGCATCGGTTGGTGGTGCGCGAGAGCGGGTGAAGTCGGCAAACGTAAGCGAACACATAGCAGGGGAGACCAGCGGTGTCGAGGCAGGCGGCGCAAGCCGCCTGCCGAAACCCGCAGACAAGGCCACTGGAGGAGCGCACGCGCATGAGCGTCGCCGTGAAGTTCAACGACATCCGCAAGGACTTCGGTCCCGTGCGCGTGCTGCACGGCGTGAGCTTCGAGCTGGCGCCTGGGCGCATTCACGGGTTGCTGGGCGAGAACGGCGCGGGCAAGTCCACGCTCATGAAGATCCTCGCGGGCTACGAAGCAGCGAGCGCGGGCGAGATGCTGGTGGATGGCGTGGCGCGCCGCTTCGAAGGCTCGCGTGAAGCCGAGGCCGCCGGCATCGTGCTGATCCACCAGGAGTTCAACCTGGCCGAGCATCTGACGATCGCGCAGAACATCTTCCTCGGCCACGAGAAGCGCAAAGGCTGGCTGGTGGACGACGCCGCCATGCGTCGCGAGGCGCGCGACCTGCTTGCGCAGGTGGGACTTGCGCGCGACCCGGACGTGAAGGTGCGCGAGCTGATCGTCGCCGAAAAGCAGCTCGTCGAGATCGCCAAGGCGCTTTCGCGCCACGCGCGCCTGCTCATCATGGACGAGCCCACGGCCACGCTCACGCCCGCCGAAACCGCGCGCCTTTTTGCGCTGATGACGAAGCTGCGCGCCGCCGGCACGACGCTCGTCTACATCTCGCACAAGCTCGACGAGGTGGAGCGCATCACCGACGACGTGGTCGTGATGCGCGACGGCCGCTTCGTGGCCGCGAGCGCGACGGCGGGGCTTGCGCGCCAGCAGATGGCGAACCTCATGGTGGGCCGCGACGTCTCCGACATGTTTCCGCAGATCTGCGCAGCGAGCGCAGATGCGCGCGTCGCACTGCGCGTGACGAATCTCGCCGTGCCGGGCTGGGTCGAGGATCTCTCCTTCGAGGTGCGCGCGGGTGAGATTCTCGGCTTCGCGGGGCTCGTGGGCGCGGGGCGCAGCGAGGCGTTCGAGGCGATCGTGGGTTTGCGCGAGAAGCACGCAGGCGAAATCGAGATCGACGGCAGCGCTGTGACGCTGCGCCACCCGCGCGACGCGATGCGCCACGGCCTCACGTACCTGAGCGAAGACAGGAAAGGACGCGGCCTGCACATGAATCTCACGCTGCAGGACAACCTCACGCTCATGACGCTCGAACGCTACGGCCATCCGCTGCTCGACCTCAAGGCGGCGCGCCGGGCGCTTGAAAAAGCGGTGCGCGAATTCGGCATCCGCACCGGCGACCTCGACAGCCGCGCGCGCATGCTCTCGGGCGGCAATCAGCAAAAGCTCGCGCTCGCCAAGTTCCTGCAGCCCGACCCGCGCGTGATCGTGCTCGACGAGCCCACGCGCGGCGTGGACGTGGGCGCCAAACGCGACATCTATTTCCTGATCCAGCGGCTCGCGGCCTCGGGGCGCGCGGTCGTCGTGATCTCATCCGAACTCGTCGAGCTGATCGGGCTCGCGCATCGCGTGGCCGTGATGCGCGCGGGCCGCCTCGTCGCCACGCTCGGACGCGAACATCTGAACGAAGAGGAGCTGATCGCTCATGCAACCGGCACCCACTGACGCGCCCACCGAAACCCGTGGCGCGCGCTCGGCCGCAGCGCGATTCGTGCACCGGCTCGCGGGCGTCGGGCCGCTCATCGGCCTGATCCTGCTGTGCGTGCTCGGCACGCTGCTCAACCGGGATTTCGCCACCGCCGGCAACCTGCTCAACGTGCTCACGCGCACCTCGTTCATCGGCATCATTTCCGTGGGCATGACGTTCGTGATCATTTCGGGCGGCATCGATCTTTCGGTTGGGTCGATGGCCGCGCTCATCGCCGGCGTGATGATCTGGGTGATGAATACGCTGGCCGCAAGCGAGCATGCGATTGCCCCTCTGGCCATCGTCGCGATCGGCATGGCGATCGCGCTCGTGCTCGGTGCGGTGTTCGGGCTCGCGCATGGTCTGCTGATTACGCGCGGGCGCATCGAGCCTTTCATCGTGACGCTCGGCACGCTCGGCATCTTCCGCTCGGTGCTCACGTGGCTCGCCGACGGCGGCGCGCTCACGCTGCAGAACAATCTCGTCGATCTGTATGGCCCGGTGTATTACGCGAGCCTGTTCGGCATTCCGGTGCCCGTGTGGGTGTTCGCGTTCACGGCCGCGGGCGGCGCGCTCATTCTCAACCGCACGGCGTTCGGGCGCCACGTGCAGGCAATCGGCTCGAACGAGCAGGTCGCGCGCTACGCTGCGATCCGCGTCGATCGCGTGAAGTGCGCAACGTATGTGCTGCTGGGCGTGTGCGTGGGTGTCGCGACCGTGCTCTACGTGCCGCGCCTCGGCTCCGCTACGCCGACGACGGGTTTGCTGTGGGAGCTGGAGGCGATCGCCGCCGTCGTGGTGGGCGGCACGGCGCTCAAGGGCGGAGAGGGGCGCGTGGCGGGCACCGTGGTCGGCGCGGTGCTGCTCTCGGTCATCGCCAATATTCTCAATCTCACGAGCATCATCAGCGTGTATCTGAACGCGGCGGTGCAGGGCGTGGCGATCATCGCGGTCGCCTTCCTGCAGCGCGGCAGACGATAAGGATGTCGAAGCAGATTCGGCAGGGCAGTCGGGAAGTCGAAGGAGGCAGCGAAAACTCAACGCAAGAACGGGCACGGGCCCGCACGAAAAGGAGACGGCATCATGAAGAAGATGATTCGAACGATGTGTGCGGGCGCGCTGGCGCTTGGTGTGGCGGCGACGTTCGGTGCGGGCGCGGCGCGCGCCGACGACAAGGTCACGCTGGGCGTGGCGATTCCCACTGCCGACCACGGCTTCACGGGCGGCATCGTCTGGTGGGCGAATCAGGCGAAGAAGGATCTGGAAAAGGCGCATCCGGACCTCAAGGTCATCGTCAAGACGGCGGCGAACGCGCCCGATCAGGCGAACCAGTTGCAGGACCTCGTGACCGTCAACAAGATCAACGCGCTCGTGATCTTCCCGTATGAGTCGGCTTCGCTTACGCAGCCGGTCGCGCAGGTGAAGAAGCAGGGCGTGTACGTGACGGTGGTCGATCGCGGCCTGACCGACACGAGCGCGCAGGACGCCTACGTGGCGGGCGACAACACGGCGTTCGGCAAGATCCCCGCCGAATACCTCGCGAAGCAACTGGGCGGCAAGGGCAATATCGTCGCGCTGCGCGGCATTCCCACCACGCTCGACAACGAGCGCTGGAGCGCGTTCACGTCGGTGCTGAAGGACTATCCGGGCATCAAGATCCTCGACGCGAAGTACGCAAACTGGAACCGCGACGACGCGTTCCGCACGATGCAGGACTACCTCACGCGCTTTCCGCACATCGACGCCGTCTGGGCCGCCGACGACGACATGGCCGTGGGCGTGCTCAAGGCAATCGACCAGGCCAAGCGCAACGACATCAAGATCGTGTTCGGCGGCGCGGGATCGAAGGAGATGGTCAAGCGCGTGATGGACGGTGACCCGCTCATCAAGGCCGACGTGTCGTATTCGCCGAAGTTCATCTACGACGCGATCAAGCTCACGGCCGAAGCGCGCTTGCAGGGCAAGTCGCTGCCGCCGACGACGATCATCCCTTCCGTGCTGATCACGAAGGAGAACGCGAAGCAGTTCTACTTCCCGGATTCGCCGTTCTAAGTACGGGGCTCGCGATGAAGACGATCAAAGGCCCAGCCATATTCCTCGCGCAGTTTCTCGGCGACGACACGCCGTTCGACAGCTTCGGGCACATGGCCGGCTGGGCGGCCCAGCTCGGCTACAAGGGCATCCAGGTGCCCACGGATGCGCGCCTCGTCGATCTCGCGCAGGCGGCGTCGAGCATGGCGTACTGCGACGACCTGCGCCAGCAGGCCGACGACGCGGGCGTGACGATCACCGAGCTATCCACGCATCTGCAAGGACAGCTCGTGGCCGTGCATCCCGCCTACGACACGCTGTTCGACGGTTTCGCGCCGCCGCAGGTGCGGGGCAATCGCGAAGCTCGCACGGCGTGGGCCGTCGAGCAGATGATGCTGGCCGCGCGCGCCTCGAAGAATCTGGGGCTCAGCGCGCACGTGACGTTTTCGGGCGCGCTGGCGTGGCCGTACTTCTATCCGTGGCCGCAGCGGCCGGCGGGTCTCGTCGAAGCCGCGTTCGATGAACTCGCGCGCCGCTGGCGGCCGATCCTCGATGCGTTCGATGCGGCGGGCGTGGACGTCTGCTACGAACTGCATCCGGGCGAGGACCTGCACGACGGCGTGACGTTCGAGCGCTTCCTTGCGGCCGTAGGCGATCATCCACGCGCGAACATCCTCTACGACCCGAGCCACTTCGTGCTGCAGCAACTCGACTACCTCGCGTTCATCGACATCTATCACGCGCGCATCAAGGCCTTTCACGTGAAGGACGCCGAATTCCGCGCGACGGGCAAGCAAGGCGTGTATGGCGGCTACAGCGGATGGGTCGAGCGCGCGGGGCGCTTTCGCTCGCTCGGCGACGGGCAGATCGACTTCGGCGCGATCTTTTCGAAGCTCACGCAGTACGACTATCCGGGCTGGGCCGTGCTCGAATGGGAGTGCGCGCTCAAGCATCCGCACGACGGCGCGCGCGAGGGTGCCGATTTCATCAAGCGGCACATCATCCGCGTGGCCGAGCATGCGTTCGACGACTTCGCGGGCAGCGGCGTCGACGCGGCGCAGGTGAGGGGCGTGCTGGGTCTCTGAACGCGTTTCTCGTGGGAGCGAAGGTAATGACACGAAGACTCAGGCTCGGCATGGTGGGCGGCGGCGAGGGGGCGTTCATCGGCGCCGTGCATCGCATAGCGGCCCGTCTTGACGATGGTTTCGAACTCGTCGCGGGCGCCCTGTCGTCCGATGCGGCGCGCGCGCAGGCGAGCGCCGAGGCGCTCGGCCTCGCGCGCAGCTATGCCCACTGGCGCGAGATGGCGAGCGTGGAAGGCGCGCGCGAAGATGGCATCGACGCGGTGGCCATCGTCACGCCGAACCATCTGCATGCGCCGGTTGCGCATGCGTTCATGGAGGCGGGCATTCACGTGATCTGCGACAAGCCGCTCGCGGTCTCGCTCGCCGAGGGCGAAGCGCTCGCGCAGCACGCGCGCGAGGCGAATCTCGTGTTCGCGCTCACGCATACGTATTCGGGCTATCCGCTCGCGCGGCATGCGCGCGAACTGGTCGAGGCGGGCGAGATTGGCGACGTGCGCATCGTGCAGGTCGAGTACGCGCAGGACTGGCTCGCCAACCCTGTCGAGCGCGGCGGCGCAAACCGTCAGGCCATCTGGCGCACCGATCCCGCGCTCGCGGGGCCGGCGGGGTGTCTGGGCGATATCGGCACGCATGCTTATCAGCTGGCGGCGTTCGTGAGCGCGCTCGTGCCGGAGTCCCTCGCGGCTGACGTGCATACCTTCGTGCCGGGCCGCCGCGTGGACGACCACGTTCAGGCCATGCTGCGCTACGCCAACGGCGCGCGCGGCATGCTGTGGGCGAGCCAGGTGGCGAGCGGCGCGGAGAACGCGTTGCGGTTGCGCGTGTATGGCACGAAAGCGGGCCTCGCGTTCGATCAGGAGGAGCCCAACGTGCTGTGGTTCACGCCCCAGGGCGGCGAGGCGCAGCGCCTCACGCGCGGCCGCGTGACGGGGGCCGCCGCGCGGCACGCCACGCGTGTGCCGCCGGGGCATCCGGAAGGCTATCTGGAGGCGTTCGCGCAGCTCTATCGAGACGCCGCCGCGCAGATCCACGCGCGCGAGGCGGGCGTGGCGGCGCCGCCCGAGAGCCGGCTGCTGACGACAGTCGACGATGGCGTGGAGGGATTGCGCTTCATCGAGGCCGTGCTGGCGAGCAGCGCGGCGGGCGGCGCTTGGAGGAGCATCGTGCGGCCGTGACTGGCCATTCGGATGAATTGAGCGCGTAGGGCCTGGCAACGAAACTTGCGACATGTTTAGCCCACTTCAAAGGTAAAGCATGTCTAACGTCATTCAATTGCATTACACTGCGTATTCGACGAGGTCAGCGTCAAGGTCAACGACCAAACCAGGGAGTGAGTCGATGAACGCAAACGCATTGGTACAGGTTCGCATCGATCACGCGCTCAAACAGCGCGCGGCCGAAGTGCTCGACAACATGGGGCTCACGGTTTCGGACGCCGTGCGCATTCTGCTCACGCGTATCGCGAATGAGGGCGCGTTGCCGTTCGATTTCGCGGTCGATCCGGTGGCGCATGACGCGTGGTTCCGGGCAAAGGTGCGCGAAGCGCTGGAAGACCCGCGGCCGGCGCTTGCCGACGAAGAGGTGGAGGCGTACTTCGCGAAGCGGCGAGCGGCGGTGGCTGGCGAGCCTGGGCATGGACGCAACCGCAAGGCGAAAAGTTGAAGGTATGCTGGTCGCCACTCGCGCTGGCGGACCGCGAAGCGACGTTCAACTTTACCGTGATGAGCAACCCGCGCAGGGCTATTGCGTGGGACGAACGGATTTCGGCATCCGTCCGACGGCTACGGCTTTTTCCCAACCTTGGCCGGGTCGGCCGCGTGAGCGGGACGCGCGAGTTGGTGGTCGAGTCGACGCCGTTCGTGCTTGCTTACCGGTACGAGAACGAAGCGCTCACCATATTGCGCGTCCTGCACAGTGCGCGTCGCTGGCCGGACACTGTCGACTGAGCGGCAGCAGGTCGCTGCCGCTCGCAAAACTTACTGCCCCAGATACACGAACTTGCCCCCGCGTACCGTGCCCATCACGCTCGCGCGCTGGTCGAGGCCCACGTGGTCCGTCGGACTCGTGTTCACCATGCCATTGGGCACGACGACTTCGTGCGCGTGCTCCAGTTCGCTGCGCAACGCCACGCGGAACGCCTCCGTGCCTGGCTGCGCGGTCTTGAGCGCGCGCGAGACGGCGTCCTGCAAGCGCGGGTACACGCCTGCCGCGTCGCCCGCGAACTGCGTGACCGTGCCCGGGCCGTACTTCGCCTCATAGGCATCGACGAAGGCGAGCGCCGCCTTCTGGGCCGGCTGGTCGGCGGGCAGCGTGCGCGCCACCACCACGGGCTGAGTCGGGAACAGGGTGCCTTCCACGTCCTTGCCGCCGAGCTTGATGAACTCGGGCGTGGCGATGCCGTGCGTCTGGTAGATCGGCCCCTTGTAGCCGCGCTCGATGAGCGTGCGTTGCGGCAGCACGGTCGGCGTGCCTGCGCCGGCAACTAGCATGGCGTCGGGCTTGGCCGACATCAGCTTGAGGATCTGGCCCGTCACGCTCGCGTCGGTGCGGTTGTAGCGCTCGGTCGCAACGATCTGGATGTTGCGCTCCTTCGCGTACTTCGTGAATTCGTTGAGCCAGCTGTCGCCGTAGCTGTCGGCAAAGCCGATGAAGCCCACCGTCTTCACGCCGTGCGCCGCCATGTAGCGCGTCATGACGTCAGCCATGGCGGCGTCGGTCTGCGCCATCTTGAACGCCCATACTCGCGCGCCCTGCTGCGGCTCGACGACCGACCCCGAGCCGACCAGCGTGATCATCGGCGTCTTGCTCTCTGCCACCGGGTCGAGCGCCGCGAGCGCAGCCGGCGTGATGTTCGGCCCGACGATCACGTCCACGTGATCTTCATTGATGAGCTTGTGGATGTTGCGCACGGCGGCGCCCGGGTCCGAGCCGTCGTCGAGCACGATGTAGTCGGCCTTCTGGCCCGCGATCGTGTCGGGCCACATCAGCATGGCGTTCTTGCTCGTGATGCCGATGGCAGCGGCCGGCCCCGTGCTCGAGAGGTCGATGCCGATCTTGATGTCAGCATGCGCGACAGATGCGCAGGTGGCGGCAGCAAGGGCGGTGGCCACGACGAGCGGGCGCAGGAAGGAATGCGGCGTCATCCGTTAGATCTCCAGGCGAGAAGTGATGTTGTTGTATTGCGGATTTTGTCTGATTTTTCTTCCGGCGCGGCCGAGGTCGCGGCCGCGCGATGCTACAGCTCGTAACTCTCGTGCTCGCCCTTGAGCGCCTGCTCGATCAGCTTGCGGTTCAGGCTCGGCGAAAGCAGCTCGACGAGCGTATACACATAGCTGCGCAGGTAAGCCCCCTGCTTGAGCGCCACGCGCGTGACATTGCTGCCGAACAGATGCCCAACGGGCAGCGCGCGCAGGTGTCGGTCGCGCTCGGCGTTGAAGGCGATGTCGGCCATGATCCCCACGCCCAGGCCCAGCTCGACATAGGTCTTGATCACGTCGGCGTCGATGGCTTCCAGCACGATGTCGGGCGAGAGGGCGCGCAGGCGGAACGCGTCGTTGATCTTGGTACGCCCGGCGAACGCATTGTCGTAGGTAATCAGCGGATATTGGGCCAGATCGTCGAGCGAAAGCGGCTTGCGCTCGAGCAGCGGGTGGTCGGGCAGCATCACCGCCACGTGGTGCCAGGTGAAGCAGGGCAGCGACACCAGTTCCTTGTAACCGGAGATGGCCTCGGTCGCGATGCAGAGATCGGCCTGGTCATGGAGCACCATTTCCGCGACCTGCGTGGGGCTGCCTTGCAGGATCGAAAGGTGCACCTTCGGAAAGCGCCGCTTGAACTCGGCGATGGCGGCGGGCAGCGAGTAGCGCGCCTGCGTATGCGTGGCGGCGATGGTCAGGTTGCCCTGGTCCTGCGCGGCATAGTCCTTGCCCACGCGTTTTAGACTTTCCACTTCCTGCAGAATGCGCTCCACCGAGGCGAGGATGATCCGGCCCGGCTCCGTGAGCGAGCGCACGCGCTTGCCATGGCGTGTAAAGATTTCGACCCCAAGTTCGTCCTCCAGCTCGATGATCGCCTTCGAGACGCCCGGCTGGCTTGTATACAGTGCCTTGGCCGCTTCCGTGAGGTTGAAATTCTGGCGGACGGCCTCGCGGACGAAGCGGAACTGGTGGAGGTTCATATATAACCCCTTGGCATATCAACCTAATTTTTGAGTCGTTTGAAATATAAGGCGAGTTTATTACCATTCCTCCAACTTTTCCAATATGGATATCTGTTTTGGTCATTAGCAAATGACCGGCGCGATTGAAGGCGCGGCCGCCTCGCAAAAGGCAAGACAGAGTGGAAAGAGCAAGTTGAGAAGTCGGAGCGCGGCGTAACCGGAACGCCGCGATTGAACCAAACCCTGGGGTCCCCGAATGTACCAATACGATCAGTACGACCAGACCATCGTCGACGAACGCGTCGCGCAATACAGCGACCAGGTTCGCCGCCGCCTGTCGGGCGAATTGAGCGAAGAAGAATTCCGTCCGCTGCGTCTGCAAAACGGCCTGTACTACCAGCGCCACGCCTACATGCACCGCATCGCGATTCCGTACGGCAATCTGCGCAGCGACCAGCTCCGCATGCTCGCCACGATCGCGCGCGAGCACGACCGCGGCTACGGCCATTTCTCGACGCGCTCGAACATCCAGTACAACTGGATCAAGCTCGAAGAAACGCCGGAAATCCTGCGCAAGCTGGCCTCGGTCCAGATGCACGGCATCCAGACTTCGGGCAACTGCATCCGCAACATCACCGCCGATCAGTTCGCGGGCGTCGCACCCGACGAAGTCGTCGATCCGCGCCCGTGGTCCGAAATCCTGCGCCAGTGGTCGACGTTCCACCCCGAGTTCGCGTGGCTGCCGCGCAAGTTCAAGATCGCCGTGTCGGGCACGAAGGAAGACCGCGCCGCCGTGCAGATCCACGACCTGGGCGTCTACCTCGACCGTAACGAGCAGGGCGAAATCGTCGCGAGCATCCTCGCGGGCGGCGGCCTTGGCCGCACGCCGATCGTTGGCGCCATCATCAAGCGCGACCTGCCGTGGCAGCACCTGCTGACCTACTGCGAAGCCGTTTTGCGGGTGTACAACCGCTACGGCCGCCGCGACAACATCTACAAGGCGCGCATCAAGATTCTCGTGAAGGCGCTCTCGCCGGCGAAGTTCGCCGAGCAGGTCGAAGAAGAGTGGCAGCACCTCAAGGACGGCCCCTCGACGCTCACGCAGGAAGAAGTCGATCGCGTCTCGCAGTACTTCGTGCCGCCGGCGTATGAAAAGATCGCCGACACGGATACGTCGTACGAAAAGCATCTGCTGGAAGAGCGCGCGTTCGCGCGCTGGGTCGAGCGCAACGTGCGTCCGCACCGCGTGCCGGGCTATGCATCGGTCACGCTTTCGCTCAAGCCGCGCAACATCGCGCCGGGCGACGCCACCGACGTGCAGATGGAAGCCGTGGCCGGCTGGGCCGACGAATACTCGTTCGGCCAGATCCGCGTCTCGCACGAGCAGAACCTGATCCTCGCCGACGTCAAGAAGCGCGACCTGTTCGCGCTGTGGGAAAAGGCGAAGGCGCAAGGTTTCGCGACCGCGAACATCGGCCTCTTGACCGACATCATCGCGTGCCCGGGCGGCGACTTCTGCTCGCTCGCCAATGCGAAGTCGATCCCGATCGCGCTGGCGATTCAGGAGCGCTTCGACAACCTCGACTTCGTCTACGACCTGGGTGACCTGTCGCTCAATATCTCGGGTTGCATGAACTCGTGCGGTCACCACCACGTTGGCAACATCGGCATTCTGGGCGTGGATAAGGACGGCGCGGAGTGGTATCAGGTGTCGCTCGGCGGCGAGCAGGGCAACGGCGCCAACGGCGCGCGCCTTGGCCGCGTGATCGGACCGTCGTTCTCGGCAGAAGAGATGCCCGATGTGATCCAGAAGGTGGTCGACACGTTCGTCGAGCTGCGCATCGACGGCGAGCGCTTCATCGACACGTACGACCGCCTTGGCATCGCGCCGTTCAAGGAGCGCGTGTACGCATCGCGCCAGCCGGCCCACGCTTAAAAGCAGCACGCAACGAGAGACGAGATTCGAGCAATGGCATTGATCATCAAAAAACGCGAGATCGTTGAAGACAACTGGCAAGTCGTGCGTGCGGCCGAAGACGGCGCATTGCCCGAGGTGTCGGCGCTGCCCGCGGGCAAGGTGTTGGTTCCGCTCGCTTACTGGCAGGCGCAGCGTGACGCGCTCATCGCTTCGCGCGGCAAGGACGAACTCGGCGTGTGGCTCGCGCCGGACAGCGAACCGGCCGATATCGCCGCTGACTTCGACAAGCTCGCGCTGATTGGCGTGGACTTCCCGGTGTTCCGCGATGGCCGCGGCTTTTCGATTGGCCGTCTGCTGCGCGAGCGCTATGGCTACAAGGGCGAACTGCGCGCGATTGGCGACGTGCTGCGCGACCAGCTGCGCTTTCACGAGCGCTGCGGCTTCGACGCGTTCGCGGTACGCGCCGACAAGGACATCCACGACGCGCTCAAGGCGTTCACCGAATTCACGGTGCAATACCAGGGCGCGTTCGACGAGCCGTCACCGCTGTTCCGCCGCCGTCTGGCACAGCAAGGCGCTGCAGCATGACGATCGACGCCACCCCGGTTTCGAGCGAAATCACAGCTGACCTGCAGGCGAAGATCGAGCGCCTCGACCTACTGCTCGATTCGATCGCGGCGCGTCACGCCAGCGTGAAGCTGGCCAGCAGCCTCGCAGCCGAAGACATGCTGCTCACCCACGCGATTCTTGCGCGCGGTGTGAAAATCGGCATCTTCTCGCTGAACACGGGCCGCCTGCATGCGGAAACGCTCGGCATGCTCGACGCGGTGCGCGAGCGCTACGGCTACGAGATCGAGCAGTTTCATCCGCAACAGGACGCGGTGGACGAGTACGTCGCCCAGCACGGCCTGAACGCGTTCTACGAAAGTGTGGACCTGCGCAAGCGCTGCTGCGAAATCCGCAAGGTCGAGCCGCTGAACCGCGCACTTTCCGGCGTCTCCGCTTGGGTCACGGGCCAGCGCCGTGAGCAGTCGGTCACGCGCGCGGAACTGCACGAGGAAGAACGCGACGAAGCGCGCAACATCGACAAGTTCAATCCGCTCGCGGACTGGACCGAAGCCGATGTCTGGGCCTACCTGCGCGCCTTTGAGGTGCCGGTGAACCCGCTGCATGCGCGCGGCTACCCGAGCATCGGCTGCGAGCCCTGCACGCGCGCCATCCGTCCCGGCGAGGACAGCCGCGCGGGCCGCTGGTGGTGGGAATCGCGCGACACGAAGGAATGTGGCTTGCACATCACCTCTGTGTCAGCCATTCCGGTTGTCGAAGTGTCGTCGATCAGCCCGGCGAACCAAGATTGAGTTTTGTCGCGCCGTCGTGAAGACCGGCGCGCCACCGTATACCGAGTACTGCGTGCCCTGTAAAAAGGGCGCGAATAAAGGAAGGATCCGAACATGAGCACCACGCTCGACTCAGCAGTGAACGCGCCGCTCCAGGTCACAGCGAACCGCATGGACCATCTCGACTGGCTCGAAGCCGAGTCGATCCACATCCTGCGTGAACTCGTCGCCGAATGCAGCAAGCCGGCGCTGCTGTTCTCGGGCGGCAAGGACTCGGTCGTCGTGCTGGCGCTCGCGCTGAAGGCGTTCGGCCTCGGCGCGAACCGCAAGACTTCGCTGCCGTTCCCGCTCGTGCATATCGACACGGGTCACAACTACGAGGAAGTGATCGACTTCCGCGATCGCCGCGCAGCCGAAATCGGCGCGGAACTCGTGGTCGGCCATGTGGAAGATTCGATCAAGAAGGGCACGGTGCGCCTGCGCCGTGAAACCGATTCGCGCAACGCCGCGCAAGCGGTCACGCTGCTCGAAACCATCGAGCAATACGGCTACACGGCGATGATCGGCGGTGCGCGCCGCGACGAAGAGAAGGCGCGCGCGAAGGAGCGCATCTTCTCGTTCCGCGACGAATTCGGCCAGTGGGACCCGAAGGCGCAGCGCCCGGAACTCTGGAGCGTCTACAACGCGCGCCTGCACAAGGGCGAACACCTTCGTGTGTTCCCGATCTCGAACTGGACGGAACTGGATGTGTGGCAATACATCGAGCGCGAAAAGCTCGAACTGCCGTCGATCTACTACGCGCACCAGCGCGAGATCGTGCGCCGCAACGGCCTGCTCGTGCCGGTCACGCCGCTCACGCCGATGAAGGAAGGCGAAGTCAGCGAAATGGCGCAGGTGCGTTTCCGCACCGTGGGCGACATCAGCTGCACGTGCCCGGTGGCGAGCGATGCCGACAACGTCGAGAAGATCATCGCCGAAACGGCCGTGACCGAAATCACGGAACGCGGCGCCACGCGCATGGACGACCAGGCGTCGGAAGCCGCGATGGAACAGCGCAAGAAGCAAGGTTATTTCTAAAAGCACGCAGAGGAAGAATTGAACATGGTTACGACGCATCAACCTGAAGACCTCGGCGTGCTGCGCTTCATCACGGCGGGCAGCGTGGACGACGGCAAGAGCACGCTGATCGGCCGCCTGCTGTACGACAGCAAGGCAGTTCTTTCGGATCAACTCTCGGCGCTCTCGCGCGCGAAGAACAAACGCACGGTGGGCGACGAGATCGACCTGTCGCTGCTCACCGACGGCCTCGAAGCCGAGCGCGAGCAGGGCATCACGATCGACGTGGCGTACCGCTACTTCGCCACGGCCAAGCGCAAGTTCATCATCGCGGATACCCCTGGCCACGAGCAGTACACGCGCAACATGGTCACGGGCGCTTCGACTGCGCATGCCGCGATCATCCTGATCGACCCCACCCGCGTGACGGTCGAAAACGGCGTGACGCAACTGCTGCCGCAAACCAAACGCCACAGCGCCATCGTCAAGCTGCTGGGTCTGCAGCACGTGATCGTCGCGATCAACAAGATGGACCTGGTCGATTACAGCGAATCGACGTTCAATCTGATCCGCGAAGCCTATGTCGTGCTCGCGCGCCAGCTTGGCCTGACCGACGTGCGCTTCGTGCCGGTCTCGGCGCTCAAGGGCGACAACATCGTGGCCGCGAGCGAGCGTATGCCCTGGTACGCGGGCGAGCCGCTGCTCGACGTGCTCGAGCAACTGCCGGTCGCGCAGCCCACGGCTGAAGCGCTGCGCTTCCCGGTGCAGTGGGTTGCGCGCCAGGACGGCTCGAGCGCCGACGACTTCCGCGGCTACATGGGCCGCGTCGAAGCGGGCGAAGTGAAGCTCGGCGACGCCATTACGGTGCTGCCGGCAGGCCGCAGCGCCACGGTTGCCGAAATCATCGCGCCGGTGCCGGGCGGCACGGCGCAGGTCGACCGCGCGTTCGCGGGCCAGACCGTCACGATTCGTCTGACCGAAGACGTCGATGTCTCGCGCGGCGATACCTTCGTGCCGGCGTCGGACAACACCCAGCCCGCGAAGAAGCTCGAAGCGGACCTCTGCTGGTTCGACGACGAGCCGCTCTCGGCGCAGCGCAAGTATCTGCTGAAGCAGACCACGAGCACGGTGTTCGCGAAGATCGGCGCGGTCAAGCAGGTGCTCGATGTGCATACGCTCTCGCACGCCACCGACCGCCACGAACTCGCGATGAACGATATCGGCCGCGTCGCGCTCTCGCTGCAGAAGCCGCTCGTCTGCGACCTGTATGATGCGAATCCTGGGACCGGCGCGTTCGTGCTGATCGACGAAGCGACGCATCACACGGTGGCCGCGGGCATGATCCGCGCGTTCTCGGCGTAAGACGTTACGCGAGGTTGCGGCCGCGCGCGGCCGCAACAATGGATTCGAAGCAAATGGGTAAGGTATATCTGATCGGCGCGGGACCGGGCGCAGCGGACCTCATCACGGTGCGCGGCGCACGGCTGCTCGCGAGCGCCGACGTCGTGCTGCACGACGCGCTCGTCGAGCCGGCGATGCTCGAGTACGCGCCGCAAACCGCGAAGTTCATCGCGGTCGGCAAGCGCTGCGGGCAGCGTTCCACGGCGCAGCACTTCATCAACAAGCAACTCGTCGATGCCGCGCGCGAGCACGCCGTGGTCGTGCGCCTGAAGGGCGGCGACCCGATGCTGTTTGGCCGCGCCGATGAAGAAATGCGTGCGCTCGAAGCGGCCGGCATCGCGTTCGAGGTCGTGCCGGGCATCACGGCGGCGCTCGCCAGCGCGGCGACGCTGCAACGCTCGCTGACGCTGCGTGGCGTGGCCCGCAGCGTCGCGCTCGCCACGTATTCGCGCGCGGCGGGCAGCGAGGAGATTCGCGAGCAGGTCAACGCCGATTCGCTCGTGTTCTACATGGGCCGCGACAGCGCGCCCGAGATCGCGCGCCAACTCATCGAAGCGGGCCGCGCGGGCGCGACGCCGGTGGCAATCGTCGAAGCCTGCAGCACCGCGCGCGAGCGCACGCTTACACTGACGCTGGCGGGTCTCGAAGCGGGCGAGGCGCAGGACTGGCTCGACCCGGCACAGCCGAGCTTGCTCATGATCGGCGATGCGTTCGCCGAACGCGCAGGGCAGGTGCAGCGCGAGGATGAAGCGCAAGGCGATCGCCAACCCCGCCGCGCCGCCGCATAAGCGCTACGCGAAAAAGGCCAGGAAAGCAAAACGGGCTCGCTGAAAAGCGAGCCCGTTTTTGTTATGCGTGAGCGTTTTCAGGCGCGTTCGTTTTCGATGCAATACCGCACGATCGCATCGAGCACCGCGTCGTCCTCGCCTACGGCGCCCGCGCAACGCAGGCGCACACCCGGATGCTCGCTCTGGCACTGCGCGATCAGCGCTGGCAGATCGCGGCGCACGTGGCCGCCCTGGCCGAAGAACACGGGTATGACCGTGATCGTGTCGCAGCCTGCCGTGGCCTGTGTGGCGATGGCATCTGACAGGCTCGGTGTCATGAGTTCCAGAAAGGCGAGGCTGACCGGACCCGCATCGCCGCGCGCGGCGGCGAGCTTCGCGGCGAGGCGCTGAAACGGCTCTTGCCAGCGCGCGTCGCGCGCGCCGTGGCCGAAGAGGATCATGCCGTGCGTGCCCATGCCTGGCGAGCCTGTGCGAATGAATCAGCGAGTTAGCGGACGAGGATGCCCGGCATCAATGCCGGTCGACCCATTTGAGCCCGAGCAGCCCGACCACGAGATAGATGAGCCCCGGTGTCGCCGCAGTAAGCGGCGCGGGCCAGGTGTTCAGTGTACCCACGTGCGAGAACAGCGTGTTGACGAGCTGGAAGCTCATGCCAAGCATGATCCCGCCGAATACCTTCATGCCCACCACGCCCGCACGCGTGTGCAGATACGCGAACGGCAGCGAGAGCACGAGCATCACGAACACGGCGAACGGGTAGAGCAGCTTGCGCCAGAACGCGATCTGATAGCGCTGCGCGTCCTGATGGTTCTCGGTCAGATGCTGGATGTAGCGGAACAGGTTGAACATCGACATCCGGTCGGGCGAAACGAGCAGCACCGAGAGAATGTTCGGCGTGAGCTCCGAGCGCAGCGAGTATTCGGGCGCCGAGGTCTGCTGTGCGCGATAGACCGGATTGAGCGCATCGACCGGCTGGTTCTGCGGCGGCGGCACGCTGATCAGTTCCGTATCGGTCACGTCCTTGAGCAGCCAGTGGCCCGGCGGCTGGAACGTGCCGCTCTTCGCGAGGCGCACGTTGGTGAGCTGGAACTTCGAATCGAATTCGTAGATGCGCACGTTCGTGATGGTCGCGTTGGGCAGCAACTCGCCGACGTTCACGAAACGCGTGACCTGCTCGCCGTCGGCGCGCGCGGTGAGCGTGTCCTTGACCCACACACCCGACTGGAAGTTGCTCGACACCGCCGAGCCTAACGCCTCGAGACGCACGCGCTCGGAGAGCTGGTCGGTGTAAGGGCCGACCACTTCGCCGATCAGGTAGGTCAGCAGCACGAGCGGCACGCCGATCTTGAGCAGCGAGCGCAGCGCCTGGTTCGTGGCGAGGCCCGACACACGAAAGATCGTGTACTCGGAATTCGCCGCCATTTGCGCGAACACGTAGATCGCGGCGATGAGCGCCGCGACCGGGATGATCTCGTAAAGCCGCGAGGGCGCCTGGAGTGCCACGCGCAGCACCGCGTACTGGAACTTGTAGTTGCCGTGCCCGACCGAGTTCAGCTCGTTGATGAGGTCGAAGAAGAAGAACAGGCCGGAGAAGGCAAACAGAATGAAGATGAACGTCAGGTAAACCTGGCGAGCGAAGTATTTTTCGTAGATGCGCATCGGTCAGTTTCCCTCTCAGTTTCCTGAAGAGGCGCGCCGGAACATCGCACGTGTAAAGAGCGGCCGGTTGCGCACGCGTATCCAGAAGATGAACACGACGAGCGCGAGCACCACGGTGTGCAGCAGGACGAGGCCGACGCCGAAGGGCATCTTGCCTTGCTCGATCTGCGATTGCACGACGTTGAGCAGGTTCGAATAGGTGAGGTAGATCAGCACCGCCATCACGAGATTGATCGTGCGGCTGCGGCGCGGGTTCTGATACGCAAGCGGGATGCCGAGCAGCATCAGGTTGATCGCGATGAGCGGCAGGCCGGCGCGCCAGGCGAGCTCGCCCAGATTGTCGTCGGTGGGGTGGCGCAGCAGGCCCGGCGTGGACGTGGTGCTCGCCGAAGGCGTGTTGACGAGGGGCTGGCTCGTGATCTTCACGCCATAACGCTGGAACTCGCTGATGCGAAAGTCCGGGTGACCAGGCTCGCCGTCATAGCGGCGGCCGTTTTCGAGCACGACGAAGCGGTCGCCGCTCTTCATGGTTTCGGTGTGGCCGGTCTTCGAGACGATCACGCTGACCTTGCCGTTTTCCGTACTCGTGACGAAAACGTTCTCCACGCGGCCCTGGTCGGGGCTCATGCTCTCGATGAAGAACACGCGGTGCGTGGTGGGCGACTCACGGAACTGGCCCGGCGCGAGCAGCGACACTTCATCGCGCTGCTGAAAGCGCGCGCGAATGAGCTTGCTTTGCGCGTTCGACCACGGCCAGCCGATGAACGCGAAGAACACGATGAGCAGGATGATCGGCGCGGAAAACGTGGCGACCGGCTTGATCAGGCGCGTGAGGCTCACCCCGGAGGAGAGCCAGACGACCATTTCGGAATCCTTGTACCAGCGCGTGAGGACGAACAGGATCGACACGAAGAGCGTGACGATGAGCATCACGGCCATGTAGCCGATCACGGTCAGTCCGATCAGCACCAGCACGTCGCGCGGGTCGATCTGACCGGACGCGGCGAAGCCGACGATGCGGATCATCATCGTCGTCAGCATGATCGTGAGCAGAACCATGAACACGGCGCCGGCCGTGTACGCGAGTTCGCGCTGCAGGGAACGTTCGAAGATCATTCTTGATGGGCAGGGCGGGCGGCCCGTGCCGGGAGGCGCGCAGCTCGCGCAACCGCCCAGGAGCCGCCGCGGGAAAAATAGCGGATAATTGCGGCTTTCATCCTAAGCCCAGATTTTATCCGAGGACAAGCGCGATGGACTTTAGCATAAAAGCCTGTGACTGGAGCAAAGGCGGGGAAGGCTCCTTCCTGACCGGCAAGTCGGACTGTGTCGTAGTCGGCGTGTTCGAGGCGCAAACCCTCTCGGGCCCGGCGTTCGCGATCGACAGCGCCATTGGCGGCGCAATCGCGCGCGTCGTCAAGGCTGGCGATATCGATGGCAAGGCCGGCTCGACGCTGTTCCTGCCGGAAGTGAGCGGCATCGGCGCCTCGCGCGTGCTGCTCGTGGGTCTCGGCAAGCAGGACGCGTTCGGCCAGAAGGCTTACGGCGATGCGGTCAAGGCCGCCTGGCGCGCGATCCTCGGCACGAAGATCGCACAGGTCACGTTCACGCTCGCGCAACTCCCGGTGAAGGAGCGCACGGGCGAATGGGGCGTGCGCGCCGCCATTCTCGCGCTGCGCAACGAGACCTACCGCTTCACGCAGATGAAGAGCAAGCCCGACGTCTCGCAGCGGGCGCTCAAGCGCGTGGTCTTCAGCATCGACGCCGCCGAAGAGAAGGCAGCGAAGCTCGCGGCGAAGCAGGCCGTCGCGCTCGCCAACGGCATGGATCTCACGCGCGACCTCGGCAACCTGCCGGGCAACGTGTGCACGCCCACCTATCTCGCCGCCACGGCCAAGAAGCTCGCGCGCGACTGGAAGCTCAAGGTCGAGGTGCTCGGCCAGCGCCAGATCGAGACGCTCAAGATGGGCTCGTTTCTTTCCGTAACAAAGGGCTCGGTCGAGCCGCCGCAGTTCATCGTGCTGCACTATCAGGGCGCAACCGCCAAGGCCGCGCCCATCGTGCTGGTCGGCAAGGGGATCACGTTCGACACGGGCGGCATCTCGCTGAAGCCGGGCGAGGGCATGGACGAGATGAAGTACGACATGTGCGGCGCGGGCTCGGTGCTCGGCACGATCCGCGCGGTCGCCGAAATGGGGCTCAAGCTCAATGTGATCGGCATCATCCCGACCTGCGAGAACATGCCCGCAGGCAACGCTACGAAGCCGGGCGACATCGTCACGACGATGGCGGGGCTCACGGTCGAAGTGCTCAACACCGACGCCGAAGGCCGCCTCATCCTGTGCGACGCGCTCACCTACGCCGAGCGCTTCAAGCCTGCCGCCGTGGTCGACATCGCCACGCTTACGGGCGCGTGCATCATCGCGCTCGGCCATCACAACAGCGGCCTGTTCTCGAAGGACGATGCGCTCGCGGGCGAACTGCTCGACGCTTCGCGCGAAGCGGGCGATCCGGCCTGGCGCCTGCCGCTCGACGACGAGTATCAGGACCAGCTCAAGTCGAATTTCGCCGACCTCGCCAACATCGGCGGGCGTCCGGCGGGCAGCGTGACGGCGGCGTGCTTCCTCTCGCGCTTCACCGAAAACTACCCGTGGGCGCATCTGGACATCGCGGGCACGGCATGGAAGAGCGGGGCGGCGAAGGGCGCAACGGGCCGTCCGGTGCCGCTGCTCGCCCAGTTCCTCATCGACCGCGCGGCGCAATGAAGGCAGGCATGGCGATTGCTGCATGCCTGACGGTGTGTAAAGTGGTGTGGGCATGACGCGCATCGATTTCCACACGAACGTTGGCGACTCGCTGCTGTATGCGTGCCGCCTCGTGCGCAAGGCGTATCAGGCGGGCCAGCAGGCGGTCGTGCTGGCCGAGCCCGCGCGCCTGCGCGCGTTCGACGAGATGTTGTGGACCTTTTCGCCGCTCGACTTCGTGCCGCACTGCATGGCCGAGAGCCCGCATGCGGGCGAATCGCCCATCGTGCTGGCAATGGATCTCGAGCGTGCGCCGCACCATCGTGTGCTGCTCAATCTCGGCGCGCAAGTCCCACCTCAATTCGCACGCTTTGAGCGCCTGCTCGAAGTGGTTGGCGATGCGCCCGACGAACTCGCGTCGGGCCGCGAGCGTTACCGTTTCTACCGCGACCGCGGTTACGCGCTCAACAACTACAAGCAGGGCGGCTGAGGCCGGACGCGCGAGGCGTACCGGCGCGAGGCCGACTGCCCCGATCGATGGAGGTAGACATGTCCGGCATGAACGACCCGGAAGATGCTGCGATTCCGCTCTTGAGCGAGGTGATGGTGACCGGCAATCCGCTGCGCGCGCACAACGTCGAAGAGGCGAAGAGCGCGACGGCCGCCGCCGTGAAGGCCGCCGTGGCCGAACGCGAGGAGGGCCTCTTCGCGCACGATGCCGACGCGCTCGTCGAGCGCCTGCGCGGCCGCTGCCTCACATGGCTCACCGGCGAAGGCCGCGCCGTGATCGAGGCGCGCTGCAGCGCTGCGATGCAGGAGCATACGAACTGGCTCGTGGGCCAGGTGTCGCGCGAGATCGGTCTCGCGCTCGAAACGGAACTCAAGAACTGGGTGAAGGCAGCCGTGCGCGAAGAATTGGCTGCGCGCGCGGGACACCCGCCTTCGGCCTGATTCAGCGTGTGCGCGCGGCGGTGGGGGCACCCAGCGCCACGCGCGCCATCACAACGTACGCCTCACTTGAGCGTGAGGATCCAGGTCGCGAGCTGGGCCGCCTGGCCGGGGTTGAGTTGCGTGTTGGCCGGCATGGGCACCGTGCCCCATACGCCGGTGCTGCCTTCCAGAATCTTGTGTGAGAGATAGGTTTGCGCGTCGGGCTTGCCCGCGTATTTCGCGGCGACATCGCGCAGGGCGGGCCCCATGAAATTGCGCGTCACCGAATGGCAGCTCATGCAGTTCTGCTGCTGGGCGAGTACCAGGCCACTGGGTCCATGCTGCGCGCGGGCCGGGGCTGAGCCGAGTGCGCCGGCAATGCCGATGGCGAGCGCGGCGGCGAGCGTCGCTGTCTTGTTCCTGGCTTGCGACTTTCTTTTCATACTGGTCTCCGCCCGCGTGTGCGCCGGCTGTGTCGTCGCATTATAGAAGCAAAGGGCGCACGTCCTGGACGTGCGCCCTTTGCTTTGCCGCGGGGCAGGATTTGAGCGGCGTCCAGCCCCGCTTAGCCCTGCGTTTATCCCGTTACCGCGCCCTGGTTCGCCGGGCGCGCGAGCGCCGCGTACTTCGCCATCACACCGCGTGTATAGCGCGGCGCGGGCTGCTTCCAGGCCGCACGGCGGCGCGCGAGCTCGGCGTCGTCCACGTTCAGTTGCAGCAGGAGCTTGTGCGCGTCGATGGTGATCGAGTCGCCTTCGTGCACGAGCGCGATCGTGCCGCCTTCGAACGCTTCCGGCGCGACGTGGCCCACCACCATGCCCCAGGTGCCGCCCGAGAAGCGCCCATCGGTGATGAGCCCGACCGACTCCCCAAGCCCCTTGCCGATGATCGCCGAAGTCGGCGCGAGCATCTCCGGCATCCCGGGCCCGCCCTTCGGGCCGAGGTAGCGCAGCACGACCACGTCGCCCGCCTTGATCTTGTCCGCGAGGATCGCTTCCATCGCGCTCTGCTCGTCGTCGAATACGCGTGCGGGGCCCGTGATGACCGGATTCTTCAGGCCCGTGATCTTCGCAACCGCGCCTTCCGTCGCAAGGTTGCCCTTGAGGATCGCCAGGTGGCCTTCCTTGTAGAGCGCCTGGCTGATGGGAAAGATCACCTTCTGGTCCGCGCGCGGCGTGGACGGCACGTCCTTGAGTTCTTCCGCGATGGTCTTGCCCGTGATGGTGATGCAGTCGCCATGCAGGAGGCCCGCGTCGAGCAGGATCCTGAGCACCTGCGGAATGCCGCCGGCCGCGTGCAGGTCGGTCGCGACGTACTGGCCCGAGGGCTTCAGGTCGCAGATCACCGGCACCTTCTTGCGCATGCGCTCGAAGTCGTCGATGGTCCATTCGATTTCCGCGGCATGCGCGATGGCGAGATAGTGCAGCACCGCGTTGGTCGAGCCGCCCGTCGCCATGATGAGCGCCACGGCGTTCTCGATCGACTTCTTCGTGATGATGTCGCGCGGCTTGAGGTCCTGCTTCACGGCTTCGACGAGCACACGCGCCGATTCCGCCGTCGAGTCGACTTTCTCCTCATCAGGGTTGGCCATCGTCGATGAGTACATGAGCGACATGCCAAGCGCCTCGAACGAGGAACTCATCGTGTTCGCGGTGTACATGCCGCCACACGAACCCGTGGAGGGGCAGGCGTTTTTCTCGACGCCTTCGAAATCCTCTTCGGTCATGCGGCCCGCGGTGAATTCGCCAACGGCCTCAAAGGCCGACACGATGGTCAGCGCCTTTCCCTTCCAGTTGCCCGGGCGAATCGTGCCGCCGTACACGTAGATGCCGGGCACGTTGATGCGCGCGAGCGCGATCATGCCGCCGGGCATGTTCTTGTCGCAGCCGCCGATCACGACCACGCCGTCCATCCACTGGCCCTGCACACAGGTCTCGATGCAATCGGCGATGACTTCGCGCGAGACGAGCGAGTACTTCATGCCCTCGGTGCCCATCGACATGCCGTCCGAGATCGTGGGCGTGCCGAAGGTCTGCGGGTTCGCGTCGGCGCGCTTGATCGCGTCAACGGCTGCGTCGGCCAGGCGTTGCAGGCCGGCGTTGCACGGCGTGATGGTCGAGTGGCCGTTCGCGACGCCGATCATCGGCTTGTCGAAGTCGGCCTTCTCGTAGCCGAGCGCGTAATACATCGAACGGTTGGGCGAGCGGGCGACGCCTTGCGTGATGTGCTTCGAACGACGGTTATACGGCATGGGGACCTCCGGTGGATTTTGTCTCGGATGCCGGGGTGTGTTCTGGTCTTGGGGAGCGCCGGCACGTCTGTCGAAGCATGCGATTTCGCGAGAACACTGTCCAATATATTATTCGTCGTCTATTGAGTCGAAAAAGATATCAACGCGACAACAACGCGAGACCGATGCCGATGAACCCGACTATCCCCGATTTGCGCCAGCTTCGCTATTTCGTGGCCGTGGCCGAAGAGCAGCATTTCGGCCGCGCCGCGGCGCGCCTTTCGATGACGCAGCCGCCGCTCTCGCAGGCCATTCGTGCGCTGGAGGAGACGCTCGGCGTGGAGTTGTTCGCGCGTACCCGCCGGTCGGTGGAGCTGACGCCCGTAGGCGCCGATCTGTTGCCGGAGGTGAGGCGCCTGCTGGCGAGTGCCGAAGCGCTGCGGCCGCTCGCGCAGAGCCTCGCGCGCGGCGAGGCGGGCGTGCTCGCGCTGGCCTTCGTTTCTACTGCCGACTACGGTTTGCTGCCGCTTTTGCTGCGCGATTTCGGCGCGCGTTATCCGCGCGTGCGCTTGCAGCTCGCCGAAGCGACGAGTGACGTGCAGGTGGAAGAGCTGGTGGCTGGCCGCATCGACGCGGGCCTCGTGATCGCACCCGTGCCGCCGCGCCACGCGGCTCAGCTTGCTTACCAGCCGATCGCACGCGAGCCGCTCGTGGTCGCCATGCCGTCGGCGCTTTCGGCGCGCCTTGGCGGCCCGTCCACCGACGACTGGCACGATGAGCCCGTGAGCTTGCGCGATCTCGCCGACGCGCCGCTCGTCGTCTTTCCGCGCCATCTGGCCCCCGGGTTCTACGACACCATCATGGACTGCTACGGCGCGGCAGGCCTCGCGCCGCACATCGGCCAGGAAGCGATCCAGATGCAGACGATCGTGAGCCTCGTCTCGGCCGGCATGGGCGTGGCGCTCGTGCCGCAGTCGCTGCGCCATCTGCGCCGCACGGGCGTCGTGTACCGGCCGCTCGCCGGGGCGGTGCCAGCCATCGAAACGGGACTCGTCTGGCGCTCGGCCGAGGTGAGCCCGGTGCTCGCGGCGTTTATCGAGATCGTGCGCGCGCATGCGGCGACGGCGGGCTTGGAGAGGCGCGAGGGCTAGCCACACACGCTGCGTCATCTGTCACCGTTACACTCGCGGCGCACGGCCAAACGTGCATTTTGGTTCGCGCCCCCTCGCGTCAGCGATAATGTCACGCCATGACACGCTGGCGGCGAACCTCGCCGCTTTGCAAACGTCCAACGCGCTTGGCCTCTTTGGCAAGTGGCGCGCAACTGCTTACAACCCGATTTCAACTGATATCGCCGACAAGACTTCATCCACGATGCTCATCCACCCGAACTTCGACCCCGTCGCCATTCATCTCGGGCCGCTCGCCGTGCGCTGGTACGGCCTCATGTATCTCGTCGGCTTCATTCTGGCGATCGTGATCGGCCGTCTGCGCCTGCGTCTGCCGTACGTGGCCGCCCAGGGCTGGACCGCGAAAGACATCGACGACATGCTGTTCTACGGTGTGCTCGGCACGATTCTGGGCGGGCGCCTCGGCTACGTGCTGTTCTACAAGGCAAGCTGGTATTTCGCGCATCCGCTCGACATCTTCAAGGTGTGGGAAGGCGGCATGTCGTTTCATGGCGGCTTCCTCGGCGTGACGTTCGCGATGGTCCTGTTCGCGTGGCAGCGTGGGCGCACCTGGCTGCAGGTCACGGACTTCGTCGCGCCGATGGTGCCCACGGGGCTCGCCTTTGGCCGACTCGGCAACTTCATCAACGGCGAGTTGTGGGGCCGCGTGACGTCGCCCGACTCGCCGTGGGCCATGCTGTTTCCGGGCGCCGCGAACGACGACGCCGCGTGGCTCGTCGCGCATCCGCAACTGGCCGCGCAGTGGCACTTGAACGAAGTGTTCGCGCAATACCATTTGCTGCCGCGCCATCCTTCTGAACTGTATGAAATCGCGCTGGAAGGCATCGCGCTTTTCATCGTGCTGATTCTTTTCGCGCGCAAGCCGCGTCCCGTTGGCGCGATTTCGGCCATGTTCCTGATCGGCTATGGTCTTGCGCGCTTCACGGTCGAATTCGCACGCGAGCCCGACGACTTCCTCGGCCTGCTCGCGCTCGGTCTTTCGATGGGCCAGTGGCTTTCGCTGCCGATGGTCATCGCGGGGATTGGCTTGATGGCGTGGGCGTATCGCCGCGCCAATCGCAACAAGAACGGCGCACAAGTCGCGGGCGCGAAGAGCTGACACGCGCACACGCATCGCGCGTTTTAGCCCATGAAAAAGGCCACGGTTTTCACCGTGGCCTTTTTTGCTTGCGTGCTCGATCGACTTGTATGGCGCGCCTTACTTCATCTGCACCGAGCCGGAGACATTGACCGTCACCGTGGATGTGCCGCCTTCGAGCGGCACAGGCGACGACATCTTCGCGTCAGCCGAAGCGCTGCGCGCGCTCATCATCATCATGGGACGCGGCATCACGCCCGAGTGCCCCACGTTCACGTCGCGAATCGTGTAGCTGCTGTAGCCGAACGCGCGCGTGGCCGAGAGGGCCTGGTCGCGAAACGAGGCGATGGCCTGGCCCGAAAGTTTTTGCTCGGCGGCGCGCTGTGCCTCGGCCGACAGCGAGAACTGCACGTTGCCCACCTGCATGATCGACGAGAGATCGCCGGCGAGTTTCGACGCCGCCGCGAAATCATGCGACTCGAGCACGACTTCCGTGCGGCCGCGCCAGGCGGAGATGCGGCCGTCGCGATCCGTCGAAGGGAAGATCGAGAACTGGCCTGAGTGCGCGGTCACGCCCGCGACGCCGCGTGCGCGTTGGAGCGCGGCGTCGGCGCGCTGATTGAGCGTCGCTGTGAGCGAGGCAGGATCGCTCGCTTCCTGTTCGTAGAACAGCGTAATGTTGACGACGTCTTGAGGCACTTCGGCGCTGGCCTGCGCGGAAAGCGAAAGCACGCCCGAGGGCTGCTGGAAACGCGCGTCGCTCTGTGCGAACGCGGCGCCCGGCGCGAGCGTCATGGCGAGGGGGAGGGCGGCAGCGAATGCGGCGGCGAGCGTGACGGCTGTTTTTCGGTTCATTGAGGCTCCTTGCAGAACTTGCGTCGCGCGCGACACACATATAACGGCGACATAACGACGACATAACGACGACGTAACGACGCGCGACTGTGCGCGATTGTGCTTGAAGTCGCGCGCGGATGCTGTGTGCGTGCCCGGCCCGCAAGCGAGCGGGCTCAGCCAGGCCGCGTCGCAACCGCTTCACATCAGATGTTTCGTGATGAAGTTCCACTCGGCCGTGGTGACCGGCGTGATCGAAAGTCGATTGCCCTTGGCAAGCACACGCATGTCCGCGAGTTCCTCGTGCTCACGCAAGGCGGCCAGAGCAATCAGCGGGCACTTCTTCTTGAACACCACGTCGACGAGCATCCAGCGCGGATTCTCCTGCGTCGATTTCGCGTCGTAGTACGGGCTTTTCGGATCGAACTGCGTGGGGTCGGGGTAGGCCGTGGACGACACCTGCGCGATGCCCGCGATACCGGGCTCGGGGCAGCTCGAGTGATAGAACAGCACGCCGTCGCCTTGCTGCATGGTGTCGCGCATGAAATTGCGCGCCTGGTAGTTTCGTACGCCGGTCCAGGGCAGCGTGCGCTGCGGCGCGTTTGCGAGGTCGTCGATGCTTGCTTCGTCGGGTTCGGACTTCATCAGCCAGTAGCGCATGAGTCGAAGTTCACGTCGAAAGGGAAGAGGGGCGAGCGTGCATGCCAGAGAAAACGTAAATGCGGGCCGCACAATGAAAAACGGCATCGGACTTGTGGTCCGATGCCGTTTGAATAGGTCCCCGCCATAGCCGCTAGGCCGGCATCCTGAACCGAGGGTTCAGAATTGGTCGCAGTTAGCAGCACTTCGGGTACATCAGACTGTGTGACGCGCACGCCCGTGCTACAAATTTCCGCAACCGTGCACATGGCATTGGTTCAAGGAATATATGACCTTGGCGAACCAGGCAGGGAAGCTGACTAAACTGTTTGGCAGCGTGTTTGGAAACGCGTGTTTCTAAACAAATCAACGCTACCTATGAACAACATCATACCGCACGTTGGTGACTGAAACTGCGCTTATTGCACACCGTACTGGTGAATCACCGCGCCCAGTTGTTCATTCATTTGGCGCATTGTACGACGGATTTCCTCGGCTGGGAATGCTTCTCCGTGTCGCACGCTGGTTTGCAGGCGCAGCAGTTCCGAAGCGAGCGAGAGCGCTGCCATGACGGCGATGCGATCGGTGCCGCGCACGTTGCTGTGATTGCGGATCTTCGACATTTCGGCGTCCACGCGCGCCACGGCCTCGAGCAGCGCCTGTTCCGTTTCCGGCGAACAGACGAGGCGATAGGTTTGGCCGAGTATCGTCGCTTCGATCTGCTTGGTGGTCATGCATTTTCTCCGTGGCGGGCCGCGTTGCTGTCGTCGTCGTTGCTCTGCGACGGCTCAAGCAGATCGAGCTGGTTGTCGCGCTCGTTACCTGCGCGTGCGCGTGGCAGCTTTTCGAGGATCGCGTTCAGACGCACCTGCGCATCATCGATCTTCGCCGAGAGTGCATCGCGCTCTGCTTGCAGCGCGGCGCGCTCCTCGCGGACCTGTTCGAGTTCGGCGCGTGTCTCGTCGCATTGCGCACGCAGCTGCGTGAGTTGCTCTTCGAGTGCGAGGCGTGCTTCGTGTTGGCGCTGATTAATCTCGATCAGCCGCCCGATGTTTTGTGAGAGTGTTTCGAGTTCGTTGAGCATGTGCTGCGTCCTCTAAAGACAGGCATTCTAGCGCGGATCAACGCGTATTTTGATAATTGTGTCGTTTCCAGACGTAACAACCCGGCTTCTTACCCGAATCAGGCACGAATCCCTCGCTACGTGTGCCGCATAGGCCAGGCGGGAACGTAATTTGCCAAGGCCGCGCGCGCAGCGCGTCGTCTCGATCATGCTCCGCGCGTTATAACATCACGGATTCATGGTCTTTTACCAGTGCTTTTGTGAACGGTTTTTGCCATGCTGCTTTTGTCATGCTCTGCCACGCATCATGCAGAGTCTTTAGCGACGAAAAAACTGCGCACTGTCCTGGCCTGCGATATTCCTGCTGTCTTTGTGAGCTTGATTGAAACCCGCCGCTGAGTTCCCCGATGCGTTCCATGCGCCGCGATGAGTCCCATGCTGTGCCGCCGCTGCACGCGCTGCCGCGCCGCTCGATGAGCGCGCGCCGCGCGTGCATGATCTGGGCCGCGCTCGCCTCGGCGGCGCTCGTGGTGTTCGCCGCATCGCTCGCAACAGGCAGCGTGGGCGTGACGTTTGCGCAGGCGCTGGCGGCGCTCACTCCCGCGCACGGCACACCCGACATGGCGATCGAAATCGTGCGCACGCTGCGCTTGCCGCGCGCGTTGGCGGGTTTCGCATGTGGCGCGCTGCTCGCGCTGGCGGGCGCGCTGTTGCAGGTGCTGCTGCGCAATCCGCTTGCGGAGCCCTACGTGCTCGGCGTTTCGGGTGGCGCTGCCGCGTTCGCACTGGTCGCGATGATCGCGGGCGTCGCGTGGTGGGGCGTGCAGGCGAGTGCATGTGCGGGTGCGTTCGTTTCGATCCTGCTCGTGCTCGGGCTCGCACGCCGCGAGTTATGGCGTGGCGAGCCGCAGGACAGTTCGCCGCGGCTTCTGTTGACGGGCGCGGTGACGGCGGCAGGCTGGGGCGCGGTGATCACGCTGCTGCTGACACTCTCGCCCGACACGCGTCTGCGCGGCATGCTGTTCTGGCTCACGGGCGACCTCAATGGTGCGGGCACGCCATGGCCCGCGCTCGTTGTGCTTGGCGTGGTCCTTGCGTGCATCGTGCCGGCCGCGCCGATGCTCAACGTGCTGCTGCGCGGCGACGCCGCTGCGCAGGCGCTCGGCGTGCCGGTGCTGCGTCTGCGCGTGGGCATTTATCTTGCCGCCTCGCTTGCTGCGGCCGCTGCCGTGACGACGGGCGGCACCATCGGCTTCGTCGGGCTCGTCGTGCCCCACATGCTGCGCCTCGCGTTCGGCAACGACCAGCGTATGCTCGTGCCCGCCGCCGCGCTCGCCGGCGGCGTGGCCGTGATGGGCGCGGACCTCGTCGCGCGCACGGTAGCGGCGCCCGCGCAGTTGCCGGTGGGCGTCGTGACCGCGCTCGCGGGCGTGCCCGTTTTTCTGTGGATGCTCCTCGCGAGGCGTGCACGATGAGCGACGCATCCGCACCCCTTCTCGCTGTCCACGCGCTCACGTTGCGCGCGGGCGCGCGTACGCTTGTCGATTCGCTCTCGCAAAGGTTTGCCGCTGGCGAAATCTGGTGCGTCGCGGGCGCGAATGGCGCGGGCAAGACCACGTTGATCGGCGCACTCGCGGGCCTGCGCGAGCCTTCCGCCGGGCGCGTGGAAGTGGAGGGCATCGCGCTCGCACACTGGCCGCCGGTGCGCCTCGCGCAGCGCCGCGCGCTGATGCCGCAGGACCAGCGCGACGCATTCAGTGCGAGCGTGATCGACACCGTACTGCTCAATCGCTATCCACATCTTTCGGGCTGGGGCTGGGAAGGCGACGCCGATCGCGCCGCCGCGCACGCCGCGCTCGCCACGCTCGGCCTCGAAGCGTTCGCCGCGCGCGATGTGCTTTCGCTCTCCGGCGGTGAACGCCAGCGTGTCGCGCTTGCGGCCGCGTTGTGTCAGGGCGCGCCGCTTCTGCTGCTCGACGAGCCGCTTGCGCATCTCGACCTGCATCATCAGATCGCGTGCCTTGAAGCGCTTTCGCGCTGGGTGCGCAGCGAAGCGCGTGCCGTGCTGTTTTCCTGCCACGATCTCAATCTTGCGCGGCGTTTCGCGACGCACGCGCTCCTGCTCGACGGCCGCGGCGGCTTTCACGCGGGCCCCGTGCGTGAGGTGCTCACGCCGCAGCGCGCGAGCGCCGCATTCGGGCATCCACTCGTGCTGATACGCGAGGGCGAGCACGAGGCACTGGTGCCTGCGCTTTTACCTGCGTTCGCGTCGACCGCTTCATCACCGCATTCGCCGGGACCGAACGGCGCGCACTAGTGCGACGCCTTCTCCCGCATCACTTAGAAACGAAACACACCATGACGTCATCGCTTACCGAACTGCTCGCCGTCGAACCGCTCGACCTCTCGTTGCGCGACGAACTGCAACGCCTTATCGACACGAAGACAAAGCCCCCCGGCAGTCTTGGCCGCCTCGAATCGCTGGCGCGCCAGCTTGGCATGATCCAGGGCACGACGCGCCCGAGCGTCGAGCGTCCTGTGATGATCGTGTTCGCGGGCGATCACGGCATTGCCGCCGAAGGCGTGAGCCCGTATCCGCAGGCCGTGACTGCGCAGATGGTCGCGAACTTCGTGGCAGGCGGCGCGGCCATCAACGCATTCAGCGGCGTGGCGGGACTCACGCTCGAAGTCGTCAACGCGGGCGTGGCGACACCGCTGCCGCTGTCGCCCACGCTGGTCGATGTGCCCATCGCGCGCGGCACGCGCAACTTCGCGCGCGAGCGCGCCATGACGTGCGACGAAGCCCTCGCCGCGCTCGCGGCGGGCGCCGAGCGCGTGCGCCATCACGCGGCACTCGGCACGAACGTGATCGGCTTTGGCGAAATGGGCATTGCGAATACGTCGTCGGCAGCGTGCCTGATGAGCCGGTTGTGCGGCGTGCCGATCGACGAATGTGTCGGGCGCGGCACGGGCCTCGACAATGCGGGCCTCGCGAAAAAGCGCAACGTGCTCGCGGCGGCGCTCGCGCATCATGCCGACGCGCGCGAACCGCTCGACGTGCTCGCCGCGTTCGGCGGCTTCGAGATCGCGATGATGGCGGGCGCGTACCTCGAAGCGGCACGCTCGCGCATGGTGATTCTCGTGGACGGCTTTATCGCGACCTCGGCGCTGCTCGTGGCCGACTCGCTTGCGCCAAACGTGCGCGACTACTGCGTGTTTGCGCACGCATCGAACGAAGCGGGGCACCGGCGCATGCTCGATCACTTCGGCGCGCGCGAACTGCTCGCGCTTGATCTGCGTTTGGGCGAGGGTACGGGCGCGGCGCTCGCCGTGCCGCTCTTGCGCGCGGCGGTGGCGTTCCTGAACGAAATGGCGAGCTTCGAGTCGGCTGGCGTCGACAATCGCAGTGATCGCCACGCCTGAGCGCCGCACGATGAAGCCGCTTGCGGAACTGCGTTATTTCTTCACGGCGCTCGGCTATTTCACGCGTGTGCCGGTGCCGCGCTGGGTCGGCTTCGAGCCTGCATGGCTCAATGCGGCGGCGCGCTACTTTCCGCTCGTCGGCGTGTTGATCGGCGCACTCGGGGCGCTCGTCTATCTCGCCGCATTGCGTGTGTTTCCCGCGAGCGTGGCGGTGTTGCTTTCGATGGCCGTCACGCTCCTCGCGACGGGCGCCTTCCACGAGGATGGCCTCGCCGATTGCCTTGACGCATTCGGCGGCGCGTACACCCGTGAGGACGTGCTGCGCATCATGCACGATTCGCGCATCGGCGCGTTCGGTGCGATTGGCCTCGTCGTGGCGCTTGCGCTCAAGTGGCAGACGCTTGCCGCGCTGCCCCCGGCGCGCGCCGCGATGCTGATGATCGCCGCTCACGCGGCGAGCCGCGCGTGCGCGATCAGCTATCTCGTCTCGCTCGAGTACGTGCGCACCGAGGGCAAGGCGAAGCCCGTTGCGCAGCGCATGAGCGTGTCCGCGTGGCTGTGCGCGTGCGTGTTCGGCTTGCCGTGGCTTTTCTGGCCGACGTGGTCCGTTACGCCTGACTGGCGCGCGGGTGCCGCGACGCTCGTCGTGCTTGCCGTGCTGCGCTACGTGTTGGGGCGCTACTTCGTGCGCCGCATCGGCGGCTATACGGGCGATTGTCTCGGCTTCGCGCAACAGGTGTTCGAGATTGCCATTTACCTCGTGGGGCTCGCATGGATCTCGTTCTGATTCGCCATCCCGCCGTGGCCGTGGATGCGGGCGTGTGCTACGGCGCGAGCGACGTGCCGCTCGCGGGCGACGCAACGCAGCAGGCCGCGCTGTTCGCCGAGCGGCTCACGGTGCTCGGCGTGCGCGAACCGCAACGGATTGAAACGAGCCCGCTCACGCGCTGCGCGAGCGTTGCGGCGGCGTTTGCCGGTTTGCACGGACACACGCCGCAAGCAGACGCACGCCTTGCGGAGATGGATTTCGGCGCGTGGGAGATGCAGCGTTGGGACGCGATCGAACGCGCGCAGATCGACGCATGGGCCGCGAATTTCGAGCACGCGCGCGAACATGGCGGCGAAAGCGTTGCGCAGTTCGATGCGCGCGTGAGCGGATGGTTCGATAGGCTCGACGCGCACGAGAAGTCCACCGTTTGGGCAGTCACGCATGCGGGCGTGATTCGCACCGTCGCGGCGCGCGCGCTCGGCATGCCGCTCGCGCGCTGCGTACGCTGGCCACTGGAGATGGGCGCCATCGTGTGCCTGCGCTACGACGCTTTTAGCGCACAGTGGCTGCTCGCGCGCTGGAACGCGTAGCAACTCGCTTCGGATTTCGAATTAATGCGCAACGGCGTCGCGCGAGCGGGCGAGATCGAGATCCTTGCACAGCTGAGCCGCGCCCTGGGCGATGCGCGGCGCGGGGCGCGTGAGCAGATCGCCGTCGATGGCGAAGAGATTGCCGCGTGCAACAGCGGTGAGCGCGGGCCAGGCGCGCCAGCGCTCGAAGCTTGGCAGAGGGCGCTCCGGTGAAGTTGCGCCTTGCGAAGCGGTGACGATCGCATCGGGATTGGCGGCGAGCACGGCTTCCGTGGAAATCGTCGGCAGGAGCGGATCGAGCGTTGCGAACACGTTGCGGCCGCCGCACAGCGCGATCACGTCGCTGATCATGTGCGAACCGTTGATGGTCATCAGCGGCTGATCCCAGACTTCGTAGAAGACACTCACGGGGGCGCGTTGCGCATAGCGTGCGCGTAGCTGCGCGATGTCGCGGCGGTAGGCGCTTGCCGCAGCCTGCGCCGTGGATTCGGTGCCGAGCAATACGCCGAGGCGCGTGAGAGAGGTCGCGACATCGTCGAGCTTGTGCGGCTCGCTGAAAAAGAGCGGGATGTGCAGGTCCCGCAGACGATCGAGCTGTTGCTGTGCGTTGCCGTGACGCCAGACCACGATGAGGTCAGGCTTGAGCGCGGCGATGCGTTCGAGGTCGAGCGCTCGATTGTCGCCCACGCGCGGGACCTTTTGTGCTTCGGGCGGGTAGTCGCTGTAGGCCACGGCGCCGACCACTTTCGCGCCGCCGCCCGCCGCGAACAGCAACTCGGTCACGTGCGGGGCGAGGCTCAATACGCGCTGCGCAGGCGCGGGAAGGGTGACGGTGTTGCCCGCGTCGTCGATGGCGGCGACGGTCGCGCTTGCAGCGCATGGGCCGAGCGCCGCGACGGCAAGCGCTAACACCAGGATTGCCGCGCGCATCAGCCGATCGCCCGCATGGCTTGTTCGAGCGCGCTTTCGAAGCGCTGCCATTCGTCTTCGGAGGCGGGCAGGCCAAAGCGCAGGCTGGCCGGCGCGTCGAAGCGGCGCGTCCACACCGCGCGGCGCGCGAGTGCGTCCTGCAGCGCTGCCGCGCGCGCTTCCGTGATCCACGCGAAAAGCGGCGTGGCGTGCGGCGCAAAGCCGTGAGCGCGCAACAGCGCAACGAGGCGTGCGCTCTCGGTTGCGAGGCGCACGTGCATTTCGCTTTGCCACGCGCCGTCTTCGAATGCGTGGGTGACGGCGTGGCGCGCAGGTCCGCTCACGGTCCACGCGCCCAGATGCGCACGCAACGCGGCTAGCAGCGCGGGTGCGCCGAGTGCGAAGCCACAACGCGCACCTGCGAGCCCGAAGAACTTGCCCGGCGAGCGCAGCACGACGAGTCCTTCGCGGCTGGTTGCGTGCGCAAGCGTTTCGGATCGCTCGTGGCCGAACGCATCGCCAAAAGCTTCGTCGACGATCAGCGTACCGCCGCGCGAGGCGAGTTGCGCATGCCAATGCAGCAGGCGCGCGGCAGCGATATGCGCGGCCGTCGGATTGTTGGGGTTCACCACGACGGCGTGCGTGACGGTATCGGGCAGCGTGTCCTGCGTGAGGTCGAGCGGCACGATCTCATTGCCCGCGCGCGCAAACGCCGGCGCGTACTCGCCGTAGGTGAGCGGCGCGATCGCGACACGCGCAGACGGCAACAGCGTGGACAACAGCGCAGGCAGCGCGCGGATCGCGGCCTGGCTGCCCGCCACGGGCAAGACATGGTGCGCGTCTGGTGCGCCGTAGTAGCGCGCGGCGCACGCGGCGAAGCCGTCGCCGTCGTCGGGCAGGCGCCGCCATGCCGTCGGCGGCACGGGCGGTACGGGATAGCCGTGCGGGTTGATGCCGGTGGAGAGATCGATCCAGGCGTCCCACGCGATGCCGTAACGCACGGCGGCTTCGTGCAGATTGCCGCCGTGTGCGACGAGAGCGGCTGGATTCTCAGACATGGGTCGCCACGCTCACGAAGGCCAGTGCGAGCAGCGCCGCGAGCCACAGGATGGTGGTGCGCTCGACGAGCCGCAGCGCCGCATCCACGTGTTGCGCGCGCGGCGGCGAGCCCGCGCCGAGCGCTGGGCGCTCCTCCAGCACACCGTGATAAACGGCCGTGCCGCCCAGCAGCACGTTCAGGCTGCCCGCGCCTGCGGCCATCACCGGGCCCGCGTTCGGGCTCTCCCAGCGATGCGCCTGCTCGCGCCAGCAGCGCAGCGCCATGCGCGTGTCGCCGAGCAGCGCGTAGCTCGCGGCGGTGAGGCGCGCGGGAATCCAGTTGAGCACGTCGTCGATGCGCGCGGCAGCCCAGCCAAAGCGCAGGAAGCGCGGCGTGCGGTAACCCCACATGGCATCGAGTGTGTTGGCGAGGCGGAACGCGAGTGCACCGGGGCCGCCCGCGATCGCGAACCAGAACAGCGCGCCGAAGATTGCGTCGTTGCCGTTCTCGAGCGCCGATTCCACGGCGGCGCGCGAAAGCGCAGTGGCGTCCGCTCCTGCTGTGTCGCGCGAGACGATGCGGCCAGTCAGCTCGCGCGCGGCTGCGAGGTCGCGCCGCGCCAGGGCGGCGCCGATCGGTGCGATGTGCTCGGTAAGACTGCGCGCGCCGAGCGCGAACCATAGCAGCGCGACATGCAACGCCCAGGCGAGCGGCCAGGGCAGCAGCGCACACAGCAGCGCGGCGACGATGACGGGCGGCGCGACGGCGGCAAGCCATGCGAGCAGGCCGAGGGGACGGCCGCGGCGGCCCGTGTTCAGGTGCGCTTCGATGCGGCTCGCGTAGCGGCCGAATGCGACGAGCGGATGCGCGCGGCGCGGTTCGCCGAGCCAGCGGTCGACAGTGACGCCGGCCACGGCAAGCGCGGCGGTAACGGGTAGCGTGAGCATCATGAGGTCTCGCGCGGCGCCTTGAGCACCAGAGGCAGGCCTGCGGCGATGAGCGTGGCGCGGTCGGCGAGCGCCGCGACGCGCTGATTGAGGCGGCCGAGTTCGTCCACGTAAAGGCGCGTGAGCGCGCCGATCGGCACGACGCCCATGCCGATCTCGTTGCTCACCACGAGCACCGTGCCTTGCGCGCGCTCGCAGGCAGCAGCGAAGGCGTCGAGGCGTTCGCGCCAGTCGGGTAGCGGCGAGTCGGAGTCGGCGGGGCAAAGCAGGTTCGTGAGCCACAGCGTGAGGCAGTCGATCAGCACGCACTGGCCGGGCGCCGCCGCCGCGTCGAGCGCGCCCGCGAGATCGAGCGGCGCTTCGGCGAGCGCCCAGTGCACGGGTCGGCGCGCGCGATGGTGGCCGATGCGCTCGGCGAACTCGGCATCGCCCGTCACGCGCGCGGTGGCGATATACGTGACCGGCAGGCCGCTCGCGGCGGCGAGGCGTTCGGCGTGCGCGCTCTTGCCCGAGCGCGCGCCGCCGACGATGAAGGTGAGGTCGCGCGAATTCATCGCGTGATTGTAACGGCTGCTGTTGGCCGCACCGTCATCCGTTCGGCCAACGTCGCGCCGGGGTCCTGCAGCGTGTAGCGGGGCGATGGGATAATGCGCGTTCGCCTTCCCGTGTCTCTCAGGCCACCGATCCGCTTCATGACCGCCACGCTACCCGCCGTGCCCCGCGTACCCACCGGCACGCTGATGATCCAGGGCACGACCTCCGACGCCGGCAAGAGCACGCTCGTCGCCGGCCTGTGCCGCCTCGCGCGTCGCGCGGGCGCGCGCGTCGCGCCGTTCAAGCCGCAGAACATGGCGCTCAACAGCGCCGTGACCGTGGATGGCGGCGAGATCGGCCGCGCCCAGGCGCTGCAGGCCGTCGCCGCCGGCATCGAGGCGCACACCGATCTGAATCCGGTGCTGCTCAAACCCAATAGCGATCTCGGCTCGCAGGTCATCATCCACGGCAAGGCACGCATGAATCTCAATGCGCGCGCGTACCAGGACTACAAGCCGATCGCGCGCGAGGCCGTGCTCGAGTCCTATGGACGTCTGCGCGCGCGCTACGACACGGTGTTCGTGGAAGGCGCGGGCAGTCCCGCCGAAGTCAACCTGCGCGCCAACGACATCGCGAATATGGGTTTCGCCGAGGCGGTCGATTGCCCGGTAGTCCTCGTGGCCGACATCGACCGTGGCGGCGTGTTCGCGCATCTGATCGGCACGCTGGCCTGTCTTTCGGAAAGCGAGCGCGTGCGCGTCAAAGGTTTCGTCATCAACCGTTTTCGCGGCGACCGCTCGCTGCTGGAACCCGGGCTCGCCTGGCTCGAGCAGCAAACGGGCAAGCCGGTGCTGGGTGTCGTGCCGTATCTGCACGGTCTCACGCTCGACGCCGAGGACATGTTGCCGGGCGCCGCTCACAGCGGCGCACAGGCCGGGGGCGAGACGCTGCGCGTCGTTGTGCCGGCGCTGCCGCACATCAGCAACCACACCGACTTCGACGCGCTGCGCGCCCATCCGCAGATCGATTTCACGTATGTGCGCACGGGCGAGGCGCCGCCCGCCGCCGATCTCGTGATCCTGCCGGGGTCGAAGAACGTGCGCGACGACCTCGCGTGGCTGCGTGCCCAGGGCTGGGAGGCGGCGCTTGCGCGGCATCTGCGGTATGGCGGGCGCGTCATCGGCATTTGCGGCGGCATGCAGATGCTCGGGCGCGCGATTGCCGATCCGCATGGCGTGGAGGGCGAACCGGGCGCGGTCGAGGGCTTCGGCTGGCTCGACTACGAGACCGTGCTCACGCGCGAAAAGACGCTGAAGAATGTGACGGGCGCGCTCGCGCTGGAAGGCGCCCACGGGGCCCCTGCGCGCGTGGCGGGCTACGAAATTCATATGGGCGAGACGCGCGGGCGCTCGCTCGATTTCCCGGCGCTCAGGCTCGCTGAGGGAGGCGAGGGGACAACTCGCCCGGACGGCGCGCGCTCGGCAGATGGCCAGATTCTCGCCACCTACGTGCACGGCCTCTTTGACACGCCCGAGGCGTGCGCGGCGCTCGTGCGCTGGGCCGGGCTCGCGCAGGCGCGCGCGGTGGACTATCCGGCGCTGCGCGAGGCGTCGCTCGAGCGGCTGGCGGATACGCTCGCCGCGAGCCTCGATCTGGAGAAGTTGTTCGGCGTGATTGGCTAAAAGCGTGGCTAAATGCGCGGTCGACCGGCTCGGCTCAGTAAAGCACCATCTGCGTACAGCGGAACAGCGCGATGGTCTTGCCGTCCGGGCCGCTCACCGTAGCGTCCCAGACCTGTGTGCTGCGCCCGAGGTGCACGCCCGTCGCGACGGCCGAGATCGTGCCTTCGCGCGCGGTGCCGAGATGGTTGCTCTTGATCTCGATGGTCGTGAAGTTCTTCGCGTTGGGCGGCAGGTGGGCGAGACAGGCGTAGCCGCAGGCCGTATCGGCGAGACCAATCACCGTGGCGGCGTGCAGGAAGCCATTCGGGGCGAGCAGGTCGCTGCGCACATCGAGTTCGGCGCGCAGCAGGCCTTGCTCAAGGGCAATCGGACGAAAGCCCAGCAGATCGGGCAGGCGGCCGCGCTGCCGTTCGAGCAGGGTTTCGATCGTGACGTCGTGGCGTAGGGTGCTCATGGTCGGTCAGTCTCCTCTATTTGATGTGAACAATGCGGGTGCGCGCACGTGGGGGACTTCGGCGGCGCGCAATTTGCCGATAATATCGGACGGTTGATTCGGGGCGCTGGCTCGTCTGCAAGTCGCCTCGCAAGGTATCGAACAACGCATCAGGCAACAATCACGGCAATCCGGCTGGCCCATGCGCCAGCCATCCTGACGGGAGCATTCATGACGGTAATCGTGGTGGCGAATCCCAAGGGCGGCGTGGGAAAGAGCACGCTGTCCACCAATCTGGCCGGCTATTTCGCCGCACAAGGCGAGTGGGTGGCGCTCGCGGACCTCGACCGGCAGCAGTCCTCGCACGCCTGGCTCGATCTGCGGCCCGCCACGCTGCCGGCCATCGAAAGCTGGCAGGTCGATCTGGACAACCCGGCGAAACCGCCCAAGGGACTCGAGCACGCCGTCATCGACACGCCCGCGGGCCTGCACGGCAACCGGCTCGGGGCGATCATCGAACTGGCGGACAAGGTGATCGTGCCGTTGCAGCCTTCGATGTTCGACATTCTCGCCACCCAGGACTTCCTGAACCGCCTCGCCAAGGAAAAGGCCGTGCGCAAGGGCGCGATCCAGGTGGGCGTGGTTGGGATGCGGGTCGATGCGCGCACGCGCTCGGCCGAGCAGCTGCAACGCTTCGTCGAGGGGCTGGAGCTGCCGGTGCTGGGCTATCTGCGCGACACGCAGAACTACGTGCAGCTCGCCGCGCACGGCCTCACGCTGTGGGACGTCGCGAAGAGCCGGGTCGAGAAGGATCTTGACCAGTGGCAGTCGATTATCGGCTGGGTGGACGGCAAACAAGCGGGTAACTGACCAGGCAACCTGGCTGGCAACCAGGCGGACAACTACGGCGGCGCGGGCCCAATGCGCCGCGCCGGCCGCATTCGCGCTTTAGCTCCAGCTTTGCGTGGGCACGTGGTCGCGGCTGCCCTTGATGCGGTTGTTCTCGTCCACGAAGACGAGGTCCGGCTTCCAGCCGGCCTTGAGCTCTTCCTCTTCCACGTTCGCGAAGGCCGCGATGATCACGAGGTCGCCCAGTTGCGCGCGGCGCGCGGCCGAGCCGTTCAGCGAGATCATGCCGCTGCCGCGTTCGCCCTTGATCGCGTAGGTCGTGAAGCGCTCGCCGTTGTTGATGTTCCAGATGTCGATACGCTCGTTTTCGACGATGTTGGCCGCTTCGAGCAGGTCTTCGTCGATGGCGCACGAGCCTTCGTAGTGCAGTTCGCAGTGCGTGACCGCGACGCGGTGGATCTTCGACTTGAGCATATGGCGTTGCATGGAGGGTCTCCTCAGGCGAGCGGGCGCTTGGCCCGCCGCGGGTAAGCGGAATCTGGCGCAATCGGGTGAGAGCGGGGCGGCGCGGCCGTCCCGCGGGCGTCAGATCTCGAGGTTGTCGATGAGGCGCGTGGCACCCAGCTTGGCCGCGGCCAGCACGACGAGCGGCGACTCTGCGTCACCAGCTACGCCCGGCGCGGGCGGCAGCAGGTTCGCGCGCTTGCGGATCGCGATGTAGTCGGGCTTCCAGCCGCGCGCGGCGAGCGTGGCCATGGCGTCAAGTTCGAGCTGCTGGAAGTCGCGGCGGCCCGACAGCACCGACTCGCGAATCGCGCGCAGGACGCCCGCCAGTTGCGGCGCCTCGGCGCGCTCGGCCTCAGTGAGGTAGCGATTGCGCGAGCTGAGCGCGAGGCCGTCGGCGTCGCGCACCGTTTCGGCGGCGATCACTTCGGTCGGCAGCGCGAACTGGTTGCACATCGCGCGCACGATCATGAGCTGCTGGTAGTCCTTCTTGCCGAACACGGCCACGCGCGGCTGCACGCACGACATCAGCTTCATGACGACCGTGCACACGCCCTCGAAGAAGCCGGGGCGGAATTCGCCCTCCAGAATGTCGCCGAGATCGTGCGGCGGGCGCACGCGATATTCCTGCGGTTGCGGATACATGTCGCGCTCGGTCGGCGCGAACAGCACGTAGACGTTTTCCTTCTGCAGCTTCTCGATATCGTCCTGGAGCGTGCGCGGATACTTGTCGAAGTCCTCGTTCGGGCCGAACTGCAGCCGATTGACGAAGATGCTCGCCACGACCGGGTCGCCGTGCTGGCGCGCGAGGCGCATCAGCGAGAGATGGCCTTCGTGCAGGTTGCCCATGGTCGGCACGAACGCGGTGCGGTTTTGGCCGCGCAACTGGTCGCGCAATTCCTGAATCGAGCTAATGACTTTCATGATCGAATGCTTTACGCCTCGCGCGGGGCAAGACTTGGGTGGCACGGCCGCAAGCCAGAGACCCGGACGAAGGGCCGCGAGCGGACGTCGCGCGCCCGGTCCGCGCAGGTCGCGCGGCAGGTAATTCGTGTGCCCCGTTTATGGGACGAGACCGGGCAGGCGCGGGCGATTGTAGTGGATTTGTGATTGCGGCGCACCCGCCTCGGATAGGGGGTTGTCCTGGCGTTCCGCTGTGCGGTCCGGCGCCGGTCTCCGCGTGATGTGGTCCTATTTATTGTCCCGCCGCGTGCAGAGACAAGATCAGGCAAAGATCAGACGGGCAAATACGCGAGCCGCACGTAAATCGGCGCGAACGGCTCGGGCTGGGTGATCTCGATGAGCGATTCGCGCGAAAGCTCCAGCATGGCGATGAAGTTCACGATCACGACGGGCACGCCGCGCGTGGTGTCGAAAAGCTCGGAGAACTCCATGAAGCGCTCGCCCTGGAGCTTGCGCAGGATGATGCTCATGTGCTCGCGCACGGAGAGTTCCTCGCGCGAGATCTTGTGATGCTGGACGAGCTTCGCGCGCTTGATGACGTCGGCCCACGCGGCGCGCAGGTCGTTGCTGTCCACGTCGGGAAAGCGCGGCGTGATGCTCTGCTCGATATAGACCTCGGCGCGCAGGAAGTCGCGGCCGAGTTGCGGCAGCTGGTCGAGGCGCTGGGCGGCGAGCTTCATCTGCTCGTATTCGAGCAGGCGGCGCACGAGTTCGGCGCGCGGATCCTCGGCTTCCTCGCCGGTGTCGGCCTTCCTGACCGGCAGCAGCATGCGCGACTTGATCTCGATGAGCATGGCCGCCATCAGCAGATATTCGGCCGCGAGTTCGAGGTTGGTCTTGCGCAGTTGCTCGACGTAGCCGAGGTACTGGGTCGTGACCTCCGCCATCGGAATGTCGAGGACGTTGAAGTTCTGCTTGCGGATGAGGTACAGCAGCAGGTCGAGCGGGCCTTCGAAGGTCTCGAGGAAAACTTCGAGCGCGTCGGGCGGGATGTAGAGGTCCTGCGGGAGCTTGAAGAGCGGCTCGCCGTAAAGGCGTGCGAACGCGACGCCGTCGACCGTATCGGGCGTCGAGTCGGTAGCGGGCGTGGTCAGCGCCTCACCGGGCGTTGGCCCGGGCGCGTGGCCCGCGTGACTGGCCGCGTGCTCGCCCGCTGGCGGCGCGCCGACCCCCTCGGCCTCGGCCATCAGAAGTTCTGGTAGTAGACGTAAGGCGTTTGCTTCACGCGCGAAGCCTGCTGGCGCTCGCGCTCGTCGAGGTCGATCGGCTGCTTGTCCCACAGGAGCGCGCGGCCCTTGCGTTGCTGTTCTTCGAGCTGCGGCGTTTGCTGCTTGAGCTGGTTGATGAACTGCGTGATGTCCGACTGATACATGGCTGACGTCCGTCCAGTAAGGCGGGGCGCCTGATTGCGCCGCGCCGCTAATTCTGTCGGGGGCAATTTTACCGCAAGCCAACGCCGCGGAACATCCGCGCCGACTTTCGTGCTCCGCCGCCTTTGCGGTCGTCTTGCCGTGCCTTTGCGCCTGCTCCTGGGGTTTTTACGCGCCGATGTGGTGAAATAACGCGTTTGCGCCCGTTGCCGCCCCCGTGCCCTGCGCGCGAGCGGCGCAACCGGCGCCAACCAGTTCTACGACGGCCGGAGGTGGCGTTTGGCGGGATGGGTGATCGAAGCATTGTGCGCACGGCGGCGCCCCTCGTGGGCGGCGCGGCCACGGCTCGCCGCGTGCCTGATCATGTGCCTCGTCGAGTTCTGCGCCGTGGCGACGCCCGCTCGGGCCGACATCCTGACTACCCTCCTGCCGTGGATGCGCCCGCGCACCTACTACGACGTCGATATCCAGGCCTCCCCGCGCGACCTGCGCAAGCTCCTCGAGGCGCACCTCGACATTGCGCGCTTTGCCACGCGCGCCGACGTGAACGAGGACCAGTTCGAGTTCCTCGTGACCGCGACGCCGCAGCAGGTGCGGGATCTTGCCTCGACCGCGGGCTATTTCACGCCAGTCGTGCGCACCGACGTGCGCACGGTCGACGGCAGGCGGCACGTGCGGGTGAGCGTCGACCCGGGGCCGCGCACGACGATTTCGTCGGTGAAGCTCGTCTTTCGGGGCCCCGTGCTCACGGAAGATCCGGCGCAGGCGAACACCGCGCGGTTCGCGTTCTCGCTGCACGACGGCGATGCCTTTAGCCAGTCAGGCTGGGACGATGCCAAGAACGCTTCGCTCAAGGCGCTGCAGGCACGCCGCTACCTCGGCGCCAAGATCGTGTTTTCGGAGGCGCGGGTCGATCCGCTGCGCCATGACGCGCAACTTTCCGTAACGTTCGACAGCGGGCCGACCTTCACGCTGGGCAAGCTCGACGTTTCGGGCCCGCGGCGGTACCCGGGCTACATCATCGACAACGTGAATCCGCTCTCGCCCGGCGAAGTCTACGATCTGAACCGCGTGGCCGAGCTGCAGCGCCAGGTGCAGAACACGCCGTACTACGCGAGCGTGGCGATCGACGTCGACGCCAATACGCAAAAGCCGGTCGATACGCCCGTGCACGTGAAGGTGAGCGAGTTCCCGTACAACAACTTTCGCGGCGGCGTGGGTTATTCGACCGATACCGGCGCGCATGTCCAAGGGTCCTATACGTATCTGAATACGTTCGGGGCGGCGTGGCCGTTCCAGGTGCAGGGGCGACTCGACCAGATCCAGAAGTTCGGGCAGGTCCAGCTTTCGATGCCGCCGGGCCCGCGCGCCTGGACCAACAGCCTCGTCGCCTCCTACACGACCACCGACGTCTCGGACACGAACATCTATAGCGCGCGCGTCGGGGTGCAGCGCACGCGCACCTCGCAGAACATCGACTACGCCTACGCGCTGATGTTCTACGACGATCGCCTCACGCAGAACGTGGGGCCGTCCTCGCGGGCCTATGCGCTCGTGCCGACCTGGGGCTGGACGCGCCGCAACGTCGACGACCCGCTCTTTCCGCGCACGGGCAACATCATTCGCATGGAGGCGGGCTTCGCGCTCAAGAACGCGGGCGCCGAGCAAAGCTTCGTGCGCGCCTACATGCGCGGCCAGCAATACTTGCCGATCGGCCACAGCGACATCATGGTGTTCCGCGCGGAGCTGGGCGGTGTCTTCACGAGCGGCCCTTCGAGCGGCATCCCCGCGTCGCTGCTGTTCCGCGCGGGCGGGTCGAACTCGGTGCGCGGCTACTCGTTCCAGAGCATCGGCAATGACCAGTCGGGCTCTATCCTGCCGACCAAGTATCTCGTCACCGGGTCAGCGGAGTACCAGCACTGGTTCAGCCACGACTGGGGCGGCGCGGCGTTTTTCGACGTCGGCACCGCCACCGATACCTGGGGCGAAAAGGAGTTCGACCCGGGCGCGGGTATCGGCGCGCGCTGGCGCAGTCCCGTCGGGCCGGTCAACCTCGATCTCGCCTATGGTTTTCGCACTCACAGCGTGCGGCCCTATCTGACACTCGGAATCGCCTTCTGATGATGACGCGCTCGCTGCTCTGTTTCGCTACGACCCCTGCGCCGCACGGCGAGGTGGTCGCATGAGCGCGCGTCGTTTCGTTGCCAGGGTGTGGTTCCCCGTCACGTTCGCAGTGCCGCCGGGGGAGGCTGGAGCCAGCCCGGACGATGAAGCGCGCGGTGAACCCAGCGGCGGCGGCAACGGCGCGCGTGGCGCGGGCGGTGACGCCGGTGCGCCGCCGCCGCGTCGTCGCGGGCCGCGGCTCTGGAAGGCGCTGGTCTGGGCTATCGTCGTGCCGGTGCTGGTGGTCGGGCTTGTCGCCGGCTTGCTGTATGGCGTGCTGACCACCGAGCGCGGCACCGCTTACGCGTGGCGCGCGGCCGTCAAGCTGCTCGACGGCAAGCTTGCGGGCAGGCTCGAAGGCGGTACGCTCGCGAGCGGTGTGCGCTTGACCGACGTGAGCTGGCGCGGCACGGACGGCACCACGCTCAAGGTCGACCGCATTGGCGGCGAATGGGAACTGCATGGCTTCGGCCAGAAACCCTGGCGCTTCGTGGTGGACTACCTGCACGCTGGCGACATCGAGATGCGCATCGTGCCGTCGCACGAGCCTTCCTCGCCCATGACGCTGCCTGAGAACCTGCAACTGCCGCTCGGGCTCGAGATCCGCGATTTGCAGGTGAACAAGCTCACGTTGCACGAAGGCGCCTCCACCAACGAGTTCTCGCGATTCCAGTTCCACGGACGCAGCGATGGCCGCCATCACGAGGCCGCCATCGAGCGTCTCGACACGCCCTTTGGCGCGGTGAGCGCGCGGGCGAAGCTCGATGGCGTGCGGCCGTTCGCGCTCACGGGCGACCTGGGCTACTCCGGCAAGGTGAACGGCGAGGACGTGCAGGTGAGCGCGAACCTCGCCGGCTCGCTCGAGGCGCTCACGGCCGAGATCGAGGCGAGCGGCATGAAGCTCAGCGGCCGCGCCCATGTGGAGGCGACGCCGTTCGCTTCCGTGCCGCTGCAACGCGCAACGCTCGCGTTCGATCACGTCAATCCGCAGGCGTTCGCGCCGGGCGCGCCGTTCGCCGACCTCGCCGTGCGTGCGCAATTGCAACCGGTGCCAGGCGGCGCGGCGGGCGTGCCGGCGGCGCTCGCGTCGATGGCTTCGGGCGCAGCGGCGGCGTCGGCGGTCACGCCGGCTTCCGTGCCGGCGTTGGCATCGGCGCCTGGGGGTGGCGCGAAACCCGATGCCGCGGCTGCCTCCACAGCATCGGCCACAGCCGCCGCGGCTCGCGAACGCAGCAATGCGGCTGGCTTCACGGTGGCGGGCGCGGTCTCGATCGTGAACGCGAAGCCGGGCGCCATCGACGAAAAGCTGTTGCCGCTCATCGACGCTCACGCCGACGTCGTGCTCGATGCGAGGACGCAGCGCATCCCGAAGCTCGCCGTGCGTCTCGTGAAGAATGCGACGATCACCGGCGGCGGCACGATCAGCGGGCGCGACGGACGCTTCGATCTGAAGGTGGCCGGGCTCGACCTCAACGCGATCCAGTCGAGCGTGCGTGCCACGCAATTCGCGGGGCCGATTGGCGTGCGGCTGAACGGCGACGTGCAGAGCGTCACGCTCGATCTCGCCGATCCGAAGGCGGCGCTGCGCGTGCAGGGCAAGGTCACGCAGGACCCCGCGCGCCTGTCGCTCAACGACGTGCGGCTGACTTCGGGCGCGGGGCGCATCGACCTTTCAGGCGCGCTCAAGCACGACGCCAGTTCCACGTATCAACTCAAGGCGGTGCTGACCAATTTCGATCCGCTGTCGCTCACGTCGCAAATCCCGGCGCGCACGAGCGCGAAGTCGCCAGGCCCGGCCGTGCGGCCGAGGCCCGCTCATGTGGCTCAACCCGCGGCCCAGCCCGCCGCCGACGCGCTCAATCCGCAACGCAATCTCGCGCTCAATCCGGCGCTGAACCCGTCGCTCAATCCCGCGCAGTCCGGCGAGCAGGCCGCCGAGCAAAAGCGCGTGGAGAACGCAAAAGAGACCCAGCAGGGCGCGGCGGCACAACCCGAAGCGCGGCCAGCACCCGCCGCACGTCCCGCTGGCCGGCGCATTGAGGCGCGCGTAAACGGCACGCTCAATGCGAGCGGCACGCTCGCGCCCACTTTCACGACGAAGGCCGAGTTCAAGCTCGGCCCGAGCGTCTACGACGACCTGCCGCTCACGGGCGAGGGCCTCATCCAGCTGGCGGGCTCGCGCATCCTGCCAAGCCGCGCGAACCTCTCGATCGCGGGCAATACCGTCGAACTGCAAGGCAGCTTCGGCGCGCGTGGGGACCGCCTGCGCTTTCGGGTGGATGCGCCGCAGCTCGACCGGCTAGGCTTCGGCATAGCGGGCCAGCTCGCGGCGAACGGCGACGTGACCGGCACCTTCGCGCATCCTGACGTCTCACTCGACTACAAGGCGGACCACGTGGTGTTCGGCGATAACCGCATCGGCCATGCCGAAGGCCATGCCCTCGCCCGCGACGGCGCGAATGGCGCGCTCGCCTTCAGCACCGACGCGAGCGAGATCGCCGTGGCGGGCGTCGATATCACGACGCTCACCGCGCGCCTCGACGGTACGCGCGCGAAGCACACGCTCACCGCGAGCGCGAAGGGCAAAGTGCAGGGCCAGCCGATCGATTTCGTGGTGGCGGCGAACGGCGGCCTCCAGGACACGCGCGAGGGCTCGCGCTGGAACGGCACGCTCACGCAACTCGAGAATCGAGGCGTGCCCGGTGTGAAGCTGCAGTCGCCGCTGACGGTCAGCGCGGGTGCCGGTCACGTCACGCTTGGTGCGACACGTCTCGTGGGCGAAGGCGCGACGCTCGACCTGAAAGGGTTCGACCTCGACCATGGGCGCATTCACTCGGCGGGCACGCTCACCAACGTTTCGCTCGCGCGCATCATGCAAATCCGGCAGCAGTTCACGGGCGTGCCGTCCACGCTCAGGACCGACCTGATCTTCGACGGCGACTGGGACTTCTCCGTCGGCCAGACGGCTACCGGCTATGTGCAGATCAAGCGCCGCTCGGGCGACATCACGACCGAAGTTGGCCGCGGCTTTGCCTCGCTCGGCGTGGGCGAGTTCAACGTGCGCGCGGCCTTCAGCGGCGGCAACCGCCTCGCGCTCACGGCGCAAGCGCAGGCGAGCCGCGTGGGCATGCTCGACATCGACGCCTACACGACGCTCGTGCCGCGCGACGGCATCCTCACCGTCGCGGACGAGGCGCCGATCGGCGGCACCATCAAGGCGAACGTGCCCTCGCTCCGGACCACGGGCGGCATGTTGGGCCCGACTTATCTGCTCGACGGCCATCTCGCGCTGCAACTCGTGCTCGGCGGCACGGTCGCGAAGCCGAATCTCACGGGCTCACTTGTCGGCGACGGGCTTTCGGCCACTGTGGTCGATCAGGGCGTGGAGTTGAAGGACGGCGTGATCCGCATCGCGCTTTCGCAGAACCTCGTCGACTTCCAGCAGGTGGAGTTCCAGGGCGCGACGAGCGGCACGCTGCGCGCAACGGGCCGTGTGCGTCTCGACAACGCCGAACCCGATCTCACGGCGAGCATCGTCGCGGACAAGCTCGAACTGTTTGCTTCGCCCGACCGCAAGCTGTCGCTCTCCGGCAGCGCGAGCATCGCCAACGGCGGCCATCTTGGCGGCATGGAGATCGACGGCAAGTTCACCGTCGATCACGCGCTTTTCGATATGCCGGAGTTGCCCGCGCCATCGCTTGGCGACGACGTCGTGATCGTGCGCCCCGACGGCACGACGGTAGGCGGCAGGCCGCCCATCGAAGAAACGGCGTCGACGAGGCCCGCGCCGCGCTTTGCGCCGCGCGCCAACGTCGAGATCGATCTCGGCCACGACTTCCGCTTCCGCGGGCAGGGCGCGGATCTGGGCCTTGCGGGCTTGATCTCGGTCAACAGCGCGCCGGACGTACCGCTGCGCGCGGTCGGCAACGTGCGCGTGACTGAAGGCTCCACATACACGGCATTCGGCACCAAGCTCAACATCGAAAACGGCTTCTTCACGTTCAACGGGCCGGTGGGCAACCCGGGCATCAACATTCTTGCCATGCGGCGCAACCAGCAGGTCGAGGCGGGCGTGCAGGTCACGGGTACAGTGCAGTCGCCAGCGGTAAGGCTTGTCTCCGAGCCGAACGTGCCCGACAACGAAAAGCTCTCCTGGCTGCTGTTCGGCCACGGCACCGACCAGGGTAACAACCTCGGCCAGCAGAACGCCATGACGACGGCGCTCGCCTTGCTTGGCAGCGCGCAGGGCAAGCGCATCGCGCAAAGTATCGGCCTCGACGAATTTTCGATCGGGCGCAGCGAGGTCGGCCTGACCGACACCGAGGTTGTGATGATCGCGAAGGTCATCAATCAGCGGCTCGTGATTGGCTACGAGCAGGGTTTGCAGACGGCGTCGAACGCGGTGAAGGCGACGATCAACCTCACGCGCTACTGGTCGCTGGTGGCGTATACCGGCACGTTCAATGGCGCCGATGTTCTCTACACGCGGCGTTTCGACCGGATTCGCTGGTAGAAGAATCAGAAACCATCGATGAACAGCAAAAAAAAGCACACCTGAGGGGTGTGCTTTTTTTCGAGTAGCGCAACGCCGTGGCGTTTGCGCTTGTATCGCCTTAACGCACGCGCATACCCGGTTTTGCACCGGAATGCGGTTCGAGGATATACAGGCCAGGCTCAGCCTTCTCGTCAGCCGCGGAGGCCGCGAGCACCATCCCTTCGGACATGCCGAACTTCATCTTGCGCGGCGCGAGGTTCGCGACCATCACCGTGAGCTTGCCCTTGAGGTCTTCCGGCTTGTACGCGGAACGGATGCCCGAGAACACGTTGCGCGTCTTTTCTTCGCCCACGTCGAGCGTGAGTTGCAGCAGCTTGTCCGAACCTTCGACGATGTTGCAGTCGACGATCAGCGCCACGCGCAGATCGATCTTCGCGAAGTCGTCGATGGAGATGACTTCGGGCGTTTCATCGGCGGCAGGCTTTTTCGCTTCCTTCGCCGCCTTCGACTTCTTGTTTGCGTCCGCAGCCGCGGCGGCGGGCGCATCGGTTGCCTGCAGCGAATCGCGGTTGGCGGCGAGCAGCGCTTCGATCTGCTTCGGATCGACGCGCGTCATCAGGTGCTTGTACGCGTTGATCGGCTGTTGCGACGACAGCGCGCGCCCTGCATCGGCCCACGTAAGCGGCTCGATGGCGAGGAACTGCTCCACGCCTTCAGCGAGTTGCGGCAGCACCGGCTTGAGCGCGAGCGAAAGCAGGCGGAATGCTTCGAGGCTCACGCTGCAGGTCTCGTGCAGCGCCACCGAGTTGGCCGGATCCTTGGCCTGTTCCCACGGCTTGGCCGTATCGACGTAGCCGTTCACGGCGTCGGCGAGCTCCATCGTCTGGCGCAGCGCGCGGCTGTATTCGCGTGCTTCGTAGTGCGCAGCGATGTGCGGAATCGCCGTGCGCAGCTGTTCGAGCAACGGATGATTCATCGCGCTATCTTGCACGCGGCCTTCGAAGCGCTTGATCAGGAAGCCTGCCGCGCGGCTCGCGATATTGATGTACTTGCCGACGAGGTCGCTGTTCACGCGCGCCTGGAAGTCATCGAGGTTCAGGTCGAGGTCTTCCATCGTGCTGTTGAGCTTCGCGGCGAAGTAGTAGCGCAGCCACTCGGGGTTCAGGCCCGTGGTCACGTAGCTTTCCGCCGTGATGAATGTGCCGCGCGACTTCGACATCTTCGCGCCGTCCACGGTCAGGAAACCGTGCGCGAAGACGTTGGTCGGCGTGCGGTGACCCGAGAACTGGAGCATGGCAGGCCAGAACAGCGTATGGAAATACAGGATGTCCTTGCCGATGAAGTGGTACTGCTCCGTCTTCGAACCGGCCTTCACCCAGGCCTCGAAGTCGAGGCCGCGCTGCTCGCACAGGTTCTTGAAGCTCGCGTAATAACCCACCGGCGCGTCGAGCCACACGTAGAAGTACTTGCCGGGCGCGCCCGGAATCTCGAAGCCGAAGTAGGGTGCGTCGCGCGAGATGTCCCAGTCGGCGAGCTTCGATTCGCCCGAGTCGCCGAGCCACTCGCGCATCTTGTTGGTCGCTTCCGGTTGAGCGAGGCCACTCACCCAACCGCGCAGGAAGTCTTCGCAGCGCGGGTCCGAGAGGCGGAAAAAATAGTGCGTCGAGGTCTTGCGGATGGGCGTCGCGCCCGAGACCACCGAGTACGGATTCTTCAGGTCAGTCGGTGCGTAGGTCGAGCCGCACACTTCGCAGCTGTCGCCGTACTGATCTTTCGCGCCGCACTTCGGGCACTCGCCCTTGATGAAGCGGTCCGGCAGAAACATGTTCTTGACCGGATCGTAGGCCTGCTCGATGTCGCGTGTCTCGATGAAACCCGCTTCCTTGAGCGCCAGATACACCGACTCGGAGAGCACGCGATTCTCTTCGGAGTCCGTCGAGTAGTAGTTGTCGAACGACACGCCGAAGCTGTCGAAATCGCGCTTGTGCTCTTGCCACACGCGCGCGATCAGCTGCTGCGGCGTGAGGCCTTCCTTCTCCGCGCGCAGCATGACGGGCGTGCCGTGCGTGTCGTCGGCACCGACGTAGTAGACCTCGTGGCCATGCATTCGCAGCGCGCGAACCCAGATGTCCGTCTGGATGTACTCGACCAGGTGGCCGATGTGGATCTGACCGTTGGCGTACGGCAGAGCAGACGTAACGAGAATCTGGCGGCGGCCGCTTGGATTGGCATGCGCGCCGGCTGCTGCGAGGTCGGTGGCGGGTGCTGACATAAGTGAGGGGAAGTCCGATGTTGCAGGGGGAAAGGGCGATTTTAGCAGGGCGGACGCAGCGCCGTTCGGCCAGCAGATGGACACTCGTATGCGCCGCGCGAGCAACGACTATGCTGCGATGCACAAATCGCGGCCAAAAAAAACCGGGGCAAGAATGGCCCCGGAGCAACAACGACAAGAGGAGAATGGTGACGCGGCGGCACTGCCGCACACGTACCGTAAAGACAGACAGCACGATTTCCCGAGAGTTCGATAAATTTTTCGATTCTCTGCTGGCGCTTTGAAGCGGGCGACCGGTGGCTGTCCATCAAGGGTTTCAGCGCGCGTCTTCGGGCCGCTCAAAATGCAAACGGGACGGCATGGTTGCCGTCCCGTTGATGTGTCGCTGTTTTCTCTGCGACATTTTGGCTACCGCTTTTCCGGCAACTGCGCCGGGCCGGCTTAGCCGCCCTGGTGCTGTGCCGTCGCGCGCAGGTAGATTTCCACGCGGCGGTTCGCGGCGCGCCCGGTTTCCGTGCTGTTGTCGGCGATCGGCTGGGTGTCGCCGCGGCCCTCGGCCGACATGCGCTGCATCGGGATGCCGCGCGAGGCAAGGTAGTTCACCACGCTCTGCGCGCGGTTGGCCGACAGCGTCTGGTTGTATGCGGGCTGGCCGGTGTTATCCGTATGACCCACGACTTGCGCGACGACTTCCGGATTCTGCTGGAGCGTCTGCGCGACCTCGTCGAGCACCGGCGCGAACGACGGCTTGATCGCGTAGCTGCTGGTGTCGAAGGTCACGTTGCTCGGAATGTTGAGCTTGAGCGAGCCGTCCGGCTGCTCGGTGATCTGCGTGCCCGTGCCCTTGGTGGAGCCCGAAAGCTTGTTCTTGATGTTCTGCCAGTTGTAGCCGGTGATGCCGCCGACCAGCGCGCCCGCGCCCGCGCCGATCGCCGCGCCCTTGCCGCCGCCGAAGATCGCGCCGATGGCCGCGCCCGTGCCTGCGCCGACACCGGTGCCGAGAGCCGTGTTGGTGCCCTGCTGCGTCGCGCAGCCGGCGACGAGCGCGCCGGCAACGGCGAAAACGGACAGGCGGGTCAGGATTCTTGTGTTCATTTGCTTTCCTTACTTGAGTGGAACGGACGCTGCACGCGGCGTTCGCGGCCCCGCGTGCGAACAGGGTATTCGAACGGCGCGCAGCGGCAACTACTACAATGACGTCTTGAGGTTTGCGCCGCCAGGCGAAAAGCCGCGGGATCGCGGCTTTGAGAGCACCTGGCCGGCACACGAAATCGATGCTGCCGCGAAGCGTGCCCTGTCGGGTAATTTTGCGCAATGCAGCTTAACAATTTCTTTCGATTTCCGGCGCGTAGGCGATCAGTCCTCACTCGGACAGGCGCAAACGCAGACCGGCATTCTCCCCACGGAGTTTCAATGAGCATAGATCGGGCTTTGGTCGACGCCGCGCTTGCGGCCTTGACGGATCCGAACACGGGCCATCCCTATACGGTGGCCAAGGGCGTGCGCAATGTCACCGTCGAAGGCGATACGGTCGGCGTCGAGATCGTGCTTGGCTATCCGGCGAAGAGCCAGTTCGAAGCCGTGCGCAAGCAGGTCGAGGCGGCGCTCGCCGCAGTGCCGGGCGTGAAGACGAGCCGCGTCGCGGTCAGAAGCGAAATTACCGCGCATACGGTGCAACGCGGCGTGAAGCTGCTGCCGAATGTGAAGAACATCGTCGCCGTGGCCTCGGGCAAGGGCGGCGTGGGCAAGAGCACGACCGCCGTGAATCTCGCGCTGGCGCTCGCGGCCGAAGGCGCTTCGGTCGGCGTGCTCGACGCGGACATCTACGGCCCCTCGCTGCCGATGATGCTCGGCATCGAAGGCCGCCCCGAGTCGCCCGATGGCCAGTCGATGAATCCGCTCGAAGGCCACGGCGTGCAGGCCAACTCGATCGGCTTTCTGGTCGAGCAGGACAACCCCATGGTCTGGCGCGGCCCGATGGCGACTTCCGCGCTCGAGCAACTGCTGCGTCAGACGAACTGGCGCGAACTCGACTATCTCGTGGTCGACATGCCGCCGGGCACCGGCGACATCCAGCTCACGCTCTCGCAGCGCGTGCCCGTCACGGGCGCCGTGATCGTCACGACGCCGCAGGACATCGCGCTGCTCGACGCGAAGAAGGGCCTCAAGATGTTCGAGAAGGTGGGCATTCCGATTCTCGGCATCGTCGAGAACATGGCCGTGCACATCTGCTCGAATTGCGGCCACGCCGAGCATATCTTCGGCGCGGGCGGCGGCGAGCGCATGGCGAAGGAATACGGCGTGGAAGTGCTCGGCAGCCTGCCGCTCGACATCGCCATTCGCGAGCAGGCCGATTCGGGCAACCCGACCGTCGTGGCCGCGCCGCAGGGGCCGGTGGCGGAAATCTACCGCGCGATCGCGCGCCGCGTGGCGATCCAGATCGCCGAGCGCGCCCGCGACATGACCTCGAAGTTCCCGACCATCGTCGTGCAGAACACCTGAGCGCCGGTGCGGGCCGCTGCGCTTGTGCGGCGCCCCGCGTATGGGGACAGATAGGCACGCGGCGCGCTGCGTGCGCGGTATCATGTGGGCTTCATCGGGTCCGGTATGGCGGCAGCAACGGGGCTGCCGCCGCCCGGCAAGAGGATCGCATGGATAAAGGACACGACAGGCAAGCGGGGAATGCGCACGTCGTTCGGATGATCGCCCTCGTCGCGCTCTGCGGCTGCGCGCTGCTTGCGGGCTGCACGAGCTTCATGGGGCAGGAAGACAAGCGCGCGAACGCGCAGCTGCTGCCCACTGTCGGCAGCCAGGTGCGCGGCACGGTCTCGTTCGTCGAACACTCGGACGGCGTGCAGGTGAGCTACAACCTCGCGGGCCTGCCGCCCGACAGCGATCACGCATTGCAGGTCCACGAGCGCGGCGACTGCAACGCCACCGACGCCTCGAGCGCCGGCCCCGTGTTCGCGCCCGCCGCGGAGCGCCTGAAGCCCGGCGCGCGCGTGGAAGGCGACCTCGGCAATATCCATGCGGATTCGAATGGCGTGGCGACGGGCTTCATCGTCGCGCCCGACGTCTCGCTCGACGGCGTGCGCTCCGTGCTGCAACGCGCGGTGATCGTGCACCGGGACGCCATCGACCCCTATGCGTACCCGCAGCGCGGCACGGGCCCGGCGCTCGCCTGCGGGCTGATCCGCGCCCAGTGAGCGTGGCTGAGCGTGGCATTTGCGGCCACCTGAAACGTCGTTCCAGGCATGCCGATCCACATCGCGTAAAATAGGCGCCTTTCGCACGCGGCGCGCGCCCGGTGGGTCCGTCCGCGTGCTTTCCCGACCCGATTTCTCGTTAAGTAGCGAACATGGCAATCAAGTCCGACAAGTGGATCCGGCGCATGGCCGAAGAGCAGAAGATGATCGAGCCGTTCGTGCGCGATCAGGTCCGGATGTCGGAAGACGGCCGCAAGATCGTGAGCTACGGCACGTCGAGCTACGGCTACGACATCCGTTGCGCCGACGAATTCAAGATCTTCACGAACATCAACTCGACCATTGTCGATCCGAAGAACTTCGACGAAAAGTCGTTCGTGGACTTCAAGGGCGACGTCTGCATCATCCCGCCCAATTCGTTCGCGCTCGCGCGCACGGTCGAATATTTCCGCATTCCGCGCAACGTCCTGACCGTGTGTCTGGGCAAGTCGACTTATGCGCGCTGCGGGATCATCGTGAACGTCACGCCGTTCGAGCCCGAGTGGGAAGGCTACGTGACGCTCGAATTCTCAAATACGACACCTTTGCCTGCGAAAATCTACGCGAACGAGGGTGTGGCTCAAGTGCTGTTCTTCGAAAGCGATGAGGTCTGCGAGGTCTCTTACGCGGATCGCGGCGGCAAGTATCAAGGCCAGCACGGCGTCACCCTGCCGAAGACCTGACGCACGCAACCACCGGACACAACGACATACGGGGACCGCTGCGCGTCATATGCAGCGGTCGTTTCTTTTGGAGAATCGCCCATGAAGTTTCGTTTTCCCGTCGTCATCATCGACGAAGACTTTCGCTCCGAGAACATCTCGGGTTCCGGCATCCGGGCACTCGCCGAAGCCATCGAGAAAGAGGGCGCGGAAGTCCTCGGGCTGACGAGCTACGGCGACCTCACGTCGTTCGCGCAGCAGTCGAGCCGCGCGGCATGCTTCATCCTCTCGATCGACGACGACGAGCTGCTGCCCTACGTGGAAGGCTCGGACGGCGAAGCGCCGGAGCACGCGCCCGCGATCGTCGCGCTGCGCGCGTTCATGGAAGCGGTGCGCAAGCGCAACGCCGACATCCCCATCTTTCTGTACGGAGAAACGCGCACCTCGCGCCATCTGCCCAACGACATCCTGCGTGAGCTGCACGGCTTCATTCACATGTTCGAGGACACGCCGGAGTTCGTCGCGCGCCACGTGATTCGCGAAGCGAAGGTGTATCTCGACGCGCTGTCGCCGCCGTTCTTCAAGGAACTCGTCAAGTACGCGGACGAAGGCTCGTACTCGTGGCACTGCCCGGGTCACTCGGGCGGCGTGGCTTTCCTGAAGAACCCGCTCGGCCAGATGTTCCACCAGTTCTTCGGCGAGAACATGCTGCGCGCCGACGTCTGCAATGCGGTCGAGGAACTCGGCCAGTTGCTCGATCACACCGGCCCGGTAGCGGCTTCGGAGCGCAACGCGGCGCGCATCTTCAGCGCCGACCACGTGTTCTTCGTGACCAATGGCACGTCCACGTCCAACAAGATCGTCTGGCATGCAACGGTGGCGCCGGGCGACATCGTGCTGGTGGACCGCAACTGTCACAAGTCGATCCTGCACGCGATCACGATGACGGGCGCGATTCCCGTGTTCCTCACGCCCACGCGCAACAACTTCGGCATCATCGGCCCGATTCCGCGCGACGAGTTCAAGCCGGAAAACATCCGCAAGAAGATCGAGGCGAATCCGTTCGCCCGTGAAGTGCTCGCGAAGAATCCGAACGCCAAGCCGCGCATTCTCACGATCACGCAGAGCACGTACGACGGCGTGGTCTACAACGTCGAGATGATCAAGGATCTGCTCGGTGACATGCTCGACACGCTGCACTTCGACGAAGCCTGGCTGCCACACGCCGAATTCCACGAGTTCTACCAGGACATGCACGCGATCGGCGCGGGCCGTCCGCGCACCAAGGCACTCGTGTTCGCGACGCACTCCACGCACAAGCTGCTCGCCGGCATCTCGCAGGCTTCGCAGATCGTCGTGCAGGACTCGGAAGACAGCGCGTTCGACCGCCACCGCTTCAACGAAGCCTATTTGATGCACACGTCGACGAGCCCGCAGTACGCGATCATCGCGTCGTGCGACGTCGCTGCCGCGATGATGGAAGCGCCGGGCGGCCCGGCGCTGGTGGAAGAGTCGATCGCCGAGGCGCTCGACTTCCGCCGCGCCATGCGCAAGGTCGACGCCGAATACGGCGACGACTGGTTCTTCCAGGTCTGGGGTCCGGACGAGCTGGCCGAAGAAGGCATCGGCTCTCGCGAAGACTGGATGCTGCGCCCGAACGATCACTGGCACGGCTTCGGCGCGCTCGCCGAAGGCTTCAACATGCTGGACCCGATCAAGGCGACCATCGTCACGCCGGGTCTGGACGTGGACGGCGAGTTCGGCGAGACCGGCATTCCGGCCGCGATCGTGACGAAGTACCTGGCCGAGCACGGCATCATCGTGGAGAAGACCGGTCTGTACTCGTTCTTCATCATGTTCACGATCGGCATCACGAAGGGCCGCTGGAACTCGATGGTCACCGAACTCCAGCAGTTCAAGGACGACTACGACAACAACCAGCCGCTGTGGCGCGTGCTGCCCGAGTTCGTCGCGCAACACCCGATGTACGAGCGCGTGGGCCTGCGCGATCTGTGCCAGCAAATCCACAGCGTCTACCGCGCCAACGACATCGCCCGTCTCACGACCGAGATGTACCTCTCGAGCATGGAGCCCGCGATGAAGCCGTCGGACGCCTTTGCGAAACTCGCGCACCGCGAGATCGACCGTGTGCCTGTGGACGAACTCGAAGGCCGTGTCACGTCGATCCTGCTCACGCCGTATCCGCCGGGCATTCCGCTCCTGATTCCGGGCGAACGCTTCAACAGGACGATCGTGAATTATCTGAAGTTCGCGCGCGAGTTCAACGAGCGCTTCCCGGGCTTCCACACCGACATCCACGGGCTCGTGGGCGAGACCATCAACGGCCGCATCGAGTATTTCGTGGATTGCGTGCGCGCCTGAGCGCGCAGGGGAGGGGAATGTCAGGTGGTTCTTCGGCGCGGCTAGCGCGTTTCCTTGCTGCGACGGCGTCGGCGCTGTCGCTGGTGTCAGTGGCCACGGTGCTGTTCGCCGTGGCGCCGGCGGCACACGCCGAGGTCGCAGCGGCCGATCCGATCGACACGGCCATGCGTACGTGTCTCGCGCGCGCGGACCGCTCGTCGACGGCCGGGCAGATCCAGTGCATGGACGACGCGCGCACCGCGTGGCGTACGGCCGCCGACACCGCGCTCACGCAACTGCTCGCGAAGTTGCCCGCCGCGCAGCAAAAGCGCTGGCAGCTGAGTCAGCAGAAGTGGGTGGCCTGGCGCGACGCCGAGGACACCATGCTCGGCGCCGCGTTCGCGACCACGAGCGGCAGCACCTACCAGCTTTACGAGGCGGACATGCGCCTGCAGCCGGTGCGCGAGCGCGCGCTCGCGCTGCGCAACCAGGCGGCCACGTACGACGGCGACACGCCGAAGGTGCGTGCCTGCAGCGCAGACGCGCGCTGCGAGCACGTGAGCTACGACCTCAATCGCTACTACCGTCAGCTCTATGCGCGCATGCCGAAGCCCGCGCGGCCTACGGTTGCGCGCGCACAAAGCGATTGGCGCGCGTATCGAGACGCGACCACGCCGCTCATCGACGAACATGCACGGCTCGATCTGCTGGGCGGGCGTCTTGCGACCTTGAAGCGCCTCGCCGAAACGGTGAACAACCACTGAGGGTGCGCTTTCAGTCGATGATGAACTGCTCCGGCGTGCGTACCGGCAGCGACGTGGGCTCGCCCATCAGGTCGTGCAATGCGACTTCGATGCCGGCCGACATCAGGTTCAGCGCGAGGTCGTTGTCCTCGGTGCCGAACGGGTCTTCGAGCTGCGAGGCGATCGCCTCGTGGGCCATGAACGCGTAGGCCACGAACACGGCGAAGATCGGCGTCAAGCCGCCGATGCTATCGACGAGGCCGAATGGCAGCAAGGCGCAGAAGAAGTACACGGTGCGATGAATCATCACCGTATAGGCGAACGGCAGCGGCGTGGAGACGATGCGCTCGCACCCGCCGATCACGTCTGAAATGCCATTGAGATTGTGCTCGAACGCGAGCACCGCGTAGCCGTCGAGGCGAGCTTGGCGCGTCTCGCGCTGGACCCATTCCGAGGCGCACAGCATGAGCGTGGCCGGCCGGTAGCGCGAGGCCATCACGCGCTCGAACAGTGCGCCCGGCAAGCGCGTTTCGAGATCGGCGCGCGGGTCGGTGTTGCGCAATTGATGGCGCAGCGCATGCGGCAGCGCGCCGAGCAGACCGCACAGTTCACGCGCGCGCTCGCGCGTGGCGGCTTCGTCGCCGTTGCGAGGCAGCGTCAGCGCCTCGCGCACCAGCGAACGCGATTCGTTGAGCATTTGCCCCCACAGCTTGCGGCCTTCCCAGTAGCGGTCGTAGCTCGCGCTGTTGCGAAAGCCGAGAAACACCGCAAGCGCGATACCGATCAGCGAGAACGGCACCGTGCTCAGGTTCACCGTGAGCTTGAGGATGTGATCGTGCGCGGCGACCGCGACGATCGAGAGGACCAGCACGATGAAGAGCCGCGGCAGAAGCTGCGGCAACACGGAGCCGCGCCACGCGAGCAGCATGCGGAACCAGTGGAGGTGAGGGCGGACGATCATGGGACGGGGAGTGGGAGCGAAGACAAACCCGACGGAGCAATACGTGAGTATGGCGCGGGATCGTAGGCCATGGCGCGCGACTGCCGGGCGCACACTTCCGACATTTTGCTGCGGGTACAGCGCGCTGTCATGCGCGTTGTCATCTTGTTCGCCGGCCCAAAAACAAACCGGGCGCGCGACGTTGTCCGTCGCGCGCCCGGTTGGCCTGTGCGTGCGGGCGGCTTGCGCCCGCTTCGGTGCGCTTACTTGAGTGCCGCGCGCGCCGCCGCGATGGCCGCACGCACTTGCTCGGGCGCCGTGCCGCCCGGATGGTTGCGCGCCGAGACCGAGCCTTCGAGCGTCAGCACTTCAAACACGTCTTCGGCCAGCAGGTGCGAGACGGCCGGCAGCTCGCGGCGCATTTCGTCGAGCGTGAGGTCGGCGAGATCGCAGTTGCGGTCCACGCAAATGCGAACGGCGTGCGCCACCGCTTCGTGCGCGTCGCGGAACGGCAGGCCCTTCTTGACGAGGTAGTCGGCCAGATCCGTGGCCGTGGAGAAGCCTTGCAGCGCAGCCGCGCGCATCGCTTGCTCCTTGACCGTGATGCCAGCAACCATCTCCGCGAAGATGCGCAGCGTGTCCGCAACCGTATCGACGGTGTCGAACAGCGGCTCCTTGTCTTCCTGGTTGTCCTTGTTGTAGGCGAGCGGCTGGCCCTTCATGAGCGTGAGGAGCGCCATGAGATGGCCGTTCACGCGGCCGGTCTTGCCGCGCGCGAGTTCCGGCACGTCCGGGTTCTTCTTCTGCGGCATGATCGACGAGCCCGTGCAGAAGCGGTCGGCCAGATCAATGAAGCCCACGCGCGGGCTCATCCACAGCACGAGTTCTTCCGAGAAGCGCGAGACGTGCGTCATGACGAGCGCAGCGGCCGCCGTGAATTCGATCGCGAAGTCGCGGTCGGAGACGGCGTCGAGCGAGTTCGCGCAGATGCCGTCGAAGCCCAGCGTCTTCGCCACGGCGAAGCGGTCGATCGGGTAGCTCGTGCCCGCGAGCGCGGCCGCGCCGAGCGGCAGACGGTTCACGCGCTTGCGGCAGTCCACCATGCGCTCGGCGTCGCGCGTGAACATTTCCACGTAGGCGAGCAGGTGATGGCCGAACGTGACCGGCTGCGCCACTTGCAGGTGCGTGAAGCCGGGCATGATCGTGCCCGAGTGCTGTTCAGCGAGGTCGAGCAGCGCGCCGCGCAGGTCGCCGAGCAGCCCGCCGATGCGGTCGATCTCGCCGCGCAGCCACAGGCGGATGTCGGTCGCGACCTGGTCGTTGCGCGAGCGGCCCGTGTGCAGGCGCTTGCCTGCGTCGCCGATCAGGGCGGTCAGGCGCGCTTCGATGTTCAGGTGCACGTCTTCGAGGTCGAGCAGCCACTCGAATTCGCCGCGCTCGATCTCGCCCTTGATCTTCGCCATGCCGCCCTGGATGGCGGCGAGGTCGTCGGCGGAGATGATCTTCTGCGCGGCCAGCATCGACGCGTGTGCGAGCGAGCCCTCGATGTCGACGAGCGCGAGACGCTTGTCGAAGAAGACCGACGACGTGTAGCGCTTGACCAGCTCCGACATGGGTTCGGAGAAGCGAGCCGACCAGGCTTCGCCTTTTTTGTGCAGTTGGGACGTCATGGTGATGGGGCGTGAACGAGCGTGATGAGCGTGAAAAAGCGCGGGCCGCGCGGCGCTTTGCGCCTCGCACGGCGTGAAAGATCACAATTTTAACATCGGCCGCCTGCCGGGCCGACGCGAGGCGGCGCTCAGAGCCGCACCAGCACCACGAGCTTGAGATCCTCGCGGTGAGCGGGCTTGAAGGTGATCTGGTCGTAGGCGATGCGGCCGTGGCGCGGATGGTTGAACTCGCGCCGGCCACCCTCGCGCTCGAAGACGTCCTGCGAGGCCCAGAAGCGCGCGAACTCGTCGCTCGCGGCGATCAGCGAATCGATCAGCGCGCGCGTGGGCGCATCGTTCAGATGGCGGATCGAATCGGCGCGGAATTCGGCGGCGAGACGTCGCGCCCGCGTTTCCCAGTCCACGATCAGTTCGCGCCCGAGCGGCTCGGTGAAGGTGAAGCGCAGCAGGTTGCGGTCGTGCTCGCCGTCGAGCCAGCCTGTGAAGAGGTCCGCTGCATGGGCGTTCCACGCGAGCGCGGTCCACTGGCGGTCGAGCACGTAGGCGGGGGCGTCCACGAGCTTCACCGTTTGCAGCAGCGTCGCGGGGGCGTCCGCGGCGCTGGCCGGGTCGGGCTCGGCGGGGTCGCGCTGTGCGGCCAGCTCGAACAGGTAGGCACGCTCGGCGCGCGAGAGCCGCAGCGCGACGGCAATGCGCGCGAGCGCGTCCGCCGAGGCCGAAACGGGGCGGCCCTGCTCGATCCACGTGTACCAGGTCGGGCTCACGCCGCACAGCTGCGCGACTTCTTCGCGGCGCAGGCCGGGCGTGCGGCGGCGCGGGCCCGGCGGCAAACCGACTTCCGCGGGCGAAAGGCGCTCGCGGTGGGCGCGGATGAATTCGCCCAGCGCGCGGGCGGGCGTCGCGTCGAGGGTTTTGGCGGAGCCGCTGGCGGCGGCGGGCGTGTCGAGGCTCATTGGATCTGGGGCGGGTGGCGTTGATACCAGAATAATCTCTTAACTTGTACTGGTACAAAATGGCCCCTATTGTAGCGTCTGACGCGGCGACGGGCCGCTACGTCAGACAGCCCGGAAATTGCAGAACCCGCGACGCGCAGCGCTCGACGCTTCGCGCCCTACATCAAGCACCGCATCAAAACCCGCAAAAGGAGCATGCGATGAAGCATCACGATCAGGTCGCCGACGCATTCGGCTCGACCGCCGCCGCCTACCTCACGAGCCAGGTCCACGCGAGCGGCGCGGATCTGGAGAATCTCGCCGCGACCTTCGCGGCCACCTGCGGCAATGCGACGGTGTTGGACATGGGCTGCGGCGCTGGCCACGCGAGCTTTGCCGTGGCGCCGCACGTGCGTGATGTCGTGGCCTACGACATCGCCCCGCAGATGCTCGCCACGGTCGAAGCCGCCGCGAAGGAGCGCGGTTTGACGACCGTGCGCACGCAACAGGGCGCGGCGGAAACGCTGCCGTTCGCCGATGCGAGCTTCAACTGGGCCGTCAGCCGCATGAGCGCGCATCACTGGCGCGACGTGCCGCGCGCGCTCGCCGAGGTGCACCGCGTGCTCAAGCCGGGCGGGCGGCTGAAGTTCATCGACATCGCGGGCATCGACGATCCGCTTTACGACACGCATATTCAGGCGATCGAAGTGTTGCGCGATGCTTCGCACATTCGCGACTATCGCGCCGACGAGTGGATCGCGATGCTCGACGCCGCAGGGTTCGACGCGAAGGTGAGCGAGCGCTGGCGCATCGCACTCGACTTCGATTCGTGGGTCACGCGCATGCGCACGCCGCCCGAGCGCGTGACGGCGATCCGCTCGATGTGGGAGCGCGCGCCGGATGAAGTGCGTCAATACTTCGATGTGCAGAGCGATTTGTCGTTCAAGCTCGACGCGTTGATGATCGAGGCGACGCGGCGGGACTGAAGCCGCGGCAATGAAAAACGGCGTCGTGACCGCGAGGTCACGACGCCGTTTCCACATGAGCCTGGCGCGAACGCTCAACCCGTATTGCGCAGCCCCGCCGCAATCCCGTTGATCGTCAGATGAATACCGCGCCGCACGCGCGGGCTCGGGTCACCGGCGCGATAACGCTTGATCAGTTCCACCTGCAAGTGATTCAAAGGATCGAGATACGGGAAGCGATTCTTGATCGAGCGCGCGAGCAGCGGGTTATCGGCGAGCCGTTCGGCAGCACCCGTGATCTCGGCGAGCACCTTCGTCGTGCGCTCCCATTCGGCCACGATGCGCTCGAACACGAGCTTGCGCAGCTTCTTGTCCGCCACGAGCTGCGCGTAGCGCGAGGCCACCGCGAGGTCGGTCTTCGCGAGCGTCATGTCCATGTTCGAGAGCAGGTTCGAGAAGAACGGCCACGTCTTGTACATCTTCTTGAACATCGCAAGACGGCGCGCACGCTCGGCGTCGCTGCCCGCATCATCGAGATACGAGGCCACCGCGCTGCCAAAGCCGTACCAGCCCGTGAGCAGCAAGCGGCACTGGCCCCACGAGAAGCCCCACGGAATGGCGCGCAGGTCGTCGATCTTGCGGTTCTTCGGGTCCTGCAGCTTGCGCGATGCCGGTCGGCTGCCAATGTTCAGCTCCGCGATTTCCGTGATCGGCGTCGAGGCGAAGAAGTAGTCGGTGAAGCCGGGCGTCTCGTACACGAGCGAGCGGTATGCGGCCATCGCGGCGTCGGAGAGCGATTGCATCGTCTCTTCGAATGCGGGCAGCTGATCGGGCGCGCTGCTCGCGCCGCCCATCGGCAGCAGCGTGGCTTCGAGCGTCGCGGCGATCACCGTTTCGAGGTTGCGGCGGCCGATCTCCGGATTGCCGAACTTGCTCGCGATGACTTCGCCCTGTTCCGTGAGGCGGATCTGGCCTTCCACCGTGCCCGGCGGCTGCGAGAGGATCGCGTTGTAGGTCGGGCCGCCTCCGCGGCCCACCGTGCCGCCGCGGCCGTGGAACAGACGCAGCGTGATGCCGCGCTGCTTGTACAGCGCGACGAGCGCCAGCTCCGCGCGATAAAGCTCCCAGTTCGAAGTCAGGAAGCCGCCGTCCTTGTTGCTGTCCGAGTAGCCGAGCATGATTTCCTGCTCGTTGCCCTGGTGCTCAACGATGCCGTCGATGCCCGGCAGCGCGAGCAGGTCGCGCATGATGCCCGGCGCGTGGCGCAAGTCGGGAATCGTCTCGAAGAGCGGGATCACCATCAGCGCGGCCTTCGCGGGGTCTTCCGCGTAGCCGAGGCGACCGCTCATGAGGCCGGTTTCCTTCTGCAGCAACATCACTTCGAGCAGGTCGGAAACCGTTTCGGTGTGCGAGATGATGTAGTTGCGCACCGCGCGCGCGCCGAATTTCTCGCGCGTCACGCGCGCCATTTCCAGCACGCCCAGCTCGCTTTTCACGAGGTCCGAATAGTCGAGGTACGGCGAGCGCAGCGTGCGCGGATCGGCGAGCTGCGCGAGCAGCACGATCTGCTTGTCCTCTTCGGAAAGCGCTGCGTAGTCGGCTTCGACGCCAGCGCGCGCGAGCAGCTCCGTAATCACGGCTTCGTGGATGTCCGAGCTCTGGCGCAAATCGATCGAGGCGAGATGGAAGCCGAACACGTCGACGGCGCGCATGAGCGGCGCGAGACGCGTGGTCGCCAGCGACGCTCCGTGATGCTCGGCGAGCGAATCCATCAGGATATGCAGGTCGCGCGAGAACTCATCCGCATCGGCATAGGGCTTCGCGCGCACGGGCGCGGCGTTGCGGCCCGCGCTGCGCACGGCCACCACGCCTTCACCGAGACGCACGCGCGCGCTCGCGGCGAGGCGCGTGTACACGCCGATCAGCGCTCGGCGATACGGCTCGTCCACGCGATGCGGCGACTGGTCGGGCGAGGCCTCGGCCAGCGCCTTCAGTTCGTCGCTCGCGCCCGCAAGCAGGTTCGACACCGAAAGCTCGGCGCCCAGACGGTGCACTTCGTCGAGGTAATGCTGGAGGATCACCTGGGCCTGGCGCTCGCTCGCTTCTTCGAGCGTGGCGGCGGTGACGTTCGGGTTGCCGTCGCGGTCGCCGCCGATCCAGCTGCCCATCTGGAAGAAAGCGGGCAGGCGCGCCGAAAGGCCGTGTTCCTTCAACTGCGTTTCGATCTCGCTGTATAGCGCGGGGATCTCGGTGAGGAAGGTCGTGTGGTAATACGAGAGCGCGTTCTCGATTTCGTCGCCGACAGTCAGGCGCGAGTCACGCAGCATGCGCGTTTGCCAGAGCGACGTCACGCGTGCGCGCAGCAGCGACTCGTTGTGCTCGAGTTCGCGGTGCGTGAGCGGCTGGTCGCGCTCGGCGAGCAGGCGCGCGATGTCGTGCTGCGAGTCGAGCGTGCTCTTGCGCTGCACTTCGGTCGGGTGCGCGGTGAGCACGGGCACGATCAGCGCGTCGTTGAAGAACTGCTGGAGCACCGGCGTCGCGGCCGCGCCCGCTTGCGCCAGACGTTCGAGCGAATGCGCGAAGGTGCCCGCTTGCGGCGCCGAGCCCGCGAGGTCGTGAATGCGGCGGCGGCGGTTGCGGTGGCGATCTTCAGCGATGTTCGCGAGATGCGAGAAGTAGCTGAAGGCGCGCACGACGCTCACGGTCTGCTCGGGCGAGAGCGCGCGCAGCTGCTTTTCGAGCGCGAGCGCGTCGGCGCTGTCGTCCTCGCGGCGAAAGCGCACGGCGGTCTTACGAATGGATTCCACCATGTCGAACACGGCGTCGCCTTCCTGCTCGCGCAGCACGTCGCCGAGCACGCGGCCGAGATACCTGATGTCCTCGAAGAGCGGCTGGTCCTTGTCGTCGCGCGCGCGCCCATTGCGCGAGGCGCCCGCTTTCGGGGCGTTCGCCGCTTTCGGGGCTTTTGCGGCCTTCGGCGTCTTGACAGCCTCGGCGGCCTGCCTGGTCTGGGTCGCCGGTTTGGTCGTGGTGGATTTCGTGGTCTTCGTGGTCTTCGTTGTTTTCGCCGGTTTCGTCGACGGCGTGGCCGATGCGGCCTTCGAAGTTGCGTTCTGCGATGCGGTGTTGCGGCGCTCTGCGCGCGCCGAGCCTGAAGACTTCACGATGTTTTCCTTGAGGCTTGCCAGGATATGGGCAGGTTAGTCGGAGAACTGCCAACTGCATGGCCGCGGCGCGAGCCGGGCCGTGTACTGCGGGTGCAACCTGGAGAGGGCGGAAGGTGCCACCCTGCGCGAGCCGTGCGGATAATGCAGAGGCGGCGCGGGCCGCCAATGGCGGTGCGCCGGGTGCAGGCCTTGCTGGAGAGTGCGCCGCAGCGAGGGCGAGCGCAAGCCGAAGCGGCGCCGCGGCGATAGCCGAGGCCGCGCGGGCTGGCTACGCATCACACACGTGCCAGATCTACGCCAAACCGACGCCAGACGCGCGCCAGTCATGCTGCCTCTTCGGGCTGCCGTGCGCATGACGTATCGCTAGTGGCCGGCTCGTGGCGCATTGCGTACCGAATTGCCTACGATGGGTACATTAAGCGCCGCGTGCTTCGCCCGAGTCTCTTCCTTAGCCGCCCGCGCCTTGTCGCCTGTCCCTGCGGGGAGGCGGTAAAAAGGGCGCGTGCTAACATTGCCTGTTATCCGATCCTGCTTTTCATCCCGTCATTCGATGTACTTGCCATGAACTCCGAGACGTTATCCGCGCCCATGCCCCGCACCCTGGTGATCGCTTCGCGGGAGAGCCGCCTCGCGATGTGGCAGGCAGAGCATGTGCAAGCTGCGCTGCACAAATTATATCCAGCCTGCGACGTGAAGATTGTTGGAATGACGACACGCGGCGATCAAATTCTCGACCGCACGCTCTCGAAGGTGGGCGGCAAGGGCCTTTTCGTGAAGGAACTGGAGCAGGCACTGGCCGAGGGCCGTGCCGATCTCGCCGTGCACTCGCTCAAGGACGTGCCGATGGAGTTGCCCGAAGGCTTCACGCTCGCGGCCATCATGGAGCGCGAAGACCCGCGCGACGCGTTCGTCTCCAACGACTACGATTCGCTTGCCGCACTGCCGGCAGGCAGCGTGGTTGGGACGTCCAGTCTGCGCCGCGAGTCGATGATCCGCGCGCGCTATCCGCATCTCGATGTGAAGCCGTTGCGCGGCAATCTCGACACACGCCTCGCCAAACTCGACCGCGGCGATTACGCGGCCATCATTCTCGCGGCTGCGGGCTTGAAGCGTCTTGGCCTCGGCGCGCGCATCCGCGCGCTCATCGAGCCCGAGGACAGCTTGCCGGCGGCGGGCCAGGGCGCGCTTGGCATCGAGATTTGCGCTGACCGCGCCGATCTCGCCGCATGGCTCGCGCCGCTGCACGACGACGCCACCGCCAAGGCCGTCGAGGCCGAGCGCATGGTTTCGCGCGCGCTGGGCGGCAGTTGCACGGTGCCGCTCGCGGCCTACGCGCAATGGCACGACGGCAAGCTCGCGCTGCGCGGCACGATCGCCACGCCCGACGCGAGCCGCGTGCTCGCGGCGCAGGAGGCCACTGCGGCGTCCACGGTCGACGATGCCGTAGCGCTCGGCCGCCGCGTTGCCGACGACCTCATTGCGCAAGGTGCGCTCGAGATCGTCCGGGCGCTTGCCGATGCGGCCCAGGCGGTCGATGGCCCGAATACGGCACCCGGCACCGCCACGAACAACCCAACCGGGGCGGGCGAAGGCCCGGCCTCCCGATGACGGCCGGCCCCTGGCAACCGCGCGGCAACGCCGGCCAGCCCGACGAGTGGGGCGGCCCAGGCGACGCCTCCACAGGCGCGAAGCGTGCGCCATCCGCAAGCGGCGATAGCGGCAACGACGGCAACAGTGGTGACAGGGCGTTCACCGTCGTCATTACCCGGCCGGCCGGTCAGTCGGATGGTCTCGCCGGGCGACTCGCGCAGCATGGCATGCGTACGCTCGACTTCCCGCTCATCGCCATTGCGCCCGTGATCGACGAAGCGCCGTTGCGCGCCGCGCTCGGCGCGCTCGAGCGCTATGCGTTCGTCGTGTTCGTTTCGCCGAATGCCGTCGATCGCGCGTTTGCATGCTATGCCTCCGTGTCCTCGATCTGGCCGCCCGCGCTGCCCGTGGCCGTGGTAGGCCCGGCGAGCGTGGCCGCGCTCGCGCGTCACGGCGTCGCCGCGCCCGAGCATCGCGTGGTGAGCCCTGCGGGCGCGGAGGAAGAAGAGCCTGCGCGTTTCGATTCGGAGTCGCTTTACGCGGCGCTCGAAAAGTCCTTTGGCGCGAACGCCTTTGCGGGCAAGCGCGTGCTGATCGTGCGCGGCGACGGCGGCCGAGAGTGGCTCGCCGAGCGCCTGCGCGAAGCGGGCGCCGAGGTGGAGACAGTGGCCGCTTACCGTCGCGTTGTTCCGGAGCCGCCCATCGCCGCGTGGACACAGGTCCACGCGCTGCTCGAAGGCGCGCCGCACGCCTGGCTCGTCACGAGCTCCGAAGGCGTGCGCAACCTCGACGAGCTTGCGCGCGAGCACCTCACGGCGGGCGAGATCGTCGAACTGCGCCACGCGCCGCTCGTCGCTCCCCATCCGCGGATCGCCGAGACGGCGCGCTCAATGGGTTTTGATAGGATTACGGTGTCCGGCGCGGGCGACGAACGCATCGTCGAGACGCTGCTTGGCCTCGCTTCTTCCGTTGTTCAACCGGTTCAGAACACTCCGGCCCAAGCGCCGGCCAACCCACGCATGACAGATTCGAACAACTCAAGCAGCACAGCAAACCAGGGCGCTGTCGCCACGGGCGCGGCGGTTTCCTCCAGCAGCGCGTCGGCTACGGGCAGCGCGTCGGCGCGGCCGACGTATGCGTCGTCGGGCGCGGGTTCTTCCGCGCCGCTGAGCCAGCCGCCGGGCGCGGCACGCCGCGGCGCGGGCTCGGCGCTGCTGTGGCTCGTCGTGGTGCTGATCGCGGCGGGCGCGGGAGCGGGTGGCTATGCGCTGAACCGCAAGCTCGACCGGCTCGACACGCAACTCGCGCAGCGCCAGCAGGCAGGCGAACAGCAAATCGCCGCGCTGCGCGCGCGTACCGACGAGGCCGTCTCGGGCGCACAGCAGCTCGACAAGCAGATCACCCAGCTCGAAGGCAAGATCGCCGACGCGCAGAATTCGCAGCAGGCGCTCGCGCAGCAATACGCCGATCTTTCGAAGAGCCGCGACGACTGGACGCTCGCCGAAGTCGGCCAGATGCTTTCGAGCGCGAGCGAACAGCTCCAGCTAACGGGCAACACGCAGCTCGCGCTCTTCGCGCTGCAAAGCGCCGACACGCGCCTCGCCGCCTCGGACAACGCGCAGGCCATCGCCGTGCGCAAGGCCATCGCACAGGACATCGACAAGCTCAAGGCCGCGCCGTCCACGGACTTGACGGGCCTCGCCATCAAGCTCGACACCGCGCTCGGCCAGATCGACTCGCTGCCGCTCTCGGGTGAAGCGATCGTCGCGCATACGAAGCCCGAGGCTGCTCAGCCCGCCGATATCGCGCAGGTCGCCGCCGCGACCAACCAGGCGAAATGGAAAGTGTGGATCGACACGTTCGTCGACGGCGTGGGCAAGCAGATTGCGAGCCTCGTGCAGGTGCGCCGCATCGACAACGCGGACGCCATGCTCGTTTCGCCCGATCAAGGCTATTTCGTGCGTCAGAACCTGAAGCTGCGCTTGCTCTCGGCGCGCCTCTCGCTGCTCTCACGCAACCAGGACACGCTCAAGTCCGACCTCGCGGCCGCCGACGCCACGCTTGCGCGCTACTTCGACGGCGCCTCGAAAGACACGCAAACCGTGCGAGAACTGCTCAAGGAAGTGAACGATGGCTCGGCCGCCGTCGCGCTGCCCACGCTCGACACGAGCCTGAAGGCGATCCAGCAATACCGGAGCCGGGGGTAAGACATGGCGATCCGTGGACTCCTCTGGCTCGCGCTTCTCTTCGCGATTGCCGTCGCGCTCGCGACCGTCGGGCGTTTCGACACCGGGCAGGTGCTGCTCGTCTATCCGCCGTATCGCGTGGACGTCTCGCTCAACCTGTTCGTGGTCGGCATCGTGGTGGCCTTCCTGCTGCTGTACGCGATCCTGCGCTTCGCGCGCAACATCGTGACAATGCCGCGCCGCGTCACCGCCTACCGCGCGCGCATGCGCGCCGAGAAGGCGAACTCGGCGCTGCGCGACGCCGTGGGCAATCTCTACGCGGGCCGCTTCTCGCGCGCCGAGAAGGCCGCGCGCGATTCGCTCGCCGACGTCAAGAACACGAGCGCCGCGGGCCTGATCGCCGCGACGGCCGCGCATCGTCTGCATGAATACGCGCGCCGCGACGAATGGCTCACCCAGGTCGACGACCCCGATCTCCAGGAAGCGCGCCTCATGGCGACCGCCGACATGCGGGCCGACGGCCGCGACGCCGATGGCGCACTCGCCGCGCTCACCGAAATGCGCACGCAGGGCGGCCGCCGCATCCACGCGCAGCAGATCGCGCTGCGCGCCCAGCAGCAGCTGAAGAACTGGAGCGAAGTGCTCAAGCTCGTGAAGACGCTGGAAAAGCGCGAGGCGCTGCACCCGGCTGTGGCCGTGCGTCTGCGCCAGCTCGCGGCGGAAAACCTGCTGCGCGACCGCCGTCACAACGCCGACGCGCTGCTCGAACTGTGGCAGTCGCTCTCGAACGTCGAGCGCCACTCGCCGCGTCTGGCCGATTGCGCCGCCGAGCTGCTAATCGCGCTCGATCGCCAGGCCGACGCGCGCAAGATCGTTGAGGAAGCGCTCGCGCAGAACTGGGACGCGCGCCTCTTGCGCCGCTATCCGGATACCGCGGGCAGCGACGCGCTGCCGCTCATCCAGAAGGCCGAGGCGTGGCGCAAGGAGCGCCCCGAGGACGGCGACCTTCTGTTCGCACTGGGCCGTCTGTGCCTGAAGCAGCAGCTGTGGGGCAAAGCGCAGTCGTTCCTCGAAGCGGCGCTCAAGTCCGCCGACGCAACGCACAACGAGCCACTCAAGATCCGCTCGCATCGCGCACTCGCGCGCCTGCACGAGCAGCTCGGCGACGGCGAGAAGGCGGCTTCGCACTATCGTGAAAGTGCACTGTCGATGAACGTGGTTTGATGCCGCCGCCACGCGGCTGAAGAAGCCGCCACTGAAGTCCCAACAAAAAACGGCCGCCTGCAAAACAGGCGGCCGTTTGTTTTTGGAGAAACGCGAAAATGCTTCAGCGGTTCACGAGTTTCGCCGGAGCGGAAAGTGCGAGCAGGCCGCCCAGGATCATGAACGCCGCGAGCATGTACATGCCCGAATCGTTGGCCTTCGTGGCCTCTTTGAGCCAGCCCACCGCATACGGGCTCAGGAAGCCTGCGAGATTGCCGATCGAGTTGATGAGCGCGATGCCGGCAGCCGCGCCCGTGCCCGCGAGCCAGGCCGTGGGCAGGCTCCAGAACAGCGGCAGCGTGGTGAGGATGCCCATGGTCGCGATCGTGAGCGCCGTCATGGCGAGCGTGGTGTCGTGCGCCCACGTGACCGAAAGGACGAGGCCGAGCGCGCCGATGGCGGCCGGCACGGCGATGTGCCAGCGGCGCTCACGCGTGCGGTCGGCGCTCTTGGCCACCAGCACCATGCCGACCACGGCCGCTGCGAACGGAATGGCCGACAGCAGGCCGATCGTGAGCGCGTCCTTCACGCCCGTCGCCTTGATGATGGTGGGCAGCCAGAAGCTCACACCGTAGAGGCCCATCACGAACGAGAAGTAGGTGAGGCTCATGACGAGCACGCGCGCGCTCGTGAACACCGTCATGAGCGGCAGGTCTTCCTTGGTGGCGTCCTCAGCGGCGATGTTGCGTTCGAGCAGCGCGCGCTCGTCTTCGGTGAGCCATTTAGCCTTGCCGATGCGGTCGTCGAGCACGAAGAACACCAGCACCCCGACGATCACCGAGGGCAACCCTTCGAGCAGGAACAGCCACTGCCAGCCCTGCCAGCCGTTCGCGCCGTCGAAGGACTTGAGAATCCAGCCCGACACCGGCCCGCCGATCACGCCCGAAAGCGCAATGGCCGTCATGAACCACGTGGTCATGCGCCCGCGCCGGTGCGCCGGATACCAGTAGGTGAGGTAGAGGATGATGCCGGGGAAGAAGCCCGCCTCGCACAGGCCGAGCAGAAAGCGCATCACGTAGAACATGGTGGGCGTGGTGACGAACATCGTCAGGATCGAGACGAGGCCCCACGTGACCATGATGCGCGCGATCCACACGCGCGCGCCTACGCGATGCAGGATCACATTGCTTGGCACTTCGAACAGAAAGTAACCGACGAAGAAAATGCCCGCACCGAAGCCATACACCGCATCGGAGAGATTGAGCGCCGAACTCATCTGCAGCTTGGCGAAGCCCACGTTCACGCGGTCCAGATACGCGACCACGTAACACAGCATGAGAAGCGGAATGAGCCGCCACGCGACTTTGCGATACGTGGCTTCTTCGAATGCGGAGGGCGGTGCGCCCGCTCCCGCGTGCGGCAGGTGATTCGCTGGACTGGCCATGGTGTCTCCTATGTCGACCGGAGTTAGCGCTTCAGCGTACTCCGGTCCCATCCAGAGCAAGATCTTGCTCGTTGGCGTGTTTGTTGTATTGCCGCCTTGAAATGGCGGGTATTCGACGCGAAAGCACGATCATTCTATACGCGCCGCCGTGGCGCGACGGCGCGTGAAGCTCGGGGAAAACACCGATCAGTCAACGACCTGGCGCAGCGGCACGCAGCGGCGCACAGCTACACGCAGCGCCCGCCATCCACTTCGATGCAGGTGCCGGTGATGAACGCCGCCTCATCCGAGGCGAGATAGAGGCACGCATTGGCCACGTCCTGCGGCGTGGAAAACCGCCCGAGCGGAATGGTCGCGATGAAGCGCTGGCGGTTCTCGGGCGTGTCGGGCACGCCCATGAACTCCGCCGTGAGGCCCGTGTCGCCGATCACGGGATTCACGCAGTTCACGCGGATCTGGTCGGGGCCCAGCTCGGCGGCGAGCGCCTTGCTGGCCACGATCATCGCGCCCTTGCTGCCGTTGTACCAGACGAGCCCCGGCCGCGGCCGGATGCCCGCAGTCGACGCGATGTTGACGAACGCGCCGCCGCCGCGCTCGCGAAAATGCGGCACGAACGCGCGCACGCTCCAGTAAAGGCCCTTCACGTTGACGGCGTAGACGCGGTCGAACTCCGCTTCGCTCACTTCGAGCACGGGCTTGTTGCGATGCGTGGTGCCTGCGTTGTTGACGACGATCTGCACGCTGCCGAAGTCTTCGATGGCCGCCTCGCGCAGCGCGTGCCAGTCGGCTTCGCGCGTGATGTCGCCTTGCACCGCGATGGCCCGTCCGCCCGCGAGCGCGATCTCGCTTGCCACGCGCGCGGCCGCTTCGCCGTTCAGATCGTTGATGACGACGTTTGCGCCTTCGCGCGCATAGGTCTTTGCAATGCCTTCGCCGAAGCCCGAGCCGGCGCCCGTCACGACAGCCGTCTTGCCTTTGAGTCGCATGGTGTCTCCGTTTGTATGGCGCTTGTTTGATTGAGGAAATGTTCAGCCGTGCCGGATCGCGATCGTTTTCAGCACCGTGAAGCCATAGAGCGCCTCGAAGCCTTTTTCGCGCCCATGTCCCGAATGCCGTGTGCCGCCGAACGGCAATTCGACGCCGCCTCCCGCACCGTAGTTGTTGATGAACACCTGGCCCGCGCGCACGCGCCGGGCGAGACGCATCTGGCGCGCGCCGTCGCGCGTCCAGATGCCGGCGACGAGGCCATAGAGCGTGCCATTGGCGAGCGCGAGCGCTTCTTCCTCGCTCTCGAAAGGCATGGCCGCGAGCACCGGCCCGAAGACCTCTTCCTGCGCAAGACGGCTTTGCGGCGGCACGTCGCGCAGCAGTGTCGGGACTTCGTAGAAGCCGCCGCTCGGCGCATCCGCTTCGAGCGTGCCGCTCGCCGCCGTGGCGATGCGGCTTGCGGCCGCTTCGTCGAGAAAGCCGCGCACGCGCTGGCGCTGCTTCTCGTTGATGAGCGGACCGCAGTCGAGATCAGCGCTGGCCGGACCCACACGCAGCTTGCCGAACGACGCAGCGAGCCGGTCGATGAGCGGTTCGTACGCGCTGCGCTCGATCAGCACGCGGCTGCCGGCCGAACAGGTCTGCCCCGCGTTCTGCACGATCGCGGCCACGAGCACGGGCAGCGCGGCGTCGAAGTCGGCATCGGCGAAGACGATTTGCGGCGACTTGCCGCCAAGCTCCAGCGTGACGGGCACGTGGTGTTCGGCGGCCATCTGCGCGACGAGCTTGCCCGTTTGCGGCGAACCGGTGAACGAGATGTGGTCGATGCCGGGATGCGAGGAGAGCGCCGCGCCCGCCTCATGCCCAAGACCGGTGACGATGTTGAGCGCCCCGGCGGGCAGGCCTGCGTCGCGGGCCAGTTCGGCCACGCGCAGCAGCGACACGCAGGCGTCCTCGGCGGGCTTCACCACGCACGCGTTGCCGGTGGCGAGCGCCGCGCCCACGCTGCGGCCGAAGATCTGCATCGGGTAGTTCCAGGGCACGATGTGGCCCGTCACGCCGTGCGGCTCGCGCACCGTGAGCACCGTGTAGCCCGCCTGGTAGGGGAGGGTTTCGCCGTGCAGCTTGTCGGCGGCGCCAGCGTAGAACTCGAAATAGCGCGCGAGCGCGGCGGCGTCGGCGCGCGCCTGCTTGAGCGGCTTGCCGGTGTCGCGCGCTTCGAGCTGCGCGAGCTCCTCCTTGTGCTGGCCGATGAGGCTAGAGAGCGCGAACAGCAGGCGCCCGCGCTCAGTGGCGCTCAAGGCGCCCCAGGCGCCCTCAAAGGCTTTACGCGCGGCGGTGACGGCGTCGTTGATGTCGGATGCATTGCCGCGCGCGAGCTGCGCGAAGGGCTGGCCGCTGGAGGGATCGATCGCGGCGAATGTCTCGCCGCTGGCGGGCGATTGCCACTCGCCGCCGATGAAGTGCTTCGCTTCTTCCATGCATGCGCCTCGTAAATGGGGGTGAAACGAGGAAGGGAAACGCAAAACGGGAAACGCCGGGCAAGCGTGCCTCGGATTGCCCGATGGAGGGCCGCGCCGGCAGATTCATTATCGCGCCATCGCAGGCGCTTCGCGCGGGAATTCAGCAGGCACTTCATCTGCGTGCGGGAAAGCCCTGGGCCGAAGCGCCGGCCGCCCTGGCCGATTGGCTATAATGGCGTCCATCCTCCAACGTCTGGTTTCGCGCGGGTTTGCGCGCGAGCCGTCGCTTTTTCCCTTCTCAACAGAGAGCGCTCATGAGCTTTGCAAATGTCCCCGCCGGCAAGGATCTGCCGCAAGACTTCAACGTGATCATCGAGATTCCCGCGCAAAGCGATCCGGTGAAATACGAAGCCGACAAGGACCTGGGCCTGCTCGTCGTCGACCGTTTCGTCGGCACGGGCATGCGCTATCCCGTCAACTACGGCTTCATTCCGCAGACGCTCTCGGGCGACGGCGACCCGGTCGACGTGCTCGTGATCACGCCGTTCCCGCTGCTGGCCGGCTCGGTCGTACGTTCGCGCGCACTCGGCATGCTGCAGATGACCGACGAGTCGGGCGTCGACGCTAAGCTGATCGCGGTTCCGCACGACAAGGTCTGCCCGATGACGGCCAACCTCAAGTCGCTGGACGACGTGCCCGAGTACCTGAAGGACCAGATCAAGCACTTCTTCGAGAACTACAAGGCGCTCGAAAAGGGCAAGTGGGTCAAGGTCGAAGGCTGGGTCGGCATCGAAGCCGCCCACAAGGAAATCACCGAAGGCGTCGCGAACTTCAAGAAGTAAATCGCACGCTTGACGCTTGATTGAAAACCGCACGCGCCGGCAGGCCGTGCGGTTTTTTCATGGGCGCTCGATCAACCCACTTCAGCGACGTCGCGCAACTCCGGCCCGCGCAGAATGTCGAGCCGCGCGGGTCTGCCCACGCCGTAGCCCTGCGCGTAGTCCACGCCCATCGCGATCATCCAGTCCACGATGGCGGCGTCCTCCACGCACTCGGCGATCGTCAGCTTGCCGGCCGCGTGGGCGACCTGGTTGATCGAACGCACGATGGCCTGGTCCAGCGGGCTGTCGATGATGCCGCGGATGAAGCTGCCGTCGATCTTCAGATAGTCGACGTGCAGATGCTTGAGGTAGTTGAACGACGACATGCCCGCGCCGAAGTCGTCGAGCGCGAAGCGGCAGCCCTGCGCGCGCAGGCGCTCGATGAGCTTGATTGCGTCGTCCAGGTTCGTGATCGCGGCGGTCTCGGTGATCTCGAAGCACACGCGCCCGAACGGGATGGACCAGATGTGCCGCTGCTCCTCGATATAGTCGGCGAGGTGCTCGTCGCCGAGCGAGGCGCCCGAGAGGTTGATCGACCAGGTGCCGTAATCGTGCGTGCCTTCGGCAATCATCGCGAACGCGCTCGCGATCACCCAGCGGTCGATGGCCGGCATGAGATCGAAGCGTTCCGCCGCGCCGATGAAGGTGGAAGGCTCCACGAGCGCGCCGGAGGCGGTCTGCATGCGCAGCAGCAGTTCGACGTGCGTGTCGTTGGCTGACGGTGCCTGCGCAAGCGGGAGAATCTTCTGGCCGAACAGGCAGAACTGGCCGTTTTCGAGCGCGGCCTTGATATCGGAGACCCACGCCATCTGCGCGTGCGTTTGCGAGAGTTCCTCGTCGTCAAAGCGAAAACGGTGCACACGGTTGCGGCCTTTCTTCTTCGCCATGTAGCACGCCACGTCCGCGGCCTTCATCACCTCCTTCACGGAAACGAGGCCCGCCGCGTCGCCGACCAGTCCGATGCTCACACTCGTCTGCACGATGCGGCCGGCGCCCGTGAAGCGGATCGCGGCAATGCCCGCGCGCAGGTTCTCCGCGAGCAGCGACGCCTGCGCCGCCGTGCAGTGCGGCAGCACGACGCCGAATTCGTCGCCGCCCAGGCGCGCAATGATGTCCTCGCCGCGCAACTCTCGTTTGAGCACGCGACAGACCTGGCGGATCAGTTCGTCGCCGGTTGAATGTCCGCACGTGTCGTTGACGACCTTGAACTGGTCGAGATCGAGAAACATGACCGCGTGGCCATGTCCAGTCTGCGCACTGCCGCCGTCGTCGAGCAGCGCGGCGAGACGCCGTTCGAACTCGCGGCGGTTGTAGATGTCAGTGAGCTCGTCGTGGGTCGCCTGCCAGGCGAGGCGGGCGGCGTGTTCGCGCAGCGCGCTCACGTCGTAGAGCACGATGACGGTGCCGATCACACGGCGCTGCACGTCGCGCAGCTTCGACACCGAGTAATCGACCGCGAGGCGTGAGCCGTTCGCACGCACCACGTGGAGATTCGCGCCGCCTGTGTCGTCTGTCGCGCCGGTTGCTTGTGAATTGATCAGGACTTCGAAGCGCTGCGCTTCATGCGCGTCGTTGCGCAGGTCGCAGATCGCGTCGAACGGCTGCGCGAGCATATCGGCGGCCGCGCGGCCGAGCATGCGTTCGGCCACGGCGTTGCAGTAGGTCACGCGCGCGTTTTCATCGGTGCGGATCACCGCTTCGCCGATCGAGGCCAGCGTAACCTCCGCCAGTTCGCGTTCGGTATAAGCCTTCGCTTCGGCACTCCTTAGCTCGGAGATGTCGAACAGGCAGCCGACCATGCGCACGGCGCGCCCGCGCGCGTCGCGCACCGCCTGGCCGCGCGCGCGGCACCAGCAGTAGCTGCCCGCGAGCGTGCGCAGACGAAATTCCACGTCGAATGGCGTTGCGCGCGCAAGGTGTTGGCGCAACGCGTGGCGCACGAGCGTGAGGTCCTCGGGATGGACGAGCTGTGTGAGGCCGGTATCGCTTTCGAAGCGCGTGCCCACCTCATAGCCGAGCTGCTCGTAGAGCCAGTTCGAGAAGTAGCATTGGCGGCTGCCGACTTCCCAGTCCCAGAGCCCTGCGTTGATGCCTTCAAAGCCCAGCGTGAGGCGCTCCTCGTTCTTGCGGACCTCCGCTTCGAGGCGGTCGCTGCGCGCGAGCGCACGGCGGATGAATTGTGAGAACACGCCGAGCAGCACGATGGCGGAGGCGGCGAGCGCGAATGTAAGCAGCGAGCGCGTGGCGCGCGCCGCGTCGTCGAGCGAGCGGGAGAAGCCGCTTTCGATGGGCGCGAGCTGGGTGTCGATCTCGCGCAGCTCGCGCACGAGGCCGGCGGACTCCGGCGCGTGCAACCCACCCGCCTGCACGAGCGTGTGCAGGCGTTCGCCCGTATCGGCGAGACGCAGAATATAGTGGTCGCCGATCTCCCAGAACGCCACGGCCGGGCGCATCCACGGCGTGTTCTTGAGCGTGCGGTAGCCCCAGGTCATGCCGTCCATGTCGGCGCTCGCGATGCGGCCCAGCTCGAAGCCGTGGCGGATCGCTGCGGTGTCCGGCTGCGCGCGGTTCATCTCCAGCCTGGCCGCGCGGTCGCCGAGCGGCACGGCGATGCCGGCGAGGAACGTGCGGTAATCCGCTTCGTCGCCGGTGCGCGCATAGCGCTCCAGGGCGTGAACGGCGTCCTTCTGGCCCTTCGACCAGCTGCTTTCCCCCGCCACATAGGCAAGCAGGATCGACATGATCGCAAGGCTGGCCGCAGCGATCACCGCCATGACGGCAGCGAGCAGCCATAGCGGCAACAGGGCGGCAGTCGTGCGCCGCAGTCCGTGCCAACCGGGGGCAAGCTGGCTCGTCTCCGTTCTTTTAATGGGTCTCTGCATGCTTCACCGGTTCCTTCGGCTGGCAAGGTGAAATGAGAGCGCACGCCGGGGGCGAAGACCGGCGTCTTGTGCGCAATAACGGCGGGGGCTGCGGGCGGCTTTAGGCTTTAACCGGCGCGTTCGATGAAAAGAGCAGACGCCCGTGCGGGTGACGTTTGCTCGGCTTGCTCATTCCGGCGCTTCGATTTTCGGGGCCGTATCCAAAGGTGGCGGGGGTGGTGGAGGCAGGACCGATTCGAGCGTGCGCGCGCCGGCAGCGAGCGCGCGCTTCTCACGCGGGGTGAGGCGCTTGACCCAGTATTCGGCGCTCGACGCGCGTGCACGGTCGGCGAACTCGAACTGCGCGAGCACCTGCACCGGCTTGCGCGAGCGCGTGTAGCGCGCGCCCGTGCCGCTCGCGTGCTGGGCGAAGCGGGCGGCGACGTCGATGGCAATGCCCGTATAGACGCTGCCGTCGGCGCATTCGAGCATGTACAGGAACCACGGCATAGTTCTGGAAGCGATGATCGTGATGGGCGAAGACGTTTCAGGGCGCGCTGCGCGCGAGTCTTTCGTACGCATCAGGCGCATGACGCGCATCAGGTACGAAAAGGATTGCGCTCATTGAGCTCGTGCATATAGGCGTGAATATGGTTCGTCTCGCTTTCGAGAAAGCGCGCCACGGCGTCGGAGAACGCAGGGTGGGCGAGCCAGTGCGCCGAGCGCGTGGCCGTGGGCAGGAAACCGCGCGCCATCTTGTGTTCGCCTTGGGCACCGCCTTCGAACACGTCGAGCTTTTCCTCGATGCAGAATTCGAGCGGCTGATAGTACGCGGTCTCGAAGTGCAGGCAGGGCACGTGTTCGAGCGCGCCCCAGTAGCGGCCATAGAGCGTGCCGCCCTGGCCATTCTCGCCGCGCTGCCAGACCACGAGCGAACTCGCGATCGGCTTGCCTTCGCGCTCGGCGATCACGAGCAGCAGATTTTCCGGCATCGTCTCGCCGATCATGCGGAAGAAGTCGAGATTCAGATACGGCGAAGAGAAATGCTCGCGGTACGTCTGCCGGTAACAGCGGCTGAAAAAACGCCATTCAGTATCGCTGATGTCCTCACCGCGCACGCGCCGCATCGTCACGCCCGCCTCGCGCACCCTGCGGCGTTCAGCGCGAATGTTCTTGCGCTTCTTCTGCTCCAGCGTGGAGAGGAAGTCCTCGAAGTCGCGATAGCCGTCGTTGAGCCAGTGAAACTGCACGCCGTCACGCTGCATCATGCCGAGGCCGGTCAGCGCCTCGGCGTCTTCCGTGGTCGGGAAGAGCACGTGCAGCGACGAGACGTCGGCCTGCTCCGCGAAGGCGAGCAGCGTTGCGGCCAGATGGCGGCGCGCGGTTGCGTCGGCGGCGATCAGGCGCGTGCCCTGCACCGGTGTGAACGGCACGGCGCACAAGAGCTTTGGGTAGTACTCGAGGCCGTTGCGCTTGTAGGCGTCGGCCCAGGCCCAGTCGAATACGTACTCTCCGTACGAGTGACCCTTGAGGTACACCGGCGCGGCCGCGGCGAGGCGCCCGGTGCGCGTGTCGGTGAGCGTGACGAACTGCGCGGCCCAGCCTTCGTTCGGCGTGGTGCAGCGCGTGGCGTCGAGCGCCGCGAGGAATTCGTGGCGCAAAAAGGGCGTGGGCTGCGCCTGGCGTGCGAGCAGCGCGTTCCATTCGGCGGCGTCGACCTCGGACAGTGAGCCGAGGATGCCCGTGCGATAATCGAAATGTTCCTGATTCAACTTGCGTGCCCGTTGGCGTGGGAAGCGGCGTGGGATTTCAACAGCGCCTGCCGCGGCAAACGGTCATGGTAAAGCAAACGTCCCGAGCGGGTGAGGACCGCCGCGCCTCTTGCAGCGGCGGCAGCCACGCGGCATCAAGGGGCATCAAGCAGCCCGAACGTCAGAACGCGCGCTTTCGTGCGCAGCGCGCCCGCCTCAAGGTTATCGAAATGAAAGAGCGCTTCTTCAATCTCTATACGCACGGCTTTGCGCGCGTGGCTGTGGGCGTGCCCCGCTGCCGCGTGGCCGATCCCGCATTCAACGCCACCGAGACGCTCGCGCTCGCGCGCGCGGCCGCCGCGAAGGGCGCGGCGCTCGTCGCGTTCCCCGAGCTTGGCCTCTCGGCCTATACCTGCGACGACCTGTTCCATCAGCAAGCGTTGCTCGACGCCTGCGAGCGCGCGCTCGCGCAGATCGTGGAAGCCTCGGCCACGCTGCCGCTCGTGATGATCGTGGGTCTGCCGGTGCGCTTGGGCCACTCGCTTTTCAACTGCGCCGCAGTCGTGGCGGGCGGGCGTGTGGCGGGCGTTGTGCCGAAGAGTTTCCTGCCGAACTACGGCGAGTTCTACGAGCCGCGCCAGTTCAGTCCCGCCGATGTCGCGAGTACCGACACCGTGCGCCTCGCCGGCGCGGACGTGCCGTTCGGGGCGTCGCTGCTGTTCGAGGTGCCGCAGGTCGCGGGTCTGCGCTTTCACGTTGAGATCTGCGAGGACGTCTGGGTGCCGATTCCGCCGTCGTCGTTCGCGGCGCTCGCGGGTGCGTCGGTGCTCGTGAATCTTTCGGCGTCGAATGTCGTGGTGGGCAAGGCGGGCTACCGGCAGCAGCTGGTGTCGCAACAGTCGGCGCGATGTCTCGCTGCGTATCTGTACACCTCGGCGGGCAAGGGCGAGTCGACCACCGACATGGCCTGGGACGGCCACGCGCTCGTGTGCGAAAACGGCGAACTGCTCGCGCAATCGGAGCGTTTCCCGGACGACTCGCACCTCATCTTCGCCGACATCGATCTCGCGCGGTTGCAGCAGGAGCGCATCCGCCAGACCACGTTCGGCGATTCGATTCGCCGCCACGCCGATGAAGTCGCGAAGTTCCGCGTGATTTCATGTGAGCTGGCGGGCGAGGGCGCGTGGGCGCGCGAAACGCTCGCGCTGTCGCGTCGCGTGGAGCGCTTCCCCTACGTGCCGGCCGATCCGAAGCGCCGCGACGAGCGCTGTAACGAGGTCTACAACATCCAGGTGCAGGCGCTCGTGCAGCGGCTCTCGCAGGCGGGCATCAAGAAAGTGGTGATTGGCGTCTCGGGCGGGCTCGACTCCACGCATGCGCTGCTCGTGTGCGCGAAGGCGATGGATCGCCTCGGGCTGCCGCGCGCGAACATCCTCGCGTACACGATGCCCGGGTTCGCCACGAGCGAGCGCACGCTGCGCCAGGCGCGCGAACTGATGGCGCTCGTCGGTTGCACGGCGCGCGAAATCGATATTCGCCAGAGCTGCATGCAGATGCTCGAAGATCTCGGCCATCCGTATTCGGAAGGCAAGGAAACCTACGACATCACCTTCGAAAACGTGCAGGCCGGCGAGCGCACGAATCACCTGTTCCGCCTCGCCAACTTCAATCACGCGATCGTGATCGGCACGGGCGATCTCTCCGAGCTTGCGCTCGGCTGGTGCACGTACGGCGTCGGCGATCACATGTCGCACTACAACGTCAACGCGAGCGTGCCGAAGACGCTCATCACGCATCTCGTGCGCTGGGTGGCCGAAACGGGCCAGATTGGCCAGAACGGGGAGAGCGGCCGCGACGTGCTCGAGGCGATTCTCGCCACCGACATCAGCCCGGAGCTGATTCCGGGCAAGTCCGATGGCGCGCCCGAGCAGAAAACCGAGAGCACGATCGGCCCATACGAGCTTCAGGACTTCAATCTCTATTACACGCTGCGCTTCGGCTTCGCGCCTTCAAAGGTGGCGTTCCTCGCGCGCCACGCGTGGGGCGACCGGGAAGCCGGCGCGTGGCCCGAGAACGCGACGGTCGTGCGCAATCAATACGATCTCGCGGCGATCAAGCGCAATCTGCGCATTTTCCTCGACCGCTTCTTCCGCCAGAGCCAGTTCAAGCGCACCTGCATTCCGAATGCGCCGAAAGTCGGCTCGGGCGGCTCGCTGTCTCCGCGCGGCGACTGGCGTGCGCCGAGCGATTCGGAGTCGGTGGTGTGGCTCGCCGATCTGGAGCAGGTACCCGACGAAGCGAGCGCGGCGCCTGCGGGCAAGCCCTCGGCGTGAGCCCCGGCCGCACAGCGTAGAATCCCGATATGTTCTGAAATTTCCGACAAATTCGATAACGAGACGAGGTTCGCCATGAAACGCATTACTGCCGTGATCAAACCGTTCAAGCTCGACGAAGTGCGCGAGGCGCTCGCCGAGGTGGGCCTCACGGGCCTGACCGTCACCGAGGTCAAGGGCTTCGGCCGCCAGAAGGGCCATACGGAGCTTTACCGCGGCGCCGAATACGTGGTCGACTTTCTGCCGAAGGTGAAGATCGAGGTGGTGGTCGCGAACGATCAGGCCGACCAGGTGATCGACGCGATCATCGGCGCGGCGCGCACGGGCAAGATCGGCGACGGCAAGATCTTCGTGACCGACGTGGAGCGCGTGATCCGCATCCGCACGGGCGAGGAGAACGAAGCGGCGGTTTGAGGCCGCTTGCTTTCGACTGCCGGTCCCCGAAGGACACGAAGCACCTGATGCACCAATAGAAAAGGGGACGGCGCCACTTTCGTGGCCCGTCCCCAGCATAAAAAACGGTGCGATACCCTTTCGGACATCGCACCGATACGCGCCTCTCGCAGCAGCGTGAAAACGTCGATGTAGCTGTTCTGTCTACACTCGCTTCAAATTAGAACGAGTGCTGGATACCTGCGTACACGCCAACCTGGCTGTGACCCGGAACCGGGTTGCCGGTGGCAGCCGCCGTACCGAAGTTGTTGGCGTTCAGGCCGAAGTTGGCCGCCTTGCTGTTCTGCACCGTGCCTGCCTGGATGTCGAGCAGCGTGCGCTTGGACAGGTTGTACGAACCACCAACCGTGTACAGCGTGGCGTTGCCGCCGCCGTTGTTCGCATTGACGTGGTAGACCGCCGCGATCAGCGCTGCAGCCGGCGTCATTTGCCACGTCACACCGCCCCATTCGTGGTCAAGCGTGGTCGGCTGACCGATGACACCCGGGTTCATGCCCGAAGAACGGATGGCTTCATAGCCGCCTTGAATCTTGAACGCGCCGAGGAACACGTTGAACATGGCCATGTAGTCACGCGAATACGCGAACACGCCATTGCCGGTGGCCTGGGTGCCGACCGGAGTCGTGTTGCCGCCGTTGAGCGCGTTGTAGATGCCGCCCAGCTGACCGTTGTTCGGATTGCGGATTTCGTCATACAGACCGCGGATCTGGAACAGCGAGCTCGTGTAGGTGAGCTGCAGGCCAGCTTCGCGACCCTGGTTCGTCGTACCGTTGCCGTTCCAGTTCGTCGCGTTCGAGAACGCGTACTGGCCGTACACGTCGAAGCCCATCCAGTTCGGCGACTGGTACGAAATGTTGTTGCTCGATTGCGGCCAGTTGCGGCCACGGACCATCGAAGCCGACGACCAGTTCGACTGACCGAACGGGTCGAAGTCCCAAATGCCGTTGGAGATGAACAGCATGCGGCCAGCGAGCAGCGTACCGAACTGGTCATTCGCTACACCGATGGTTGCCCAGCGATTCCAGAGCGAGCCGGCCGAGCCGAGCGAGCCGTTAGCCGTGCTGAAGCTGCCTTCCAGGTGGAACAGAACCTTGTTGCCGCCACCGATGTCTTCAACGCCCTTCATGCCCCAGAGGCTGGTGCCCCAGTAGCCGCTTTCGAGCTGAACCTGGCTCGAGCCATGCGTAGCCGAGCCGATGTGGCCCGGGGTGGTGCTAACACCAGCACCGATGCCGTTCATATACGCAATACCCATGTCGAGGCGGCCATACAACGTGACGCTGCTTTGTGCATGCGCGACCACGCCAGCCGACATCAATGCTGCGGCGAGCAAAGCTTTCTTCATCTTCTCCTCCATACCCTGTCAAAGAGTCAACCTTAGTACTGCGAAAGACGTCCGTGCGCTTGGCGGCGCTGCGAACAGAAATCGTCGCGTAAGGGAGAATTACCCCGAGGATCGGCGTACGGGCTGTTGCCACTGCACGACCCGCGCTGGGTCGTCTTGCAGATCCCCTGGTTGACTGGCATCTCCCGTTCTTTTTGAAGTGAAACTACTTTTAATGAACTTTGTTTTGCTACTTTGGTTACTAATTTAGCAAAAAAGGTCCGTGCTGGCGAACAAATTCGTGCTCGCACCCCGGGGTGTCGTCAAATTGCAATATGGCCTTCCTGGATGGTGATCAGAGAGGTACTACAAATAGATCGAAAGCCTTACGGGGCAAGGGACTCACGTCTATCAAATGGCTAAGTTCAGGATTGCCACTATTGACGAGAGATTTCACAAGGAGTAATGCGAAAAACGCCGTTTTTGAGCGGAAACCGACGGCTTTTCGAGGGCAAAAGACGAAAAAAGAAAAGGCGCCGTAAGCGCCTTGTAATACTACTTTTACTACATCGCCGAAAGGGGCGAACCAGTGGGTCGTCTTACTTGAGGCTGCCCGAAAGGAACTGGCGCAGGCGCTCGCTCTTCGGATTGGCGAATACCTCGGCCGGCTGGCCTTCCTCTTCCACGAGTCCCTTGTGCAGGAACATGACGTGGTTCGAAACGTTGCGCGCGAAACCCATTTCGTGAGTGACCACGATCATCGTGCGGCCTTCCTCGGCGAGCTTCTGCATCACCTTGAGCACTTCGCCCACGAGTTCGGGGTCGAGCGCCGAGGTGGGCTCGTCGAACAGCATGACATCCGGATGCATGGCGAGCGCGCGGGCAATCGCCACGCGTTGCTGCTGACCGCCCGAGAGGTGCGAGGGATATTGCTTCTCCACGCGCGGCGCGAGACCGACCTTCTCCAGATAGGTGCGCGCGCGATCTTCGGCTTCCTTGCGCGACAGACCCAGCACGTGCACCGGGGCCTCGATCACGTTCTCGAGCACCGACATGTGCGACCACAGGTTGAAGTGCTGGAACACCATTGCGAGCTTGGTGCGCACGCGCTGGAGTTGCTTCGCGTCGGCGGGATGCAGCGCGCCCGTGCGCTTGTCCGCGCGCGTGGTGACTGCTTCGCCATCCACCACGATGCGCCCGGCGTTGGGTTGCTCGAGGAAGTTGATGCAACGCAGCATCGTGCTCTTGCCCGATCCGGACGAGCCGATCACGCTGATCACGTCGCCTGCATTGGCTTTCAGGGACACGCCCTTGAGGACTTCGTTGTCGCCATACTTCTTGTGGATGGAGTCGACGAACAGCTTCTGCTTCTGGGAATTCATCAATTGACCTCTAGCGGGCTCACTTGCCTTGCGGTCGCAGGTATGCGAGCCAGCGGCGCTCGGCTTGGCGGAACAGCCACACGAGCGTGAAAGAAATGATCAGGTACAGCAGGGCGGCGATGCCGAACGCGCCGAACGACTGATAAGTCGCCGAGTTCACGTCGCGCGCGATCTTCAGGATGTCCGGCACGGTGGCCGTGAAGGCCACGGTCGTTGCGTGCAGCATCAAGATGACTTCGTTGCTGTAGTAGGGCAGTGCGCGACGCAGCGCCGAAGGCAGGATCACGCGGCGGTACAGCGTGAATTGCGACATGCCGTAGGCGCGTGCGGCTTCGATTTCACCGTAGGGCGTGGCCTTGATCGCGCCCGCGAAGATTTCGGTGGTGTACGCGCAGGTGTTGAGCGTGAACGCAAGCAGCGTGCAGTTCATGCCGCTTCTGAAGAACGCGCTCGTGAGCTCGTGGTTGCGCACGATCTCGAGGCTGTAGAGGCCCGTATAGCACAGCAGCAACTGCACGTAGAGCGGCGTGCCGCGGAAGATATACGTGTAAAGCCACACGAGCCCGGCGAGCCACTTCTTCTTCGATACGCGCGCGACGGCGAGCGGCACCGAGAGGCAGAAGCCGAGCCCGATCGAGATGACGAGCAGCCACAGCGTGATGGCCACGCCGCTAAAGTGGTAGCCGTCGGAGAAGAGGTAGTTGCGCCAGTACTGCTGGATCAGTTGGACGAAGTCTTGCATGGTCTTGGCCTCGCGCGATTCAGAGATCCGCCTTGCGCACACCGGTGGAGTAGCGCTTGTCGAGATACATCAGCACGAAGTTGGAGACCGTGGTGATGACGAGATAGATTGCGCCGGCGAGCAGCGTGAAGAAGAAGAACCGCAGCGTGCCCTTGCCGGCGTCCTGGCTGGCTTTCACGACATCGGCGAGACCGATGATCGAGACGAGCGCCGTGGACTTCACGAGCACCTGCCAGTTGTTGCCGATGCCGGGCAGCGCGAAGCGCATCATCTGCGGGAACATGATGCGCACGAACACCTGCCAGTTCGTCATGCCGTAGGCGTGGCCCGCTTCGAGCTGGCCGCGCGGCACGGCGAGGAACGCGCCGCGGAAGGTCTCGGTGAAGTAAGCGCCGTAGATGAAGCCGAGCACGACCACGCCCGCGAGGAACGGGTTGATGTCGATCTGATCCCAGCCGAGCATGTCGGTGAGGTTGTTCAGCCAGATCTGGATGCTGTAGAAGAGCAGCAGCATGAGCACGAGATCGGGCACGCCGCGAATGAGCGTGGTGTAGAGCGTGCCCGCACCGTGCGCGACGCGGTTTTTGGAGAGCTTGGCCGCCGCGCCGATCAGCCCGAGCACGAACGAGAGTGCGAGCGACAGCACGGCGAGCTTGACGGTCTGCCAGGTGCCGGCGAGGATCAGCGGGCCGTAGCCTTGAAGAAACATGGGCGAGTCCTTGACGGTGCGCTTCTCACACCGCGAAAGGCGCGGCGCTTGTCTGCCGCGGTTCAAATCCGTTCATGGCCGCGCGGTGTTCGTGCGCAGTGTTGCGTACGCGCGCGTGGCCGATGCGATTGCGCTCGTGAGCGCGCCTGTGACTGTATACGAAGCCCGGTGGCGGTCTATCGGGGAGCCCCCGGAGCTTTCAGGCGTCGTGGCGCGAATCGCGAGCGGTAATGTCTCGTTGTTTATTTACCTGCGTGTGCTTTCCCGTTCACTTGGCCTTATAGATATCGAAGTCGAAGTACTGCTTCGCGATCTTGTCGAACGTGCCGTCGGCATGAATCGCGGCCAGCGCCGTGTTGAATTTCGCCTTCAGGTCGGCGTCGTCTTTGCGCAGGCCGATCGCGGTGCCGTCACCAATCGTCGCCGGGTCTTCCACTTCCGGGCCGGCCCACGCGAAACCCTTGCCGCGCGGCGTCTTCAGGAAGCCGAAGTCCGCCTGGACTTCGTCTTGCAGCGTGGCGTCGAGACGCCCGGCGATCAGATCCTGGTAGACCTGGTCCTGATTCTGGTACGAGATCACGTTCACGCCCTGCGGCGCCCAGTGCGCCTTCGCGTACGCTTCCTGGGTCGAGCCCTGCTCGACGCCCACGTTCTTGCCCTTGAGCGAGGCAGGCGTAGGCAGAAGCGGCGAACCCGTGCGCGCGAGCATGCGTGCGGGCGCATCGAACATCTTTGCGGAGTAGTCGATCTGCCGGGCGCGCTGCGGCGTGATGGTCAGCGACGACACGATCGCGTCGAACTTGCGGGCCTTGAGCGCCGGGATGATGCCGTCGAGGTCGTTCTCCACCCAGACGCACTTCACGTTCATGCGCGCACAAAGGGCTTTCGTGAGATCGACGTCGAAACCGACGATCTGTCCGTTCGGCGCTTTGGACTCGAACGGCGCATAGCTGGCGTCCACGCCGATGCGCACGGTTTTCCACTCTTTGGCGGCGGCGCTGCCCGCGATGAGGGCCAGCGCCACGCACACTGCAAACTTCTTCATCATTCTCCTGTCGAGCCGCAGTGAGTGCGTGAGCACTGACTCCGGTCTCATGCACGGCTGATACGGGCGGCGCGGCGCGGTAAGGGGCGCGCGGCCGAAGCGGGGCGGCTACGGCTCGTGACCGTTGGCCGCCATTCTAGGCGATCAAAAATGCGGGTCGGAAAGCGCAACGCAGTCCGGCCCCGGCGCAAACGCATGTTGGCGAGGCGGGGTAGCCGCCCCGGGTTGTCCACGCCGGGCCATCGGGCTCGCGCTGGCCGAAAAGCGCGGTATTTTACCCGAAGCCGGAGGGCGTGCCAGTCTGACGGAGGGCGGCGCTGGCAGCGCAGCCCATTGATGTTGCTGGCGAAACGATGCGGTGCGCCGCTGCGGATTGTGCAAGCGGGCCGCCGCCCTTACCTTCGGACATCGACATGATTGACCGGAGATTGCCATGCTGACCATCCGACGCGCTGACGAACGCGGCCACGCCAACCACGGCTGGCTCGACTCGTACCACAGTTTTTCGTTTGCCGACTACTTCGACGAAGCGCACATGCATTACGGTGCGCTGCGGGTGCTCAACGACGACCGCATCGCTGGCGGGCAGGGCTTCGGGGCGCACGGTCACCGCGATATGGAGATCGTGACCTACGTGCTTGCCGGCGCGCTTGCGCATCGCGACAGCATGGGTAACGGCTCGACCATCCGTCCCGGCGACGTGCAGCGCATGAGCGCCGGCACGGGCGTGATGCACAGCGAGTTCAACGGCTCGAAGGAAGAGGAAGCGCACCTGCTGCAAATCTGGCTGCTGCCGCGCGAGCGCGGCGGGGCGCCCGGCTACGAGGAAAAGCGCTTCGACGACGCCGACAAGCGCGGGCGGCTGCGCCTCGTCGCCTCTCCCGATGGGCGTGACGGCTCGGTGACGGTGCGCTCGGATGCCTCGATCTACGCGGGACTCGTGGACGGCGAGGAGCGCGTCGAATATGCGGTGCCCGCCGGGCGGCGCGTTTATCTCCACGTCGCGCGCGGCGCGCTGGATGTGAACGGCCAGCGCCTCGAAGCCGGCGATGCCGCGATGATCGAAGACGAGGCAGGTGTCGCGCTCGCGAGTGGCGCGGCGGCGGAAGTGCTGCTGTTCGATCTCGCCTGAGCGTTGGATCGCGAGGGGCGGGCAAATGCCCGCGCCACGAAAAAAGCGCCGCGGGGTGCGAATCCCGCGGCGCTTAGTCACACAGTTGCGCACGTTTGCGCACATTTGCGCGCATTTTCGCGCAATTTCGTATCGGCGCGCCGCCCCGGGGCGGCGCGTGTGGGGTCCGATTACTCCTGCGCGGCCGGTGCCGAAGCGCCGCCCTTGTTATGCTGCTCCCACCGCTGGCGCATCTGGTCGTGGCGCTGCTCCATCTTCGCGAAGCGTTCCTTGATCGCCGTGCTCACGGTCGTCTTCTGCTGATCGTTCAGGCCGTTGTAGAACGCGAGCCACGCTTGCGTGGTTTGCTCACGCAGTTGCTGGTTCTGCTGCTCGACCTGCTCGTGCGCCGTGTGCATGGCGTTCAGGTCGAGGATCGGCTGGTTCTTCATCGAATCGAACTGCTGCTTCATCTGTTCGTGATTCTTGCGCATGGCCTGATGGTTCTGCTTCATCGTGTCGAGCGCGGCCTGCCATTGCTTTTCCTGCGCGGCGTTCAGGTTCAGCTTGTCGTGCAGTTTCTTGAAGCCGAGCATGAAGTCGCCGTGCATGCCGGGACCGTGCTGCATCATGCCGGGACCGCCCGGGGGCGGCGTCTGGGCGTTAGCGGCGGTGGCGCCCACGGTGAGCGCGAGCGAGGCAGCGGCGATAGCGAGAAGGCGCGAAGTCGTCTTGTACATGGTGATGCTCCTGACAAATCCATGAGGGTTTTATCCGGTCTGGCGCGGCGCTTTCAGAAGTGGTGGCGCTCGCAACCGGTGTCCCTAGCGTATCGACCCGTCAGGTGGCGCGTGTTACGCGGCAGGCCGCCGAGATTACGCGACATTACACGCGCCTTTCGCGGTAACACCTCGTAACCCAGGTGGAAGAGCTGTAAGCAAACGGCCCGCGCGTGCGCGTTACACTTCATCCCATGGCTACTCAAATCCTTGTCGTCGACGACGACCTCGAACTACGCGACCTCCTGCGCGACTATCTGGCGCGCCAGGGCATGGAAGTCTCGGTGCTGCACGACGCCGGCTCGCTGGAGCGGCGGCTCGAGCGCGAGCGCCCCGACCTGATCGTGCTCGACCTGATGATGCCGGGCGTGGACGGCCTGACTGCGCTGCGCAAGCTGCGCGCGGCCGGCGACGACATCCCCGTCATCATGCTCACGGCGCGCGCGGACGACGTGGACCGCATCGTCGGCCTCGAACTCGGCGCGGACGACTACCTCGGCAAGCCGTTCAACCCGCGCGAGCTGCTCGCGCGCGTGCAGGCGGTGCTGCGCCGGCGCCGCACGCTGCCTTCGGCCGCGGCGCCCGAGCAGCGCGAGCCGTACGCGTTCGGCCGCTTCACGCTCGACTTCCAGTCGCGCACGCTTCAGCAGGAAGGCAAGCCCATCATGCTGTCGGGCAGCGAATTCGCGCTTCTGAAGATTTTCGTGAACCACCCCATGCGCACGCTCACGCGCGAGCGGCTGCTGGAATTGCTGCACGGTCCCGAGTACGACGGCACGGACCGCGGCATTGACGTTCAGGTGTGGCGTCTGCGGCGCATTCTCGAAAGCGATCCGTCCACGCCGCGCTTCATCCAGACCGTGCGCGGCCGCGGCTACGTGTTCGTTCCCGACGGAGAGCAGGGCAACCATGCGCCGGCCGGTTGATTCGCTGTTCGGGCGCCTCGCGGTCATCTTCGTCGGCGTTCTGCTGGTGTCGCATGTCGCCTGGTTCGCGCTCATGCGCGTCGAACACAACCAGATGCAAACGCGCTACGCCGTCGAGGAGGCGACCTTCCTCGTCGACGCGGTGCGCCAGCACGTCGTGCGCGAGCCCGACCAGCCGCTGCCTTCGCGCGTGCAGCTCGTCGACCCGGCAAGCTCCGCCGTGCCGCCGGTCACCGAACGCATGCCTGAGCCGCTGCGCCGTTTCATCGACGACGTGCGCGAGCGCATGCCGCCCGGCACCGACGTGCGCGTCGGACCGCCCGGCGGGCCGCCCACACTCTGGGTGCGCGGGCCGCAGGACGCCCGCTGGATCGTCTTGCCGGGCCAGCCGTTGCGCATCATGCGGCCGCTCGACAAGCTTCTGCCTTGGGTCATCACCATTTTTGCCACCGCCGTCATCGCCGCGCTCGTGGCCGCATGGATGCTGCAACAGCCTCTGAGCGCGCTCGCGCAGGCCGTGGGCCGTTTTGGCCGGGGCGAGCCGGTGCCACCCGTGCCCGAGCGCGGGCCGCGCGAGATGCGCCAGCTCACACTCGGGTTCAATCAGATGGTCAAGGAAGTCGAGCGCACCGAGAAAGACCGCGCCGTCATGCTGGCGGGCGTGGCGCACGATCTCAAGACACCGCTTGCGCGGCTGCGCCTGCGCGCCGAAATGATGGACGAGCAAAAGGTGCGCGACGGCGTGGTACGCGACGTGGAGTCGATGGCGCACATCGTCGACCAGTTTCTCGTGTTCGCGCACGACGGGGCCGATCGCAGCGAACCCGTTGAGGTCGACGATCAGTGCGAGCGCATTGCGCGCAACCACCGCACGGCGAACGGCGAAACGATTGCAATCGAAATGCGCCTGCGCGCGGGTCCGGAGTTTCGTCTGCCCGCCGCCACGCTCGAGCGCGTGGTCTCGAACCTGCTCGACAACGCCAACGCGTATGGCGCACCGCCCGTCGTGATCGAGAGCGAGCGCGGGGCAACGGGTTTTTCGCTCACCGTGCGCGACCACGGCAAGGGCATCCCCGACCAGGATCTCACGCAGGCGAGCCGGCCGTTCGTGAGGCTTGACCCCGCGCGCGGCGGCAACGGCCACAGCGGCTTGGGGCTCGCGATCGTCGAGCGCCTCGTGCGCCGCGCGGGCGGCGAGCTCTCAATCGGCAACGGCGAAAGCGGCGGGCTTGCGGTGCGCATGACGTTTGCGTTCGACGTGGTGGAGCGCACCGTAACCGAAGCGGCGCAGATCTGGTAATTCGCGGTTGTTTGGCTTGCGGGCGCCCGCACCGCGCAGGTGGGGCATGGCCGGATGGGTGCGGCCTGGGTGTTGCGTGAGGTTCCGTCCGAAGGCGCCGCCTCAGCGACGCCAGGTGATGCCAGATGAAGCCAGACGCAGCCGCTCAGGCCGTGAAAAGCGTATCGAGCGCGGCGGCGGCATCGTTGTCCACCGTGTTGTACGTCACGGTGTCGGCCTCGAAGATGTAGTGCGTGGTGTACTTGCCGAGGCGGGCAAGTATCTCTTCCTGAATCAGCTCGGGCGTGGCGTCGAGTTTCAGGTACCACGCGGTCGATGACAGGCGCGTCTGGAACGCGCCGTACTCGACCATCAACTGGTCGAACGCGAGCGCATCCTGATCGCGGCAGACAATGACCAGATTTCCCTTCATGCATGCCTCCAGATTTGTGCGGAACACCGAAGTGGCGCGGTTTGACTCATGCGCGCCGCATGGACTGGCGCGCACCGTTCATCCCATCATACCGCGCCTCGCCGGTTGAGCCGGACGAGCCCCGCAGCCTGGTACGGGCATCTCTCGTTTGAGGAGTTACAGCCGTTCGTTGCGCACTCACCAGGTCGGCGCCGCGGCGCGCGGCGGGACGACGCCCTCGGCCGTCATGGCTTCGCAACGGTCGCGCCCAGCCGCCTTCGCCATGTAGAGCGCGAGGTCGGCGCGGCTCATCAGACGCTCCGGCTGATCCTGCGCGGCGGCAAGCTCGGTCACGCCGATGCTCACGCTCACGCTCGCATCCTCGGGTAGTTCCGCGCAAATGCGCTTGCCGAGCTGCTGGCGCAGGCGGTCGAGCACGGCGTGGCCCGTGGTGAGCGAGGTCGCGGGCAGCAGGATGCCGAACTCCTCGCCACCCAGACGGCCGACGGCGTCGTCGGCACGCAGTTCGGCGCGGCAGGTTTCCACGAAATGCTGGAGCGCGCGGTCGCCGGCCGGATGGCCGAAGCGGTCGTTGATCTGCTTGAAGTAGTCGAGGTCGGCGATCGCCATGCACAGCGGCGTACCCGCCGCATAGGCGGCGTCGATCTCGCGGCGCAGCAGGTCGAGGAAGTAGCGGCGCGAGAGCGCGCCGGTCAGGGCGTCGTGGCGCGCCTCGGCGGCGAGCAGTGCGTTCGCGGCCTGCAGTTGCCCGGCGAGATCGCGGCTCGCGTGGTGCAGGCGCCGCTCGCGCACCCACGAGACCGAGATCACCGCCGCGAGTGCGGCCGTGCCCGCGAGCGTGAGGAAAATGAGGAGCCGGTCGCGCTGGTGGTTCGCGATCAGCTCGGACCACGCATTGACCGGATCCACGAGATGCGCCGAGAGCCCGGAGTTCAGGCCGCCGCGCTGTTCGTAGAGCGCGGGCGAGCGTTGGCCCGGCAACTCGATCATTTGCGCCGCGTCGGCGCGCGGGACCCACGGCGCCTCGCTCAACGCGGTTTTCGAGGCCGAGCGCAGCTCGAGCGGCGCAAAATGCTCGCGCAGATAGGTGTTCACGCGGTCCACTGCGTTCATTTCCGCGACGTGCGAACCTGGCAGGGCTCGCCCTTCGAGCGCGCTGTCATGGGCCATGATGATGACGCCGTTATTGTCCGCGACGAAGGTGCCAGGGCGCGTGACCCAGTGGCGCAGCCGCGCGATGCTGACCTTCGCGACCACGGCGCCGACCAGCAGGCCGTCGTCATAGGCGGGCGCGGCGACGAAAATGCCGGGCTCTCCGCTTGCCGTGCCCACGCCGTAGGCTTCGGAGAACGCCCCGAGCAGCGTGTCGTTCAGATAGGCGCGCGGACGCATGTCCACGCCGACGTAAGAGATCTTTTCGAGCGCGTTGCTCGACGCGATGCAGATGCCATTGGCGTTGACGAGCCAGATCGCATCGAGCCCGGAGAAGCCTTGGGCGTCATGGAGGAAGCGGTCGACGCCGGAGAGCGCCGGCACGCCTTGCAGTTCCTTGCGCCGCGCCAGTTCCGTCGAATCGCTCGACGCGGCATAATGCGCGGCCGCGGTGAGCGCCTGCTGGACGACGCGGGTTTCGGCCATCGTCGCCGGAATGGCGCGCGACATGGCGAGGTCGCTTGCGATCACTTCGGCCATGTTGTCCACGACCGAGCGCATCATCTGGCGCTGTGCGGTGAGCGCCGCCTCGAACTCCTGGCGGACCATGCGGTCCGCGAGCCAGTCGGCCGCCGCCCAGCAGACGAGCGCGACCACCACAACCCCGAGAGGTCCGGCTGCCTGGCGCAAGAGTCTCCTGTTCATCGGCCTTCTGGTTCGTGAGTGGTATTGAGGCGTGGTATCGGTACCCCCGGGGCGTCGAAGCGCCACTGACAGAGCGTGTCGATTTTACCCCTCGAACGGGGCTCGCGAACCCGCTCTCGAAGCGGCGGCGCGCTGTTGCGAGGCGGCGCGCGAGGGCGGCGGTGCGTGCGTAGATCGCCAACATGCAAGCTGCATGACGTCAGCACGGCGATACGCGGCGATGAGCGGGCAGGAAGGGGTGCAAGCGTGGTCAGCGCGGCTTCGCGCACGAGGTTCGCGCGTGTGCTGGCGTGTGGCGCGCAAGCGACGCCCACTGGCGTCGGCGGCCACGAAGTGGCAGGAGCGATGATCGATGTGTCATCAAGGCGTCATCGATACGTCATCACGATGACGTCAAGAAGCCACGCGCAGTGCGTTCCGGAAGCTGTCCAGAAGGCCTTGCGAAAGCGCCCCGAAAGCCCGCGTGGTCAGGCTTTCGTGACGTGCGGGGCGCGGTTGTGAGTGTCATGAAGGTTGTAGTAGTGTCGTGCCGTTTCAGTCGAGGCAAGCCCAGTCGCGAGCCGCCAGCCGTCAGCTGCAACTACGGCGCGGGCGGTGCGTACCACCGCGGCATCGTCGCCGTGTCATCAACGCCAACGAAATTCTGTGTCCATGCACCTTGCCCTTGTCGATCCGCCATCCCAGCAGCAAGTGCCACGCCTGTGCGGCGGCGCGGACGCCATGTCGCCCGCATTCCTGAAACCCGGCGCGGAGGGCGTCTGAATGGAGTTCAGCTTCAACCTGAACCGTACGGCCAACGCCTCGGCGTGGCGCGTGCTGCCGAACCGCTGGGACTTCGTCGCGTTCCCGCTGATGATCGGCCTGATCGCGATGGCGGCCGTGGGCTTTCACGAGAGCATGGCGCCCATCGCCACGCTCAAGACCCAGGTCATCTCGCTCGACCCGGCCAACCTGCCCGAGTACGCCATGCGCACCACGCTGCGCATGCTGGCGGCGATGGTCGCCTCGCTCACCTTCACGCTCGTGTATGGCACGCTCGCGGCGAAGAGCCGCCGCGCGGGCCAGTTGCTCGTGCCGATTCTCGACATCCTGCAGTCCGTGCCGGTGCTCGGCTATATCTCGTTCACGGTCACGTTCTTCCTCGCGCTCTTTCCCTCGCGCGTGTTGGGCGCAGAACTCGCGGCGATCTTCGCGATCTTCACGAGCCAGGCGTGGAACATGACCTTCAGCTTCTACCAGTCGCTGCGCACTGTGCCGCGCGATCTGGACGAGGTCTCGCGCGGCTTTCACCTGACCGCATGGCAGCGTTTCTGGAAGCTCGAAGTGCCGTTCTCGATGCCGGGCCTCATCTGGAACATGATGATGTCGATGTCGGGTGGCTGGTTCTTCGTGGTGGCTTCCGAAGCGATCACGGTGGGCAACAACACGATCACGCTGCCGGGCATCGGCGCGTACCTGGCGCAGGCGATCTCGGATAAGAATCTGCACGCGATCGGCTGGGTGATCCTGACGATGATCGTGGTCATTCTTGCGTACGACCAGTTCCTGTTCCGCCCGCTGGTCGCGTGGGCGGACAAGTTCCGGATGGAAAACACGAGTTCGGGCGACGCGCCGGAATCGTGGCTCCTCGACCTGATTCGCCGTACCCACCTCATTCATCAACTGCTCGTGCCGCTTGGCTGGCTCTTCGCCAAGGCTGCGCGCATGCGGATCCAGCTGCCGTCGTTTCCGAACGTGACGTTTGCCGCGCCCGTAGCGCGCGGCCGCGGCGGCTTGCGTACGCGCATCGGCGACGCCGTTTGGGCCGTGCTCGTGATCGCACTGACCGTGTTCGTGGTGTGGCGCGTGGTGGCGTATGTGCGCACGGGCGTGACGCTCGACGAGGTGTGGCACGTGCTCGGTCTCGGCTTCATCACGCTCTTTCGCGTGCTGCTGCTGATCGCCATCGCTTCGGTGATCTGGGTGCCGCTCGGCGTGCTGATCGGCCTGCGCCCGGCGCTCGCCGAAAAGGTCCAGCCGCTCGCGCAGTTCCTCGCGGCGTTCCCGGCGAACCTCCTGTTCCCGGTGTTCGTGATCGTGATCGTGCGCTTTCACCTCAACCCTGACATCTGGCTGTCGCCGCTCATCGTGCTCGGCACCCAGTGGTATATCCTGTTCAACGTGATTGCAGGGGCCAGCGCCTATCCGAACGACTACAAGGAAGCGGCGAAGAACTTTCACATCCGTGGATGGCAATGGTGGCGTCAGGCCATGCTCCCGGGCATTTTCCCGTACTACGTGACGGGTGCCATCACGGCCTCGGGTGGCGCGTGGAACGCGAGCATCGTCGCGGAGTTCGTGCAGTGGGGCGACACGAAGGTCGTCGCGCACGGCCTTGGCGCCTACATCGCGCAGATGACGGCGGCCGGCGACTACCCGAAGATCATTCTCGGCATTGCCGTGATGTCGCTCTTCGTCACGCTGTTCAACCGCCTGTTGTGGCGCCCGCTATACACGTATGCCGAGTCCCGTCTGCGGCTCGACTGATCGACGACTGATCGAACAACGAATGATCGAAGGTAACGCGATGCAAAACCCCAAGACGCTGAGCGCCGCGCACGGAGATGTGCAGACGGCTCCGAACCCGCCGCGCCTCGGCGAAGAAATCCTGAACGTGAAGGACGTGTGCCGGGGCTTCAACAAGTCCCAGGGCGAGCTGCTCGTGCTCGACGACGCCAACCTCCAGTTGCGCGAGGGCGAGATCGTCGGGCTGCTGGGCCGTTCCGGCTCGGGCAAGTCCACGTTGCTGCGCATCATCGCGGGCCTGATCTCGCCGACCTCCGGCGACGTCACCTGGCGCGGCAAGCCGCTCGACGGGCCGGCCGAAGGCGTGGCGATGGTGTTCCAGACCTTCGCGCTGTTCCCCTGGCTCACCGTGCTGCAGAACGTGGAAGCAGGTCTCGAAGCGCAGGGCGTCGGCGCGCGCGAGCGTCGCGAACGGGCGCTCGCGGCCATCGACCTGATCGGTCTGGACGGCTTCGAAAACGCCTACCCGCGTGAGCTTTCGGGTGGTATGCGTCAGCGCGTGGGTTTCGCGCGCGCGCTCGTGGTCGACCCGATGCTGATGCTCATGGACGAGCCGTTCTCCGCACTCGACGTGCTGACCGCCGAAACGCTGCGTACCGACCTGCTCGACCTGTGGACGCAAGGGCGTCTGCCGATCAAGTCGGTGCTCATCGTCACGCACAACATCGAGGAAGCGGTGTTCATGTGCGACCGCATTCTCGTGCTCTCGTCGAATCCGGGGCGCGTGGTGGCCGAAATCAAGGTGCCGTTCAAGCATCCGCGCAACCGTCTCGACCCCGTGTTCCGCAAGCTCGTGGACGACATCTACGCGAAGATGACCGCGCGTCAGACCGACGAAACCACAAAGAAGGGGCTGGAACTCGGCAGCTGGCTGCCGCGCGTGTCGACCAACCTGATGGCCGGTCTGATCGAAACGCTCGCGGCCGCGCCGTACCACGGCCGCGCCGACATGCCGGAAATTGCGCGCTCGCTGCATCTGGAAGTGGACGACCTCTTCCCGATCGCGGAAGTGCTGCAGAACCTGGGTTTCGCCGACGTGCGCGAAGGCGATGTGCTCCTCACGCCGCCCGCGCGCGTGTTCGCGGAATTTGGCACGCAGGAGCGCAAGATGATGTTCGCCGAACATCTGCTGCGCCACGTGCCGCTCGCGGCGCGGATCAAGAAGGTGCTCAACGAGCGCCCGGGCCATCGTGCGCCGCGCGTGCGCTTCGAGCAGGAACTGGAGGATTCTCTCTCCGACGGCGCGGCGGAAGAAACGCTCGACACCGTGATCGACTGGGGCCGTTATGGCGAGATCTTCTCGTACAACGACCAGTCGGAGATCTTCAGTCTCGAAGACGTGGAGTCCTGAACGCTGCGCGGGTCGCGCGCATGAAAAACGGTCGCGGGCTGAGCCAGCCCCGCGACCGTTTTTCTTTTGCGGATAAGGACGGCTATTGCAGCGTGCCCCAGCGCTCCACCGCAGGCTCGGCCGAGGCCCACTCCCAGCCCGACTGGTCCTGACACGCGCTCGCGGTGAACCACTGCTCGGGCGCGTCGGCCTTGTCGCCGTCCTGCACCGAGAACACGAACTCCTTGCAGAGCGTGAGCGCGTTGGAGAACGCGCGCGTCACGCGTACCTGGCCGTGTCCGTTCTCCACGGGCAGCTGATGCTTGATGCGCCAGATGTCCATGCCGCCCACCGGCAGGCGGCCGGCGGTTTCGGCGATCAACTCTTGCTGGTCTGCGTGCATGTTCTTCATGAAGCGGCCGACGGCTTCGTCGGTGGCCGCCTGCACGGCAATGCCCACACCGATGCCCACGGCGGGATTCGCCGTGACAATGCCCGTGGCCGCCGCCGCGGCGGCGCCGCTCGCCGCGCCGATCGACGAGCAACCGCTCGCGGCCAGCGTGATGCCCGCGCAGAGCGCGGCCAGCGCGATGAGCTTCACGGGGCGAGACGTCGACGAATCCGTTTCAACGTGCCGTGCGCGACTCGTGCGCGCGTTCATGCCGTTCATTGCAGCGCACCCCAGCGGGCGGTGGCGGGTTCGGCCGAGGCCCACTTCCAGTTGTCGCCGTCGCGGCACACCGAAGCGACGAAGAAGGCGCTCGAAGCGGGCTTGTCCTTCGTGGCCTCGTGGTCGACGGAGAACACGATCTCCTTGCAGTCGAGCGCGCCGCTGCTGATCGTTCGGCTCACCGTGACGCGGCCATGCTCGTCGTCCTCGATCGGGAACGAGTGCGTGATCGACCAGGGTGCGACCGCGCCGACGTCGAGCGCGCCCGCGGCTTTCGCGATGCTGTTCTGGGTGTTGGTGTGGACGACGCGCTCGGAGTACTGCACGCCGGCCTTCGCCGCGGCCACGGCGCCAAGGCCGATGCCAGTCGCCACGGCGGCGTTGTTCGTCACTTTCGAGGCGACCGCCGCGCCGGCAATGCCGGCGCCCGTTTGCGCGCCTTCGGAGTAGAGCGAGCTGCAAGCCGAGCACGCGAGGCTAGCCAGCGTGGCGAGCAGCGTGAGCGACATGACGTGTCGCCGACGGGGGGGAGTGGAGGGGAGCGGGGGCACACCGGCAATCCTTCCTGCGACTGCCGCTGACACGGATGGCGCAACACGCGCCCGAGTACTTCGTTCTTGCATGATGATTTCCTGCCGCTAGCCGAATAGCACCACGTTGCGCGGACATCCAGCATGTTTTGCTTACTTAACGTGCTGCGGATTGTGCAACATGCGATTACTCACCGGGATAAGTAAAGTGCAAGAAATTGCAAAAGGGCGTGCGCGGCAGACAGACCTTTGATCTGCGCTGCCGCGCAACGAGCGTGCCGCGATAGAGGCACAGCGCGCGAGGCGTGGAGAAGGGCAATCAGGCTTCGTTCGTGTCCGGGTCAGTGGGCGCTTCGGCTTCACCATCGTCGGCGCCGTAGCTGCCGAGCCGGTTGTAGAGCGTCTTGAGGCTCACGCCGAGCGTGCGTGCCGCGAGGCGTTTATCGCCGCCGCAATACTTGAGCGTGCCGAGAATTATCTGCTTTTGCGCATCGGCGAGCGGTGTGCCGATCCATACGCTCATCGCGTCGCCCTGGGTGACGGGCTTCTTCACGCGCGGCACCAGTTGCGGATGGGCGATCTCCACGACCTTTTCCGCGAGGATGAACGCGCGGTACACCGCGTTCTTCAGTTCGCGCACGTTGCCGGGCCACGACCAGTTGCGCACGGTTTCGAGCGCGCGCTTGCTGAAGGTTTTTTGCGTGCCTTCCTGGTCGTTCAGTTCGGTGAGGAAATGCTGCGCGAGCAGTTCGCGGTCGCGCTCGCGCTCGCGCAGCGGCGGCGCGCGCAGTGGAAACACCGCGAGCCGGTACATCAGGTCTTCGCGCAGGCAGTTTTCCTTCACGGCCGTCAGGGGGTCGCGGTTGGTGGCGGCGATGATGCGCACGTCGCCGCGAATCGCTTCGTTGCCGCCCACCGGAAAGTACTCGCCCGTTTCGAGGGCGCGCAGCAGCTTCACCTGGTGCAGCAGCGACATCTCGGTGATTTCGTCGAGGAACAGCGTGCCGCCGCGCGCGTGCTCGAAGTGACCGTCGCGCGCCTGCACGGCGCCGGTGAAGCTGCCTTTTTCGTGGCCGAACAACTCGGCCTCGATCAGTTCGTCGGGAATCGCGCCGCAGTTCACCGCGATGAACGGACCATCGCGGCGCTCACTGTGCGCGTGGATCGTGCGGGCGATCAGTTCCTTGCCCGTGCCCGACTCGCCGACGATGAGCGCCGTGGCCTCGGTCATGGCCACGCGGTCGATCTGCGTATAAAGATCCAGCATGACCGCCGACGAACCGTACAGCAGACCATACGATTGCAATCCCGCGGCGCGCGCGTCGGCGTCCGGTGCGGTATTGACGGGGTTTGCGCTGGTTCCGCTGTTTCGTTTAGTGGCGGCGGGCGAGCCCGGCTCGATTGACGCCATAGGAATGTTCGTCCTGCAAATATAGTGCGGGGCGTTCTCTTCTGCGCGCATCGGCGTGCGTTTGCGCGTATCGGGGAACAGGCCCTGCGATCCGGGTCTGGCCGTCCAGGACAGGTGCGGAACTTGCCGCTCCGACGGCCGCGAGGTTTGCATCTCCGAGATCTGGCTCGGGGGTTGCTCGGGTTTGCTCGAGGTTTGCTCGTTAACGCGTAAACATTTAACCACTGCCGCGCATGACAGGGCAATGGACCTGTCCAGGCATCGGCGAGCGAGCGTGGCACGCATCCTGCTGCGGAACTTGCACGAGCTTGCGCCGTCTGCTTTGTAGGGGCCGCGCATTGGCCACGCCCCCGGCGATGGCATTCGAGTCAACTCGCGCGTCTTCCGTCTTTGACGATGCGTATCTGGGAGAGGGCGATATGTCGAAGAACCGCAGCGGTTTGGTAGGAAAATTGGTGACCGTCGGCGCGCTTGGCGCCATGGCGGGCATGCTGGCCTGGCGTTTCTCGCAGCGTCACCGCCTGCAACGGCAAACTTTTTATCGCGACATAAGCCGCTGGGAAGGCGAAGGCGGCTCGCTTGCCGATACCACGGGCAACACCGGCGAGGGCCCCGAAATGGCGATGGCCGCGGGCGCCTCGGACTCACCGGAACACGGCATGAAAGGCCGGGTGGCCAACGGCATGAACGGCTCGAGCGGTATGCCCTGGCCGTTTCCGCATAGCTAGGCAGGCGGGCGTCGCCGGGGCCACGCGAGAGCCGTGCCCGCTTGTCTCGAATAAGTCTATAATAGTCAAATCAACAACAATCAAGGTTCGGGCGGCCCGCGGCTGACGGTATTGTTGCTCGGTTGTAGCAAAACCGCGAATATTCGGGCTTTGTCGTCCAGAGCGTGCGTCCGACCGTTTCGTACTCCACTGCAGCGCAATAACGTGCGTCGCGACTTCCGCGGCGCCGGGCAAGTCTGCCCGGCGCGCTTGCGAAGGGCGCGGCGCTCGCGCTTTGGAGCCACTCACCTATCAAGGCTGACGAGACGCGATGCCACATGTATTGATTGTCGATGACGATGCAGAAACCCGCGAGGCGCTGGCGGCCGTGGTGAGCGAAGATGGGCTCACTACCGCGCAGGCAGGCGACCTGCGTGAAGCGCGCATCCAGCTCGTGCGGCAGATGCCGGACGTGGTCTTCACCGACCTGAAGCTGCCGGACGGCAGTGGCACCGACCTTTTCGAGGATCTCGACCCGCGCTCGGGCGTCGAACTCGTGGTCATCACCGGACATGCCACCGTCGAGACGGCCGTCGACGCGCTCAAGGCCGGCGCGATCGACTACCTGGTCAAGCCGATCAATCTCCAGCGCGTGAAGGCGATCCTGAACCGCCTGCCGCGCGCGGGCGACCTCAAGGCCGAAATCGGCACGTTGCGCGGCGAACTGCGCCGCATGGGCCGCTTCGGCCTGATGCTCGGCAATTCGCCGGCCATGCAGGAGGTCTACGACCAGATCAGCCGCGTCGCGGTTACGCCCGCTTCGGTCATGCTGGTGGGCGAGTCGGGCACCGGCAAGGAAGTGGCCGCCCAGACCATCCACCAGTTGAGCCTGCGCCGCAAGCACGAATTCCTCGCAGTGAACTGCGGGGCGATCTCGCCGAACCTGATCGAATCGGAAATGTTCGGTCACGAGCGCGGTTCGTTCACGGGCGCGGACCGGCAGCACAAGGGCTATTTCGAGCGCGCCAACGGCGGCACGCTGTTCCTCGACGAAATCACCGAAATGCCGATCGAGTTGCAGGTGAAGCTGCTGCGCGTGCTCGAAACTGGCATGTTCATGCGTGTGGGCACGACCAAGGAAATCGAGACCGACGTGCGCCTGATCGCTGCGACCAACCGCGACCCGGAGCAGGCCGTTGCCGAAGGCAAGTTGCGTCTGGACCTTTATCACCGCCTGAACGTGTTTCCGATCAGCCTGCCGCCGCTGCGCGAGCGGGGCAAGGACGTCGAACTGCTCGCCCAGGCGTTCCTCGACGAACTGAACGAGCGCCATGGCACGAAAAAGCAGTTTCCGGCGGCCGTGCGCGAGATGCTGGCGGCCTACCCGTGGCCCGGTAACGTGCGCGAGCTGAAGAACTACGTGCAGCGCGCGCACATCATGTCGGGCAACGACGGCGAGTTCACGGCCACGGTGCCGCTGCAGATCTCGCTCTCGAAACCGATTGCGGGCACCGCGGTCACGATCCCGTTCGGCACCTCGCTCGCCGACGCCGATCGCCAGCTCATTCTCGCGACGCTCGAGCAGTGCGGCGGGGTGAAGACGCGCGCGGCGGAAATTCTCGGCATCAGCCTGAAGACGCTCTATAACCGTCTTGTGGAGTACGGCAACGAAAGCGCCGGCAAGGGCGATGCGCCCGCGCGCGTAGCGGGCGCTTGAGCAGCACTCGCGTGTGCGCCCGCGTGGCGCGCACGCGCGGGCGGTACGACGCTTGCAGTGTGAGTTTCGCATCCATCATGAGGAGCGAAAGATGCCGAGCTGCAAATCCAGTGATGCCGTCCGCGTGAAGCCCTGGCTCGCGCATACCCCGCAGCCCGACGAACCGCCGCCGGACCAGCCCGGCGAGCCCGACGTGCCGCCCATCGGCGATCCGCCGACTCAACCGGGCGAAGTGCCACACTCAGCACGCGTCCATTCGACCCTTCGATCTCCTCTCGAAATCGTCGCTCGCGCGGCGCTGCGCCCGCAGCTGCTTGCACCGCATGCCGCAGCGGCCGGACGAACCTGATGCCTTTTATGTACTAGTTACAAAAGCGCCACCTTTTTTACCGGCGAAATCACGCGGCGAACCCTAGACTATAAAAAACGCCACAACCGCGTGGCCGCCTTCCGCTGGAGGCATCGACATGAGACATCCTGCCTTGCGCCGCTCCGCACGTTACACGGGCAAGCGTGGCCCGCGCGATTCGCAAGAGAAGAGCGGTCCTCCGCCATCGGCCGCGCCGGACCCCGCAGGCCAGAACCGCGCGGCGCCAGGCGTGCCGCCCGACGGCGAGCACAACCAAGGCGGGGCGCGGGCTGAGGGCATCGAGTACCAGCGTGATCTCGGCTCGGAGCAGGACGCCTGATTCTCTTCGAATCGCCGGTCGCCGCTCACTGTCTGCAGGTCGGGTTGCTGGCCTGACTGATCACCGGGGTATTCCGCACTTGCGTGCTTGCCGCGCGGAATTCGCTCGTCCGGTCGGTTGTGAGAAAAAGTTTTTGCTCAGACCCTGCCGAACCGGCACGCGTCTTGCGTACGTACCTGAAGCATTGTCTTCGGACCCAACGAAACAGGAGGTAGAGCCGCAATGGGCAGACTGATCGTGGTATCGAATCGCGTTGCGCCGACCCAGGAGGGCCGACCCGCAGCGGGTGGGCTCGCAGTCGGCGTATTGGACGCGCTCAAGGAAACCGGCGGAGTGTGGTTCGGGTGGAGCGGCGAAACGGTCGCGGAGCCGTCCGCACCGGTCATCGAGCAGCAGGGCAGCGTCACTTACGCGACGGTGGGTCTTACCCGGCGTGACTATGACCAGTACTACAAGGGCTTCTCGAATACGACGCTCTGGCCGACGTTCCACTACCGCAATGACCTCGCGCGCTACGAGCGCCAGGAGTACGGCGGCTACCTGCGCGTGAACGTTTCGCTCGCGCGTCAGTTGCAGCCGCTCATCGAGCCCGATGACATCATCTGGGTGCACGACTATCACCTGATTCCGTTCGCGCGGTGCCTGCGCGATCTCGGGGTGAAGAACCCGATCGGCTTCTTCCTGCACATTCCGCTGCCGGTGCCCGAAGTCATGCGCTCGGTGCCGCCGCACGAAGAGCTCATGAAGTTCATGTGCCACTACGACGTGGTCGGCTTCCAGACCGGCGCCGACCGCCAGGCCTTCCTCGACTACATCGAGCGCGGCGGCCACGGCACGGCGAGCGAGGACGGCATGGTCCACGCGTGGGACCGCTTCCTGAAGGTCGGGGCGTACCCCATCGGCATCTATCCGGAAGCCATCGCCCGGGCCTCCTCGCAGTTCTCCGACCGCAAGGCTGTGCGCAGCCTGCGAGAAGCCATGCGCGGACGCAAGCTGATCATGAGCGTGGACCGGCTCGATTATTCGAAGGGGCTCGCCGAGCGATTCCAGGCGTTCGAGCGCCTGCTGCAGAACGGGCCAGGCTGGCATGGCCGCGTCTCGCTCTTGCAGATCGCGCCGCCGACGCGCTCCGACGTGCAGACCTACCAGACGATCCGCCGCAATCTCGAAGGCGAGGCGGGCCGCATCAACGGGCGTTTTGCGCAACTCGACTGGACGCCGATCCAGTACCTGAACCGCAAGTACGAGCGTAACCTGCTGATGGCGCTGTTCCGTGAGGCGCAGGTGGGTTATGTGGCGCCGCTGCGCGACGGCATGAATCTCGTGGCGAAGGAGTATGTGGCTTCGCAAAATCCCGACGATCCCGGTGTGCTGGTGCTTTCGCAGTTCGCGGGCGCGGCCGAGCAGATGCCGGGCGCGCTGGTCGTGAATCCGTACGACCTGAATCAGACGGCCGAGGCGCTGGAGCGCGCGCTATCCATGCCGCACGCCGAGCGCGTGTCGCGCTACAACGACATGATGGCGTCGCTGCGCGAGAACAATCTTTCGGTATGGCGCGATACGTTCCTCGCCGACCTGCGCAGTGTCGCGACGGCGGCTTCGGTCACGGCCCGGGCGCGCAATGCCGCGCCGGCAGGGAAAACGTCCGTGCAACTGCCCGCGGCCGAACAGGCGCCGCGCGCAGCGCGTGCGTAGCGAGGCCCCGGTGGCGGGCATGCCGCCCGTGACCGTCTAACGTTCTCTCGACGCAAATGCATACACGCGGCGGCCTTCGGGCCGCCGCTTTTTTGCGTTCGCCTCAAACGCGGCGGACGCTCAGATCATCCGCTGGCCGCTCGGCGCAGCGAACGGCATCGGCGCGCGGGTGGGATCGAAATCGGCCCAGTGGCCGTCGTGCCAATGGCCCGAGGCGCACTCGATATCGACGGCCCCGCCTTCGCGCAGCAACTGCGCAGCGAGATCCTGATTCTCGTAGCAGACGTGCACCGAGAGCAGGACGCCGTCGCTGCGCATTTCGCGGTGCACCCTCTCGTGGTGCGCAGACATCTGTTGCGCGGTGGCTTTCGCGCCTACGCTCGCACCGATGCGCGCTCCGATCCAGGCGCCCACGCCGGCCGCGATCACGACCGAGGGCAGCGCCGCCGAGAACGCACTGAAGAGCACCACGCCCACTACGGCACCCGCCACCGCGCCAGCGGTGACGTTGCGTGTGTGATGCGATGACACGGCGACGGTCGTGGGCGGCGCGCCTGCGGCGGAGTGCGTGTCGTGCGTGGGTTGGCGCGCATGCTGGCCGCGCGGATTGACGAAGAACAGGTTGACGTCTTCTTCGAGGAAGCCGCCCGCGTACAGCTTTTCGGCTGCGGCTTCGGCAGCGGGGAAGGTCGTGAACCGACCAGCGACGATCAGTGACATGGGAAGCCCCCTTTGCACGATTCGGCAGGTTGACTCGCCGGGCGCCGCCGCGAATGCGGCTCGCCCTAAACCCATGTTAGTGCCTGCGCGAGCGCAGGGTTAGGCCGTGCTTAGCCCGGAGTCTGCGCCGTGGCGCCCGGCATCAGGCGCAGCAGGCTCACCACCGCCGCGACGGCGGCGAAGGCCGTCGCCACGTAGAGCGCCACGGTCGGTCCGTGTTGCGGCGCAATGCCAAAGATGAGCGCCACAAGCGCCGCGCCGAGCGTTTGCCCGGTGAGGCGCGCGGTGCCGAGCATGCCGCTCGCGCCGCCGCTGCGCTCGCGCGGCGCGGAAGAGAGAATTTGCCGGTTGTTCGGCGACTGGAACACGCCGAACCCCGCGCCGCACAAGGCCATGCGCCAGCAGATGTCGAATACGGAGGGATGCGCTCCGAGCGTGGCGAGCGAGAGCAAGCCAAGTGCGAAGAGCGCGAGGCCGATGCCGCCGAGCATGCCCGCCGGATAGCGGTCGGAGAGCGCGCCCGAAAGTGGCGCGGCGCCGATGATGACGAGTGGCCAGGGCGTCATGAGAAGGCCCGTGTCGACCTGTGAGAAGCCGAGGGTTTCCTGCAGCATGAAAGGCAGCGCGACGAACGCGAGCATTTGCGCGCAGAACGAGCAGACCGAGGTGCTGATCGACAGCGCGAACACCGGGTTGGCGAGCAGATCGACCGGCAGGAGCGGCGCGGGCTGGGTAAGCTGGCGGCGCACGAAGAACCAGCCGATCACGATCGCGAGCACGAATTCGACCGCGACGAGGCGATTGCTCTCGCCGTGGCCTAGGCCGTCGACGGCAAAGATCAGGAGGCCGAACACGATGGCATTGAGCACGGCGCTCAGATAGTCGTAGGGCGCGGGATGCCGTTCGTTCACGGGCAGCGCGCGCAAACCCAGCGCGAGCGCGGCGATGCCGATCGGCACGTTGATCGCAAAGAGCCAGGGCCACGTCGCGATGGCGAGCACGCCCGAGGCAAGCGTCGGTCCGACCGCCGAGGCGATCGCAACGACCATCGCATTGATGGCGACGCCGCGCCCCAGTTGCGCGCGCGGATAGATCATGCGCACGAGCGCGGTGTTCACGCTCATGATCCCCGCGCCGCCGAAGCCCTGCACCATGCGCGCGAACGCGAGTTGGGGCAGCGTGGTCGCCAGCGCGCAGCCGAGCGACGCGATGGTGAAGAGCACCATGCCGGCCAGATACACACGCTTGTAGCCGATGCGGTCGCCGAGCGAGGCCAGCGGCAAGAGCGAGATGGTCACCGAAAGCTGATACGCGTTGACGATCCAGATCGAGCTTGCCGCGCTCGCATGAAGGTGCCGCGCGATGGTCGGCAATGCGACATTGGCGATCGCGCCGTCGAGCACGGCGAGTGTGATGCCGAGCGCGACCACGAGGATCGCGTAGTAACGCTGTGGGAAGGGCAGGCCGGATTCGATGTCGGCGGAGGAAGCGGCGGAGAGTTCGGAAAGCGTGGGCATCGACGGGAGAGGCGGCGCGCGATGGACGTGCGCCGCCGGCTGGCGGTTGTTTTCTGGTGTTGTCTGGCGGCTTATTTCAGTTCGTAGAGGCCGACGTAGGTGGTCGAGTCAACCTCGTTTAGATGCGTCATGAAGCGCGCCACCGCGTTGGTCGTTTCCGGCGTGACGGGCAGTTGCGCCGCCTTGAGCGCGTGCACGCGGAAGATGTAGCGATGGGGTTTGTCGCCGCGCGGAGGTGCCGCGCCGCCAAAGCCCACCGTGCCGTAGTCGTTGCGCACCTGCACCGCGCCCTGCGGGAGCAGGCTGCCGTCGGCCTTGCCAGCGTTGCGGGCAAGCGAGCGTACGTCGGGCGGAATGTTCACCACGACCCAGTGCCAGAAGCCGCTGCCCGTTGGTGCGTCCGGATCGTAGACGGTGAGCGCGAAGCTTTGCGTGTCGGCGGGTGGCTCGTCCCACTGCAGCGCGGGCGAGACGTTGTCGCCGTCGACACCGAAGGCCCGGTCGTCGAACTCCTGCGCCTTCGGCATGAAACCGTTGCTGGGAAAGTCATCGGACCAAAGTCGGAAATCAGCCATCGGTTGCCTCCTTCGCTTCGGGTTGTGGGACGGCGGCGCTTGCGCGCGCGGCGCGAGAGTTGTGTGCGCAGCCGGTCGATCGAGTTTATCACTGCGGGCTGTTCAGCCAGGGGTAGCTTCGCAGCGAGACATGCACGGCGCATCGGCTCGCATCGGCCGGGTGTCACGCTTGTGGCGATGTTCGTCGAGCCGCGATCACGAGCGCGCCTCGAACCAGGCGGACGACTCGTCTTCGAGCCAGGCGGCAAGCCGCTCGACGACCGCTTGCGGATCGTGCTGCGCGCCACGCAACGCGCATTCCCAGACCACCGCCACACGCCAGCCTTGCGCCGACAGTGCGGCGAGCGCTTTGGCGTCGTTCAGACGGTTGCGCGCAATCTTCTCGCGCCAGAACTCGGGTCGCGTTTGCGGCCACTTGAAGAGCGCGCAGTTGTGGCCGTGCCAGAAGCAGCCGTGGACGAACACCACGGCGCGCCGTCGCGGCAGCACGATGTCGGGCCGGCCGGGCAGTTCACGCACGTTCAGGCGAAAGCGAAAGCCGCGCCGGTGCAGCAGACTGCGGATCAGCTTTTCGGGCTTCGTATTGCGGCCGCGAATACCGGACATCATCCGGCTGCGCGTCGCGGTATCGACGACGTCCACCATCGTCTGTCGCCTCGCTTCGGTTGGCCGTGGCGCGCGCCGCTCAGCGGCCTTCCGCTGCGGCAGTTGCCGGGACCGCGTTGCGTGTGGAGCGCGAAGTGCGGGCCGTGCGCGTTGTGCGTGCAACGGCGGGAACCGGCAGCGCATCCGCACGGGGCGCCTCGTGCTGCGCGGCCAGCACCGCATCGAGATGCGGCATCATCGTGCGCGCGACTTCGCGCATCACTGGCATCACCACGCTGTTGCCGAACTGACGGTACGCCTGGGTGTCGCTCACCGGAATGCGGAAGGTGTCGGGCAGGCCCATGAGCCGGGCGCACTCGCGCGGCGTGAGGCGGCGCGGGCGCAATCCTTCGCCTTGATAGACGAGGATCTCCGAGCCGTCCTTGTGATAGCGCGCAGAAAGCGTGCGCGTGACGCTGTCCGGGAACGCGAGGCCGAAGCCGAAACCGTTGCCGGCCGCGCGGTGCTTCTCGGCGTATTGCTGCAGATAAGCCCAGAGCCCCGGCGTGAGCGTGTACTTCGGCTGCACGCGGCGCGCGCCGTGATCGAAGAAGCGCTCGCCGTCCCAGGGCAGCAGCGGCTCGCAGCCGTCGGTGCGATGCAGGATCGAGGCGAGCCGCGGGCCTTCTTCCGGCAGCGCTAGCGCGTCCCACGAGAACTGCGTCGGCTCGCGAAAACCGACGATGATGATGCGCTCGCGATGCTGCGGCGTGAAATGGCGTCCATCGATCACGCGGTAGTGGACGTCATAGCCAAGTTCGTCGCGCAGCACCTGGAGGATCACGTCGAAGGTACGGCCGCGGTCGTGCGAGACGAGGTTCTTCACGTTCTCGAGCAAGAACGCGGCAGGCCGCTTCTCGGCGATGATGCGCGCGACGTCGAAGAACAAGGTGCCCTGCGTAGTGCAGGCAAAGCCGTGCGGACGGCCAAGCGCGTTCTTCTTGCTCACGCCCGCGATCGAGAACGGTTGGCAAGGAAAGCCCGCGAGCAGGACGTCGTGATCGGGCACATCGGCGGCGTCGACCGCCGTGATGTCGCCGATGAACGGGTGGTCTTCGCCGTAGTTTTCCAGATAGGTCTTGCGCGAGAACGGATTCCATTCGCTCGTGAAGACGCACTCGCCGCCGTGCGCTTCGAAACCCTTGCGGATGCCGCCGATACCGGCGAACAGGTCGATGAAGCGAAAGCGCGCCGCGCCGCCGTTCGCGTGAGCACTGCCTTGCAGCAGTTCGCGCAGTGCGGCTTCGAGCATCGCGGGGCAGGGCGTTTCGCCCTTTTCCCAACGCCGTACGGTTTTCACGTCGCGGCCGACGTGTGTGGCGATCTGCTGTTGGGTGAAACGCTTGCGTGCCTGCTGAAGCAGGTCTCTCGGTTCGGCCGTGTGCACGGAGTCCTCGTTAGGGTATTTTTGCGGACATTATGACCGATGGTCGACCCGCGGCACCAGGAATTCCCGCTGTGCGTGCGCGGGCGCGCGTCGCGCAGGCGAATGCCTGCACGTGCGAGCGTCGAATTCAGGGGGAAGTCAGGAGTGTTGCGGGCCGGCGTTCGCCTGCTTGGGCAGCGCTGCGCAGGCAGAGGCGACGTTCAGCTCGTGCAGATCGAGCACGAGCAGCAGGCTGTCAATTTCGCCCAGTTGGCCCTTGTTCACGTGACCGGTGTCGAGCAGGCGGTGCAGCCGCTGGCGCCAGTAGTTCGGGGGGAGAATCGGCCCGCCGAAGTCGCCGGCGAGCGACAAGGGCATCACGCGACGAATGTGCGCAATATCCTGGTCGATGAGGATCGACATCATATAACCGGCGGGGAGGGGACGCGTGGTGTCCATGAAGGCCATTACGGCACTATTTTTTGTTTCTTTAGGGGAAATGGCTTAGTACTTACCCCTAATTCACCGATTATCTGTCGTTTGTTTTGTCGTTTATTCGGCAGCCGGGGGCGTCGCGCCTTGCACTTGGGCCGCGCTCTCGAAGAAGCGCCGCGTCGCTTCGAACGAGTTCAACATCTGCTCGGGCCAGGGCGTTTGCAGCATCACGGCCTGATGGTTTTCGAACGCTGCGCCCAGCTGGCGCGCGAGTTCGGGCGAATTGAGGTGGCGCAGCAGCACGCTCACGGCGATGGCCGTGGCCTGACTGGCACCGGCCGTCTGGAGTTCGGAGGCGGTGAGGGCGGCGACTTGCTTGTTGATGTCCATGGAAAACCAGATCGGGAAAAAGGGAGCGCGAGTGCGTGAAAGAGACGGGACGGGATGCACGAACCGGGTGTGGCCTTCGCGGCTTGGCATGCTCGAGCGGCTGGCCCCCTGGCAGGGCTCAATTAACAAAATGCCGGGGGCAGGCGGCGTCGCTTGCAGGGCTGAGGCGCAATGCTATCAAGCGTTTTAGCCCAATGACAAGGAAAACCCGATATGCCCGCGCGGAGTCGATGGCGTACCTCGGAGATGCGTTTGTAGTGCCTCCTATCCATGACTGCATGTACAGACCGGCACCGCCCAGGAGCCCCTTTTGGCCGAATAGTCTGGAGATTTCCAGCGGCGGCTCTTCTTTCGAAGGTCTTTCCAAAAAGGACTGAGACTGAAACAATATATCTCGTTGATAAGTCAACTACAAAAAAGAGACGAGGATAAAGAGCATGAGCCGTCAGATGCCTGAGCGCAACGAGTCGATGTGGAAGGAGGCTGCCGGGCGGCCTTCTCAGGAAGGCCGGAGTGCGAATCCGGGCGATGCGGATGCACGCCAACGCGAGCCCAGCGTAACGAGCTGGGGGCACATTCTGCGTTTGCTTGCGACTTCGATTGGTTTAGCGGTCGTTGCTGTCGCAACGTGGGTGGCACTCGACTCGATGGGAGCGCAATCGGAGTGGGAGCCCGAAGAATCAGTGCTGTTTACCGGGGGCGTCATTTTCGGCACAGCATATGCCGTTGGTTCGACCTGCTACGGCATCGCATTTTGGTGGCGAATGTTCCAACGTGGCTGGAAGCCGGCACTTTGGTGGTTCGCGGCGATGGTGTGCGTTAGCGGAGTTCTCTTCGTCACCCAGCACCGTCTCGGAGAACCTGCAATGCGGCTCTTTTCAGACGGACCGCAGGCTGAAAGTATACAAAAGGTGCCAGGTCAACTAAAAACGGCTGGGGCGGCGGCCAAAGTATTCATGCTTCAACTTGGTCGCATGATGATCAAGGCCACCATACGTATCGCCATCGGCCTTATCGCGTCGCTCCTGATCTTTCGTATTGGGGCTCTATTCCGCGAACGTACCCGTGCCCGGGTGTTCTTCGGGTATCTCGGCTGCGTCGTGTTCGTCTGTATTCTTTTCCTTTGATCCACGTGACGTCGGTCCTCCTGCTGCTGATCGCGCGAACGTACTAAACGACACGGCAAGGCGGCCGGAAGGTGTGAGCCTGTCCAACGATTTGGCGAATATGGGGCGCGTGAACGACTCCGCGCTCCCGCTCACCGTTTAAGTGACGATGCGTTGAGATTCGACCATGAAGCCAACCTCGGGGTCGAGGTCCTGAGCGAGATCACGGTACTGGTAGTTTCCAGCGTGCCCGGAATTGGCGTCTGGGTGCGTTTTGATGTCGTTAGGGACACGCGACGATGGAAGTAGAGCAGAGAACTGCCCTGTTTGGTCCTGCTGTGCTTGATCTTGACTGACACGATGGCGCAGAGGCGCAACTGAGTCATCCAGGACCACCTGTCGCAAGCAGTGTAGTAGATGCAACGACCCCGAGAAGCCCGCCAGCCAAGCCTGTAGAGGCTTTGAGGCGGTTTCTGTGGTCCCCCTGGCAGGAATCGAACCTGCATCTAGCGCTTAGGAGGCACTTGTTCTATCCATTGAACTACAGGGAGCGCGGTCGAGCATTGCTCCGTTCGATCGCCATGTTTCCCAAGTGACCCGTCATGGCGCGGAGCGGCGCGCGAAGTGGTTCGGCCTTGCGGGCCCGAGCGATATCGCGACGCAGGGCCAAGAGTATAGCAAACGTGTTCGGGCGCGAAAATGACGCCCCTTTAGTCTCGACGCCGCCCCTTGGGCCCAGCGTTTATCGCTTCACAGCAAGTCGTCGCGATCAGAACTCGACGACGGCGAATTCCGCCTTGCCTACGTCGCAAAGCGGGCAGCGCCAGTCGTCGGGGATATCGGCAAAGCGCGTGCCGGCGGCGAGCCCCTCGTCGGGCAGACCTTCTTCCTCGTTGTAGATCCAGCCGCAGATCAGGCAGACCCAGCTCTTGTACTCGATTACTTCACTCACAGCGTGTCCTTCGTCTAGTCGATTCGATGCATGGCCCGTCATGCGGCCCTTTATTTAATGCAGGGCGGCGCGGGCGACCCGCGATGTTACCGGAAAACGGATCGCGTGCCGCTGCGCCAAAGGGTCGCTAAACTCCGAGGCCTGACCTGCGTGCAGCGTTCCCCGGCAGCCCGACCTCCGCAGCCCGACCTGCGCGGCCCGACCTCCGCGGCCCGGTACAATGCCCGCTTCAGGTCCAACGCACGCATCGCTTTCCATCCATGTCGCTTTACACCATCACAGGCGCGCAACTGGCGTTCGGCCACGTCGCGCTGCTCGACAACGCGGACTTTTCGCTCGAAGCCGGCGAGCGCGTCGGGCTGATCGGCCGCAACGGCGCGGGCAAGTCGTCGCTGCTGACCATCGTCGCCGATCTCGCGAAGCCCGACGACGGCCTCGTCACGCGCCAGCAGGATCTCTCGACCGTCTACGTGCCGCAGGAGCCCGACTTTGACGTCGACGCCACGGTGTTCGACACCGTCGCCTCCGGCCTCGCCGACGTGCGTGCGCTGCTCGACGAATACGACACGGTCGCGCACAAGCTCGCGGACACGCCCGAAGGCGCCGAACACGACGCACTGCTCGCGCGCATGAACACGCTGCAATCGTCGCTCGATCATGCCGACGCCTGGAACTGGCGCACACGCGTGTCCACGACGCTCGCGCAGATCGGCCTCGAAGGCGAAGCACGCGTGGGCGCGCTCTCGGGTGGTATGCAAAAGCGCGTGGCGCTCGCTCGCGCGCTCGTCGTGCAGCCCGACATCCTGCTGCTCGACGAACCGACCAACCATCTCGACTTCGACGGCATTCGCTGGCTCGAAGAACTGCTCGTCGCGCAGCGTTCGAGCCTGCTGTTCATCACCCACGACCGCGCGTTCCTCGACCGCGTGGCGACGCGCATCGTCGAACTCGATCGCGGCAAGCTGCTCTCGTATCCGGGCAACTTCTCGCAGTACCAGGAGCGCAAGGCGCAGCAACTCGAAGTCGAGCGCGTGGAGAACGAGAAGTTCGACAAACTGCTCGCGCAGGAAGAAGTGTGGATCCGCAAGGGCGTGGAAGCGCGCCGCACGCGCAGCGTGGGCCGCATCGCGCGCCTCGTCCAGATGCGCCACGAGCGCGAGGAACGCCGCAACGTGCAGGGCAACGTGAGGCTCGACGTCGCGCAGGGCGAGAAGTCCGGCAAGATCGTCGCGGAACTCACGGATGTGACGAAGCGCTATGGCGGCCGCACGATCGTCGATAACTTTTCGTCTACGGTCATGCGCGGCGACAAGATCGGCTTTGTCGGTCCGAACGGCGCGGGCAAGACCACGCTGCTGAAGCTGATCCTCGGCGAGCTGAAGCCGGACGAAGGCACGGTGCGCGTGGGGACGAATCTGCAGGTCGCGTACTTCGACCAGATGCGCGCGCAGCTCGACATGGAAAAGAGTCTCGCCGATACGATCAGCCCCGGCAGCGACTGGGTCGAGATCAACGGCGCGAAGAAGCACGTGATGAGCTATCTCGGCGACTTCCTGTTCGCCCCCGAGCGCTCGCGTTCGCCCGTGAAGTCGCTTTCGGGCGGCGAGCGCAATCGCCTGCTGCTCGCGCGTTTGTTCGCGCGGCCCGCGAACGTGCTGGTGCTCGACGAACCGACCAACGATCTCGACATCCCGACGCTCGAACTGCTCGAAGAGCTGCTGACCGACTACGACGGCACCGTGCTGCTCGTGAGCCACGACCGCGCGTTCCTCGACAACGTGGTGACTTCGGTAATCGCGTCCGAGGGCGATGGACGCTGGCGCGAGTACGTGGGCGGCTTCACGGACTGGCAGACGCAGAGCGCGCGGGCGCAGGAAATTGCCGAAGCGCGCGCGCCGAAGGAAACGGCGGCTGCGGTGGCAGCACCCAAGGACAGCGCGGCGGGGCGCAATGCCCAGCGCAGCGTGAAGCTTTCGTTCAAGGAGCAGCGCGAGCTCGAAGAACTGCCCAAGCGCATCGAGGCGCTGGAGACCGAGCAAAAGACCATCGGCGCGAAGATCGAGGACGGTTCGATCTTCGCGAAGGATGCGCAGGAGGGCGCTCGCCTGACTGAACGTTACGCGGCGATCGACGAAGAATTGCTCGTTGCGCTGGAGCGGTGGGAAGAGTTGGAGAGCAAGCGCAAGTGATGCGAGAGAGAGCGGCCCGATAAGGGCCGCTTTTTTTTACTGCCTTTTTTACCGCGTAAGGGTGCGGCGCACTCGTCCATTCGGCTAGCCAACCCTCGCGCAAATTGCCGTGCGAGCCCAAATCAGTACAATACCTCGCGAATTCGAACAACTGCGTGAACGACTGCGCCGCCGCGAGCGCCTCTGCCACCGCGGCGTGCAGCCGGTTCACCTTGTTGTTTCGTATTGGTTTTTTTGAACGCTCAACGCGTTTTCCCCGCAGATGTCCACAGGACCTGTGGACAAGCGCGCGGACAACCCCCTGTGGATCACCATGTCAACGAAGAAGTCCAACGCTGGAAACACTGGCTATAGCGAAGCGTCGATCAAGGTGCTCAAGGGCCTCGAGCCCGTCCGGCAGCGGCCGGGCATGTATACGCGCACCGAGAATCCGCTGCACATCATCCAGGAAGTCATCGACAACGCCTCGGATGAAGCGCTCGGCGGCTACGGCCGGCGAATCACCGTGACGCTGCACGCGGACCATTCCGTCTCCGTCGAGGACGACGGCCGCGGCATTCCGTTCGGCCTGCACCCTGACGAAAAAGTCCCGGTCGTCGAGATCGTCTTCACGCGCCTGCACGCGGGCGGCAAGTTCGACAAGGCCGCCGGCGGCGCCTACACCTTCTCGGGCGGCTTGCACGGCGTGGGCGTCTCGGTCACGAACGCGCTCTCTACGCGTCTGGACGTGACCGTCTGGCGCGACGGCAAGGTCGCCGAAATCGGCTTCTCGGACGGCAACGTCACGAGGCCGCTCACCACGCGCAACGCCGCGCGCGACGAAAAGAAGACCGGCACGCGCGTGACCGCGTGGGCCGATCCCAAGTATTTCGATTCGCCCAATCTGCCGCTCGGCGAACTGCAACGTCTCTTGCGCTCGAAGGCCGTGCTGCTGCCGGGCGTCGAGGTCACGCTCGTGATCGAGAAGACCGGTGAGCACCAAAGCTGGAAGTACGAAGACGGCCTGCGCGGCTACCTGCTCGAAGGCATGGGCGGCGCCGACCTGCTGATCCCGCTCTTCGAAGGCGAGCGCTACGCCGACGCGCGCACCACCGACGACACTTTCGCCGAAGGCGAGGGCGCCACGTGGGTCGTGGCGTGGAGCGAGGAAGGCTCGCTCACGCGCGAGTCATACGTGAACCTGATTCCGACGCCTGCGGGCGGCACGCATGAAAGCGGTCTGCGCGATGGTCTCTTCCAGGCCGTGAAGAGCTTCGTCGAATTGCACAATCTTCAGCCTAAAGGCGTGAAGCTCCTGCCCGAGGACGTCTTTGCGCGCGTCTCGTTCGTGCTCTCAGCCAAGGTGCTCGATCCGCAGTTCCAGGGGCAGATCAAGGAGCGTCTGAACAGCCGCGACGCCGTGAAGCTCGTTTCGTCGTTCTCGCGCCCGGCTTTGGAGCTTTGGCTCAACCAGCACGTCGAGCACGGCAAGAAACTGGCCGATCTCGTCATCAAGCAGGCGCAGGCGCGTACGCGCGCGGGCCAGAAGGTCGAGAAACGCAAGAGCTCGGGCGTGGCCGTGCTGCCGGGCAAGCTCACCGACTGCGAATCGACCGACATCGCGCGCAACGAACTCTTCCTCGTGGAGGGCGATTCCGCTGGCGGCTCGGCGAAGATGGGGCGCGACAAGGAATACCAGGCCATCCTGCCGCTGCGCGGCAAGGTGCTCAACACGTGGGAGACCGAGCGCGACCGGCTCTTTGCGAACAATGAAGTGCACGACATTTCGGTGGCGATCGGCGTCGATCCGCACAGCCCCGACGACACCGTCGATCTTTCGAATCTGCGCTACGGAAAAATCTGCATTCTTTCCGATGCCGACGTCGATGGCTCGCACATCCAGGTGCTGCTGCTCACGCTCTTCTTCAAGCATTTCCCGCAGTTGATCGAGCGCGGTCACGTGTGCGTGGCGCGCCCGCCGCTGTTCCGTGTGGATGCGCCCGCGCGCGGCAAGAAGCCCGCGCAGAAACTCTATGCGCTCGACGAAGGCGAACTCGAGGCGATCCTCGACAAGCTGCGCAAGGACGGCGTGCGCGAAACGCAATGGACCATCAGCCGCTTCAAGGGTCTTGGCGAAATGAGCGCCGAGCAGCTCTGGGACACGACGATGAACCCCGACACGCGGCGCCTCTCGCCCATCGCGCTCGGCGACCTCGACTACGAGGCCACAGTGGCGCGCATGACGATGCTCATGGGCAAGGGCGAAGCCGCTTCGCGCCGTTCGTGGCTCGAAGAGAAGGGCAACGAAGTCGAAGCGGATATCTGAGCGCACGCGCCCATACAAGATTACGGAACGATTGAAACATGGACGATCTCTTTGCTGAAGTGACGGACGCGCCGAACGGCGACACGCTCACGCTCGGCCACTACGCGGAACGCGCCTATCTCGACTACGCGGTGAGCGTGGTGAAGGGCCGCGCGCTGCCCGACGTCTGCGACGGCCAGAAGCCGGTGCAACGGCGCATTCTCTTCGCGATGAACGAGATGGGTCTCGGCGACAACGCCAAGCCCGTGAAGTCGGCGCGCGTGGTCGGCGACGTGCTCGGCAAGTACCACCCGCACGGCGACCAGTCGGCCTACGACGCGCTCGTGCGTCTCGCCCAGGACTTCTCGATGCGCTATCCGCTCATCGACGGGCAGGGCAATTTCGGCTCGCGCGACGGCGACGGCGCGGCGGCCATGCGATACACCGAAGCGCGTCTGACGCCCATCGCCAAGCTGCTGCTCGACGAAATCGACATGGGCACCGTCGATTTCATGCCGAACTACGACGGCTCGTTCCAGGAGCCGAAGACGCTGCCCGCCCGCCTGCCCATGCTGCTGCTCAACGGCGCGTCGGGTATCGCGGTGGGTCTGGCAACCGAAATTCCTTCGCACAATCTGCGCGAAGTGGCGACGGCGGCCGTGGCGATGATCAAGAATCCGAAGCTTTCGCACGCGGAAATCATGGAACGTCTGCCGGGGCCTGATTTCCCGGGCGGTGGCCAGATCATTTCGAGCGACGCCGAAATCGCGGCGGCTTATGAGTCGGGGCGCGGCAGCCTCAAGGTGCGCGCGCGCTGGAAGATCGAGGAGCTTGCGCGCGGCCAGTGGCAACTCGTGGTGACCGAGCTGCCGCCGAGCACCTCGGGCCAAAAGGTGCTCGAAGAGATCGAGGAGCTGACGAACCCGAAGCTCAAGCTCGGCAAGAAGACGCTCACGCCCGAGCAGTTGCAGAGCAAGCAGACCATGCTCGCGCTGCTCGACGCCGTGCGCGACGAGTCGGGCAAGGACGCGCCCGTGCGTCTCGTGTTCGAGCCGAAGACGAGCCGCATCGACCAGTCCGAGTTCGTCAATTCGCTGCTTGCGAACACGAGCCTCGAATCGAACGCGTCGCTGAATCTCGTGATGATCGGCGCCGATGGCCGCCCGCGCCAGAAGGGCATCAGCGAGATTCTGGGCGAGTGGATCGGCTTCCGTTTCGCGACGGTCACGCGCCGCACGCAGCATCGCCTGACGAAGGTCGACGACCGCATCCATATTCTCGAAGGGCGGATGATCGTCTTCCTCAATATCGACGAGGTGATTCGCATCATCCGCGAGGCGGACGAGCCCAAGAGCGCGCTGATGAGCGCGTTCGGGCTTTCCGAGCGCCAGGCCGAGGACATTCTTGAAATCCGTCTGCGTCAGTTGGCGCGGCTCGAGAAGATCAAGATCGAGAAGGAACTCGCGGAACTGCGCGAAGAGAAGGCGAAACTCGAAGAGCTGCTCGCGAACGACACGTCGATGAAGCGGCTCATCGTGAAGGAAATCGAAGCCGACGCGAAGCAGTACGGCGACGATCGCCGCACGCTGATCCAGCAGGAAAAGCGCGCGAGCTTCGAGACGCGCGTGGTGGACGAGCCGGTCACGGTCGTCGTCTCGCAGAAGGGCTGGGTGCGTGCGCTCAAGGGCCACGGGCTCGATACGCAGGGCTTCACGTTCAAGGCCGGCGACGGTCTCTATGCCGCGTTCCAGTGCCGCACGCCTGACACGCTCATCGCGTGGGGCAGCAATGGCCGCGTGTATTCGGTGTCGATTGCGAACCTGCCAGGCGGGCGTGGCGACGGTGTGCCGGTCACGTCGCTCATCGAACTCGAAGCGGGCACGCATCTGCTGCATTACTTCGCGGCGAATGCGGAACAGCAATTGCTGCTGGCTTCGAGCAACGGCTTCGGCTTCATCGCGAAGATCGGCGACATGGTGAGCCGTGTGAAGGCCGGCAAGGCGTTCATGACGATCGATGAGGGTTGCGTGCCGCTCGCGCCGATGCCAATGTTGCCCGACGCTCTGCAGGTGGCGTGCCTTTCGTCGAGCGGTCGTTTGCTGGTGTTCGGCCTCGACGAGATGAAGACGCTTTCTGGCGGCGGCCGCGGCGTCACGCTCATGCAACTCGACGACAACGAGAAGCTCGTGCAGGCGCTCGCGATCAGTGCGGCGGGCGTCGTGCTTGTGGGCACGGGCCGCGGCGGCAAGGCGGGCGAGGACCTGATGTCCGGTGCGGTGTTGGCTCCGCAGATCGGCAAGCGCGCACGCAAGGGCCGCGCGCCGGACTCGAAGCTCAAGGTCGTGACGGGGATGCGTCCGGTGCTGCCGCAGTAAAAAGCGCTTTGCGTGTGACCGGAGCGCCGTGCGTGGGACCGGAGTAAGTGCCAAAGCACTAACTCCGGATCGCAAAGTGCTAACGCACTCACTCCGGTCGGCACATATCCGGCGCGAATCGCTGCGCGGCATGGAATAATGCCGCGCACAACGCATGCGACGGGAGCGCTCTCGTCGACGTGCGCCAGATAATTACACGTTACGAGGGAATTCAAGCATGGGCCACGCAATCGCAGTCGCGCTCTTTCTGCATCTGCTGGGGGTCGCCGTCTGGGTGGGCGGCATGATCTTCGCGCACTTCTGTCTGCGCCCGGCGCTCGAAGACCTCTCGCCGCAACTGCGCCTGCCGCTCATCGAATCGGTGTTCGGCCGCTTCTTCAACTGGGTGGGCGTCTCGGTCATCGTGATCCTGCTTTCCGGCGGCTTCCTCCTCATGCAACTCGGCGGCGAACACGCCACCTGGCAACTGCATGCGATGGCGGGCCTGGGCGTGCTGATGATGCTGATATTCGGCCACATCCGCTTCGCCGTGTTTCCGCGTATTCGCCGCGCCGTGCAGGCGCAGAAGTGGCCGGACGGTGCGCGCGCCGTGGGCACCGTGCGCCGGCTCGTCGTCATCAATCTCGTGCTGGGCATCGTGACGATCGGCGTGGCCGTCCTCGCGCGCGGGTTCTGACCCGCGCTCCTTCTCGTTTCTCCCGCAACGTTCGCGGCCCGCGCCTGAGTTCCTACAGGCGCTCCGCGAGCGCATGGCGCTGCATGCAGCGCTCCATCGCATCGAAGAATGCTTCTTCGGCCGCATTGCGCTTGCGTTCGCGATGCCACAGCAAGTGGATGTCGACGTCCACGAGCCCTTCCTCCGGCGGCAGCCGCCACAAGCGCTGGCGCGCCAGATCGTCCCGCACCGTATGCTCGGGCAGGCAGCCAATGCCGTAGCCCGCGAAGATCAGCCGCCGCACTTCATCGAGACTCGGTGACGACGCCACGATCCGCCCTGTGAAGCCGCGCTGGTCGCGAAACACCGTGAGCGGCGAGAGGCTGTCGCCAATCTGGTCGCTCGTGAAGGAGACAAAGTTCTCCGCGAGCAAATCGTCCATCGCCAGTTGCGAAAGCCCGAAGAGCCGGTGATGCCGGCCGCAGAACATCGCATAGCGCTGGCGCAGAAAACAGCGCATATCCAGCTTGTCGACGGGCGTGCGGCACAGGCTCAAGCCTGCGGTCGCGGTTTTCTGCAGCAGCGACGAGATGATGTCCGACGAGCGCATGACTTCGATCTGCAGATCGATGCGCGGGTAGGCCGTGTGGAACTCCGCGAGAAATTCGTCGTACACACGCGACTCGATGCGGCTCACCGTGAGCAGGCGGATCGAGCCGGTGATGTCGGCGGTGCGTTCATCGAGCCCGGTTTCGAGCTGGGAAATCGTGCCGTAGATGTCGCTTGCGATGCGGTAAACCTCTTCGCCCGCCTCGGTCGGCACGAACTGCGCGCCGCGCCGCTCGATGAGCTTGCGGCCGAGCGCGTCTTCGAGGCGTTTGAGCGCCTGGCTCACGGCCGGTTGCGTGACGTACAGGCGTGCGGCGGCGCGGCTCAGGCTGCGCTCCTGCATGATCGCGAGATATGTGCGCAGCAGGTTCCAGTCGAGTCGGTCGTTGAGAAAGCGGGTGGTATCGGCGCGCATGTGCGGTCTCCCGGCGCGGTGCTGCGCCAAGGGTATTAGTTGAATTTATGCGCTGAATAATAACGCGAAATTTGACTAATGATTTGTGGCTAGCGATAAAGCGTGCATGCAACACAAATTCATCCCACACGCGCCTGAAGGAGACCGACGCATGGCTAACTCACAACCCGGCACCCGACAGCCGGTGCGCGCCGCGGCCGCGGCGTTCATCGGCACGATGATCGAGTGGTACGACTTCTACATCTACGCCACGGCCGCCGCGCTGGTGTTCGGCGAGCTGTATTTCCCTTCCGAAGACCGCTTCGTGAGCACGATGGCGTCGTTCGCGACCTTCGCCGTCGGCTTTTTCGCGCGCCCGCTTGGCGGTTTGATCTTCGGCCACCTGGGCGACCGCATCGGCCGCAAGAAAGCGCTCATGACCACGCTGATGATGATGGGCGTCGCCACCGTCTGTGTCGGCCTGCTGCCTTCCTACGCGAGCGTGGGCATGCTCGCGCCAGTGCTGCTCGTGCTGCTGCGCGTGGTGCAGGGCATCGCTGTGGGCGGCGAGTGGGGCGGCGCCGTGCTGATGGCGGGTGAGCATGCGCCCGAAGGCCGGCGCACGTTCTTCGCTTCGTTTGCGCAGTTGGGGTCGCCCGCGGGGCTGATTCTCTCGCTGCTCGCGTTCCGCTCGGTCACCTCGCTCGACAAGGCCGACTTTCTTTCGTGGGGCTGGCGTCTGCCGTTTCTAGTTTCGGCGGTGCTGCTCGTGGTCGGCATCATGATCCGGCTCGGCGTGAACGAGTCGCCCGAGTTCGAGAAGCTCAAGGACCAGCGCCGCACGCTCAAGCTGCCCGTTGCCGAAGTGTTCCGCTCGGCGTGGGGCCTCGTGTTGCTGTGCATCGGCGCGAATACCATCGGCATTGCGGGCGTGTACTTCACCAACACGTTCATGATCGCGTACACCACGCAGTACGTCGGCATCACGCGCTCGCTCATTCTCGATTGCCTGTTCGCGGTCGCCATCATCCAGTTCCTTGTGCAGCCACTCGCCGCGTGGCTCGCGGAACGCATGGGCGGCGCGCGCTTCCTCAAGTGCGCCGCCATCGCCGCGATGGTCTCGCCGTATCCGATGTTCGTGCTCGTGCAAAGCGGCAAGGTCGTGCCGATGGTGATAGGCATCGCGATCGCCGTGGTCTGCATGGCGAGCTTCTATTCGGTGATCGCGGGCTTCGTTTCGGGCGTGTTCCCCACGCGCGTGCGCTACTCCGCGATTTCGCTCTCTTACCAGGTGTGCGGTGCGATTGCGGGCGGCCTCACGCCGCTCGTCGGCACGTGGCTCGCGCACCGCTATGTGGGGCAGTGGTGGCCGCTCGCGGTGTTCTATACGTGCCTCGCGGGCGTCTCGCTCCTGTCCATCGTCGCGCTCGACGCGCGCCGCCACGAGCATGCGCATGACGAGGCGGCAGCCGAGGCGCTAAGCGCTCGTTGAATGCTCGCTGATGCTGTGCAGGTGTACTGATTAGTTCGATTGAAATGGATGGACAGATGAAAGACCTTTTGCAGATCAACGGCCCGCGCCTTTGGGCGAGCCTCATGGAGATGGCGCGCGTGGGCGCGACCGCGGGCGGCGGCGTGCGTCGCCTCGCGCTCACGGAAGAAGACCAGCGCGGGCACGACCTGTTCGCGCGCTGGTGCCGCGAGGCCGGCATGACGGTTTGGACCGACGAAGTGGGGAACCTGTTCGCGCGCCGCGAAGGCGATGACGCGCAGGCCGCACCCGTGCTGATGGGCAGCCACCTCGACACGCAGCCCGAAGGCGGCCGCTTCGATGGCGTGTACGGCGTGCTCGCCGCGCTCGAAGTCGTGCGCGCGCTCAACGACGCGGGCGCACGCACCGTGAAGCCCATCGAGATTTGCTCGTGGACCAACGAGGAGGGCGCGCGCTTCACGCCGGCGATGCTGGGCTCGGCGGTCTTCACGGGCGCGATGACGCTGGCGGACGCACTGGCTCGCACGGACGCCGATGGCGTGACGCTCGGCGCCGCGCTCGACGCATGCGGCGCGCGCGGCACGCGTGCCGCGCAAGGCGTGGCGGTCGACGCCTATTTCGAAGCCCATATCGAGCAGGGCCCGATTCTGGAGGCGAACGGCACGACCATCGGAATCGTGACGGGTGGCCAGGCGATCCGCTGGTTCGACGTGAACGTGACAGGCGTGGCCGCGCATGCGGGCACGACGCCCATGCGCTATCGCAAGGATGCGTGGTTCGGCGCGGCGCAAATGTCGCTCGACATCGAGCGCGTGATGGCGCGCTACGCGCCGCTCGGTCTCGTGACGATTGGCCAGGCGCAGATCGCGAATTCGTCGCGCAACACGATCGCGGCGAATCTGACCTTTACGGTCGATCTGCGCCATCCCGACGATGCGCAGATCGACGCGATGGAGCGCGACTTGCGCGCGTTATGCGCGGAGGTGGCAGCGGCGCGCGGCCTCGGCGTGCAGATCGCGCATTGCTGGACGAGCCCGGCCACGCCGTTCGACGCGCAGTGCGTCGCGCTGGTCGCCGACGCGACCGAGCGCTTTGGCTATGCGCACGAGCGTATCGTGAGCGGTGCGGGTCACGATGCGATCCACCTCGCACGCTACTGCCCGAGCGCGATGGTGTTCATTCCCTGCGTGGATGGCCTCTCGCACAACGAAGCGGAAGACGCCCTGCCGGAAGACGTCACCGCTGGCGCGAACGTACTGCTGAACGCCGTCGCGGCGCGCGCGGGCGTGCGTGTGGCCGTCGCCGCCGACGCGTGCGCAAAATAGAAGGAGAACTGAACATGAAGACCTGGTTTCATCCCGATCAGTTGCTGCACCATCCGCGCGCCTATTTTTCGCGCGGCCAGTTGCGTGAGCCGCAGGAAGTGCCGCAGCGCGCCGAGCATCTCGTTGCCGCGGCGCGCTCGCTCGGCTTCGACGTAGCAGCGCCCGCCGACTTCGGCACGGCGCCCATTGCCGCCGTGCACGACATGAACTATCTGCGCTTTCTCGAAGCAGCACACACCGAATGGAAGCGCGTGCCCGAAGACTGGGGCGAAGAGGTGATGTCGAACATCTACGTGCGCGAGCCGAATCCGCTGCGCGGCATACTCGCGCAGGCGGCGCGCTATCTCGCCGATGGCAGCTGCCCTGTGGGCGCGAATACGTGGCGCGCGGCCTACTGGTCGGCGCAAAGCGCGCTGGCGGCTGCGGCGTGTGTGAACGATGGCGCACGCGAGTCGTACGCGCTTTCACGTCCGCCCGGCCATCATGCCCGCGCGGACGCGGCGGGCGGCTTCTGCTATCTGAACAACGCGGCCATCGCGGCGCAGTCGCTGCGCAGCCGGTTCAAGCGCGTGGCGATCCTCGACACCGACATGCACCACGGCCAGGGTGTGCAGGAAATCTTCTATGGCCGCAGCGATGTGCTCTACATCTCGATCCATGGAGATCCGACCAACTTCTATCCCGTGGTCGCTGGCTACGAGGACGAGCGCGGCCACGGCGCGGGCGAGGGCTACAACGTCAATCTGCCGATGCCGCATGGCGCATCCGAAGCGGTCTTCTTCGAGCGCGTGGAGGCGGCGCTGCGCGTGCTCGAGCGCTTCGAGCCGGATGCGCTCGTGCTTGCGCTCGGCTTCGACATCTATAAGGACGATCCGCAGTCGAAGGTCGCCGTGAGCACCGAAGGGTTCGGGCGGCTCGGTACGGCGATCGGCGCGCTCGGCCTGCCTTCGGTCATCGTGCAGGAAGGCGGCTATCACCTCGAGAGCCTCGAAGACAACGCGCGCGCGTTCTTCGGCGGCTTTACGGGGGCGCGCTGATCAGCGCATGCCACGCATCACGCCCACGCGTCAGGCCCAAAGCAGCCACGCCCCGCACGCGAGCCCGACCGTTGCGTAGACCGCGTAAGCGGGGAGCTTGAGTTTGCCGAAGCACATCGCCGAGAACACGGCCGTCAGCAGATACGACGCATGCAATGGCACGTGCCGCGCGATATGCCAGACGGCGATCGCGAGAAACGCAGTGGTCGCGGCGCGCAGCACGCGCATCGCGTGCTCGAAGCGCGGGTTCGCTTTCATGCGGTGCAGGTGCCGCCGTGCGAGCACGACGAGGCAGCCCGAAGGCACGAAGAGCGCGAGCGTGGCGACGAGCGCGCCGGGCCAGCCATCCACGAGATAGCCGAAGAAAGGCACCACGTTCAGCAGCGGCCCCGGCGAAAGCGGGGAGAGCGTAAACGCCAGCGTGAAGTCGTCGTTGGTGATGCCCACCGCTGGCGTGACGAACAGCGTTTTCAATATGGGCAGCGCAGAAAAGCCGCCGCCGAACAGCGTCATACCCGCGCCCGCGAGACGCGGCCAGAGCAGCGCCGAGTCGAACGGGTGCGGCAGCGGCAGCGCGAACACGACGATCAGCGCGGCAAGCGCGGCGAGCAACTGCACGTCGCGCCGCGTCACGCGCAATTCGAAGCGCTGCGACGGCACGGGGCTCGCGAGCCAGCCCGCGGCAAACGCGACAAGGAGAATCGCCACGTACGCCGCGGCGCTCGCGGCGAGCGCGAGCGTTGCACAGGCCGCAAGCGCCACGCCCCATTCGAGCGGGCCGCGTACGAGCGCGCGGGTTTGCCGGTACCAGGTCACGCCGATCAGCATGGCGAGCACGACGCTGAAATGGTCGAGCAGCGTGCGTGAGGCAACTGCGTGCACGAGCGGCGTGCGATAGAAGATGGCGAACACCGTCATCAGCGCGAAGAAGGGCAGCACGCTCGCCACGCCCGCGATCCAGGCACCCGCGCGTCCGCGCAGCGCGTGGCCAAGTTGCACCGCGACGTTGCAGCCCACGGGCCCGGGCACCATCCAGGCCAGTGCCACCAGATCCGAGAACGCGGTTTGCGTGAGCCGCGCTTCGCGCTCCACGTAGTGCTGCTCCAGTTGCGCCATGAGCGCGAGGCCGCCCCACGAGACCGCGGAAACGGTCAGCACGACGCGAAAGAGCGTCAGGAGCGGTTCTTCGTTGTCGCGGTATTCGCCCGTATCAGGCGCTGCGATCGCTTCGTCGGTGCGGGTTTGCATGGCTGCATGATGCGTGCGAGGGTGCGTGTGCGTCTGTACGCGAAGGCACGCGTCTCGCGGAAGTCGCCAGAAACCGCACAGAACATGCGCGCAACCTGCGCAAGGGCAAACGTCAGCGCGATTGCGGTGCGTCGCTCAGGCGCTCGTTGCGGCGGTCTTCGCGCGCGGCCTGTGTACCGGGTTGCGTCGCGCTGCACACGCCGAAGCGCTCGATCAGCGCGGCCACGCCTTCCACCGGTACGGGGCGCGAGAACAGGAAGCCCTGCGCCTCGATTGGCCCGAGCGCGGAAAGCCATGCGATCTGCTCTTCGGTTTCGGTGCCCTCGACGACCACCGTGAGCCCGAGCGAGCGCGCGAGATTGACGATCGCGGAGACCATCACGCACACGCTGCGGTCCGCGGGAATGGCCTGCACGAACGATCGGTCGACCTTGAGCGTGTCGACGGCGAAGCGGTTCAGATACGAGAGCGACGAATAGCCGGTGCCGAAGTCGTCGAGCGCGACGCGCACGCCAAGCCGCTTCAACGCGAAGATCTTCTCGGAGACAAGCTCCGGGTATTCCATCATCGCGGTTTCGGTGATCTCGAGTTCGAGCCGGTGCGCGGCGATGCCCGTTTCTTCGATGGCGCGGGACACGGTCTCGTAGAGGTCCCCTCGCCAGAACTGCACCGCCGAGATGTTGATGGCGAGCGTGAGCGACTCATAGCCTTGCTGTTGCCACTGCGCGAGCTGGGCGCAGGCGGTGTGGATCACGAAATCGCCCACGGGCACGATCAGGCCCGTGGATTCGGCCACCGGAATGAATTCGCCTGCGGGAATGAGCCCGTATTGCGGATGGTTCCAGCGCACGAGCGCCTCGAAGCCCGTGATGCAGCGCCGGCGCAAATCGATCTTCGGCTGGTAGGCGAGAAAGAGCTGGTCCTCGGCGAGCGCAACGCGCAACTGCTGCTCCCACTTCATCAAGTGGTCGGCGCGGTGCGCGAGTTGCGGCGAGTAGAAGCGAAAGCAGTTGCGCCCGGCTTCTTTCGCGGCGTACATCGCGAGGTCGGCCTTCTTGAGCAGGTCGATTTCGCTCTCATGCGCGACCGCGAAGAGCGCGATGCCGGTGCTCGCATGCAGCACGAAGGCGCTGCCGCGCACATCGAACGGATGCGTGAAGGCGGCGTTGGTGGCTTCGGCGAGCGCGATGGCGCGCTTTTCGATGTCGTCGCCCTTCACGATCACCACGAACTCGTCGCCGCCAATGCGCGCGAGCGTGCCCGCGCCGCCCACGGCGTCGGCGAGGCGTGCGGCGCTCATCTGCAGCACGATGTCGCCGGCGTTGTGGCCGAGCGTGTCGTTGACGGTCTTGAAGTTGTCGAGGTCGATGAAGAGAATGGCGAGCCGCCCGAGGTTGCCCGGCTGCGAGACTTCGTGGCGCAGACGCTGCAGCGTGGCGTAGCGGTTGGGCAGGCCTGTGAGCAGGTCGTACTGCACGAGTTGCGACATCTCGCGCTCGCGCCCGAGCAGCTTGCCGATCAGCCCTGTGGCCACGGCGAAGAAGGAGAGCATGGCGAGCGAGATGAACGTCGCCATCATCAGGTAGACGTCGCGCGTGTGGTTGTAGTCGGCGAACTCCTCGGCTTGCGAGAGGCCGACGAGCACGGCGAGCGGATAGCCGTCGATATGGCGATACGAGACGACGCGCGTGACGTGATCGATCGGGTCGACGTAGGTGCCCGACACATGCTCGGAAATGGGATACACGCCGCTCGCGGAAAACGTGCCGTTCGCGCGCTCGGCGCTGCCCGTGCGTCGTGCGAGCACGGCGCCGCTGTCCGAGATCACGGCGATCACGCCGTCACGGCCGATCGCGGCGTTGTTGTAGAAGTCGCTCGTGAAGTAGCTCGGGTCTTCCGACACCACCACCACGCCCGCGAACGAGCCGTCCGGGTGATTGAGGCGGCGCGTCATCTGCAGGGTCCAGTGGCCGGACACGCGACCGAGCACCGGCTTGCTGATATAGAGCTGATCGTCGTTCTCGTGCTCGTGCACCTTGAAGTGCTCGCGGTCCGAGAGATCGATGGGCTTGGGATTCGGGTCCGCCGTGTTCGCGATGAGCGTGCCGTGCTCGTCGATGATCGATACCTGCACGAGCGAGTCGCTCTGCACCACACCCTTCTCGACCGTGCTCGCGAGATCGAAGTGCCCCGGCGACTTCTCGAACTCGTACTTCACGAAGCGCGTGATCTGGTCGACCTGGTGAATCGCTTTGACGGTGTGCTGTTCGAGCGCCGCCGAGAGGATGGCCGCAGACGCCGTGGCCTCGCGCATGGTTGCTTCCTTCTCGACCGAGAGGCGCGTAAAGATCACGGCCCACAGCAGCAAGAGCACCAGCACGCCGAGCAGCGGAATGGCGAGCAGCGCGCGCGGGCGCGTATACGCCGGGCCGGGCGCGTTGCGCAGGCTCGAATCGCGCGAAAACGGACCTCGTGTGGAACTCATCGCAGCCGCCGCAGGCGCGTGAACTCGCACCGCGGATGCGGCGGCCAGAACGGCAACGATGCGCTCAGTTGAGTCGGCGGCATGAATAACGGATGGCTGCGGAATACGCGCATTGCGCGCGAACAATGAACGCCGGATGCGTCATGCGTCCGATGTTTCGATATTACTGGTTGGGGAATGATTAAGGAAGCTGTGGTCCCCCGGGTATACGCGAGGGTTACCTCGACACGCGCGCAATGCCCATGTGCGGTGCATAGATGCGAAGCGGTGCACGTCGGGGCATGCACCTTGCATGAGAAGAGGGCTGCAGCCGGTTACCCGAGTCGGCAGGTCCCGTCGACGACCGTCACCGAATGGCCGCAAATCCAGATCTTTTTCGCCGCATCGTCATATTCGACGTGCACGCGCCCGTCGCGCCCGAGCGCCGTGCCCTGGCGCACCGTATAGCGGGCGCCCGGACGCCGGTTCTGCTGTTCGAGCAGCATGGCGATGGCGGCGTTCGCGCTGCCGGTCACGGGGTCTTCGCCCTTGCCGAGGCCCGTCATCAGGCAACGCACTTCGAAGGTCGCGGGGCCATCGGCTTCATGCGGGCCGTAGGCGGCCACGCCGTGTGCGCCCACGCTCGCGGCAACGGCTTCGATCGCTTCGTAGTCGACGTCGAGCGCGAGCACCGCTTGCGCCGATGCCAGGCGCACGACGAGCCACGGCGCGCCGTTGTCGACGCCGCAGGGTGTCGCCGTGAAGTCGATGGCTTCTGAGCGCAGGGCGGCGCGCAATGCATCGAATTGCGCGGCGGCGAGCGGCGTGATCCGCGCGGGCGGTGCGGCGAAGGCCCACGCGCCGTTCTCGCCAGCGGCCAGGTCGATGAGGCCGGCGCCGCATTCCTGCACGAGACGGCCGGGCGTTTTCGGCGTGCGGCCGCTCTCGAGGAACGCGTGCGCTGTGCCGAGCGTCGGGTGGCCCGCGAAGGGCAGCTCGCCCTTGGTCGTGAAGATGCGCACGCGGTAGTCGGCGCGCGCGTCTGTGGGGGCGAGCAGGAAGCTGGTTTCCGAGAGATTCGTCCAGCGCGCGATGGCCTGCATCTCATCGCCGCTTAACTCATCGGCGTCGAACACCACGGCGAGTGGATTGCCCTTGAAGGGTACCGACGTGAAGACGTCGACCTGTTTGAAGCGGACGCTGTGCTGGGTCATGACGGAACGATCGTGAAGGGGGAGGGCGGCGCGAGAAGATGCGCCTGGTTGCGCGAACGCGCAACAGAAAACTGCATGCAAGTGCGCGGACCTTGATGCAGGTCCGCGCACGTTACCAAAGCTTCTTTACTCGACTTCGGCGATCAGCTCGATCTCGACGCACGCGCCAAGCGGAATCTGCGCGACGCCGAACGCCGAGCGCGCGTGCTTGCCCTTCTCGCCGAATACGTCGGCGATGAGCTCCGAAGCACCGTTCGTGACGACGTGCTGCTCGGTGAACGTGAGCGTCGAGTTCACGAGGCTCATGAGCTTGACCACGCGCTTGACCTTATTGAGGTCGCCCGTATGGGCGTGCAGCGTGGCGAGCAGGTCGATCGCGATCGAGCGCGCGGCGGCCTTGCCTTCTTCGGTCGTGAGCGACTCACCGAGCTTGCCGGCCCACACCTTGCCGTCTTTCTTCGCGATGTGACCCGACAGGTACACCGTGTTGCCGCTCTGGGCGCTCATCACGTAGGCCGCGGCGGGCGCGCCTGCCTGGGGCAGGGTGATGCCGAGCTGTTCGAGACGGTCGTAGATGTTGATGTCAGCCATGATCAGGATTCCTCGTTCGGATGTTGAGTCGGAAAAAGCCTTGTGTTTTTCAGGCGTGCGCGCGGATCAGGGCCGCGAGCTTCGCGACGCCTTCTTCGATCTTCGCGGGCGGCACCGTGACGAACGACAGGCGCAGCTTGTTGTGTTGGGGCTCGTCCGCGAAGAACGGCGCGCCGGGCACGAAGGCCACGTTCTGCGCGACGGCTTCGGCCAGCAGCTTCATGCTGTCGACGTTCGAGGGCAGCGTCACCCAGATGAACATGCCGCCTTCGGGGCGGTTCCAGCTCACGCCTTCGGGCATGTTGCGCTTGAGCGAGTCGAGCATCGCTTCGCACTGGTCGCGATAGAGCGCGCGCACCTTCGGGATGTGCGTGTCGAGGAAGCCGTCCTTCACCACCTCGTAGACGATGCGCTGCGTGAAGCTCGGCGTGTGCAGGTCGGTGGCCTGCTTGGCCTGCACGAGTTTGAAGTGCAGGTCTTCGGGCGCGATGATATAGCCCACGCGCAGGCCCGGCGCCAGGATCTTCGAGAACGAGCCCAGATGCACGACATGCTCGGGCGCGAGCGAGTGCACGGTAGGCAGCGGCTCGCCCGCGTAAAGAAGCGCGCCGTAGGGGTCGTCTTCGATCACGGGGAAGGGCGAGTGCTGCGCGAATTCCGCGAGCGCCTGACGGCGCTCGAGCGGCAGGCGGCGGCCCGTGGGGTTCTGGAAGTTCGGGATCGCGTAGAGCAGGCGCGCGCCAGCGGTCAGTTCCGGCGTGAGGCCTTCAGGCATGAGGCCCTTCTCGTCGGTCGGGACCTGGACGTACTTCGGCTCGTAGAGCGAGAACGATTGCAGCGCGCCGAGGTAGGTCGGCGTTTCCACGAGCACGGGGCTATCGGGCGAGACCAGCACCTTGCCGATCAGGTCGAGCGCCTGTTGCGAGCCGGTGGTGATGAGCACCTGCGAGGCACGCACTTTCACGCCGCCCACCGAGTGGCGCGCAGCGATCCATTCGCGCAGCGGCATATAGCCTTCGGTCGCGCTGTACTGGAGGGCGCCCGAGGGATCGTCGCGCAGGATGCGGTCGGCGGCGGCGCGCATTTCCTCGGCCGGGAAGCTGGCCGGCGCGGGCAGGCCGCCCGCGAACGAAATGACTTCGGGACGCTCGGTGACCTTCAGGATTTCGCGAATCGCCGAGCTGGTCAGCTTGATTGCACGCTCGGACAGTTGCCACGCGGGCGCGGCCTTGAGATCGCTCTGGTCCATGGGGTCTCCTGGTTGGGGTGGGGCGAGTGACTGATTCAGTGGCGGCATGTGGCGGGATCGCGCGCCGCCGGATGCCGCCGAAAACCTTCGATTATGACGCGAAACCGGCTCATGCGCGCGCTGGCGCCGGGGCCGTGCGGATCGCCGCACGCCGGCCCAGCACCACGGTGGCGATCACGGCGGCTGCATAGAGCCATGCCGAGGGCGCGACCTGCTCGCCGAAAAAGAGCGCCGAAAACGCCATCGTGAAGAAAATCTGCAGCAGCTGCACCTGGCCTACGCGCGCCGTGCCGCCCATGGCGAGCCCCGCGTACCACGCGAAAAAGCCGATGAACTGCGAAAACAGCGTGACGTAGCCGAAGGCGAGCCAGGTCTTCAGCGCGACGGGGCCAGGATGCGCCACATGGTGCGCCCACGCGAGCCAGCCCACCGGCAGTGCGAGGAACGGCGCCGAGAGCACGAGCGCCCAGCAGATCACCTGCCAGCCGCCGAGCTGGCGTGCGAGGCGCGCGCCTTCGGCGTAGCCGAGCGCGCCGATGCCCACCGCGATAAGCATCCACGCATCGCCCGCGTGCAGCGAACCGCCACCCGCCTGGAGCGCGAACGCGACCACGAGCGCGCTGCCGAGGAGCGCGCTGGCCCAGAACGCCTTCGAGGGCCGCTCATGCGAGAGCCACGCGGCGTAGATCGCCACGGCGAGCGGCTGCAGCCCGTTGACGATGGCGCCGTGCGAGGCCGGCACGGTCTTCATCGCAAAGGCGGAAAACACCGGAAACGCGACGATCACGCCAAGCGACACCACGGCGAGGCTCTTGACCTGCGGCCAGGTGGGCCGCTTTTCGCGGCGGATGGCGAGCAGCAGCGCGGCCGGCACGGCGGCGGCGAGCGCGCGGCCAAGGCCGTTCAGGAGCGGATTGAATTCGGCGACGACGATGCGCGTCATCGGCAGTGTGAGGCTGAAGATCATGACGCCGACGAGGCCGAGCAGCATGCCTTGGGTTTCGCGTGCTTTCATGCGGGACTTTGCGCTCGACGGATCAGCGTGCCGGCGCGCCGAGCGTGCGCGGACCGGACGGGGTTTCGAATTGCGCGACGAGCGCGGGCGAGAGGGCTTCCTCCACGGCGATCAGGTGCGACGCGCCGAGCCACTGAAGCTGCTCGCGCGCCGCTTGCGCCTGTGGGTGAAAGCCGGTGAGCGATGTGAGCGCGATGCCGGTGTCGGCCAGCAACTGCGACGGATGATGCGCCGTGTCCCACTGGATCAGCGAGGGCAGAATGCCGTCGCCCGCGCCTTGCCAGGCCGGGAACGCGCCGTCCTGCGGCACGGTGAGCTGCCAGGAAAAGTCGCCGCGCGTCATCGCCACGAGTTCGGGCATGCGCTGCGGGTACTGTTCGCGCCAGCGCGCGAGGTCTTTCGGCGGATCGACGCGGGCGACCCAGTGCGACAGGTACGGCCCCTGTTCCATGCGCGCCTGCACAGCGGGATCGTCGAGCGCGAAGAGACGCGCGCGGGCGTTCGCGCCGCTGCTTGTTCCACGTTTCGCGGCGGGATCGATCGCGATGACTTCCAGATACGCGCCGCCCCACAGCCCCAGCAGACGATTGTGCGTGCGCATGAGCGGGTGCGCGCCGCCGCCTGCGGGCGCGACGCCGAGCGCGTCGCTCACGTACTGCACGCCTTCTTCCAGCGTGCGCGCGGCTACGACGAGGTGATCCAGGCGAAGCGGCGTGGCGTTCATATAAGGACAGGAGTGATCTCGGGGACGGAAGGAAGAGGGCAGAAGCGCGCGCCGCAACAGTGTGCCGACGCCTCTACCGAATCCTTACCGGTACGCATGCGATCAAATGTACCGGTATGGCTGCGGACAGTAACGGTACAATCGGCCCGATAGTGCTCTGTACAGTTCGAGTTCCGGGAGTCCTCATGTCGTCCGTACCGCTAGACCAGATTCCCGCTCCGCACGATGCGGCCACGCTCACGCTCGTCGACCAGCTCGTGCAGTGGGGTCGCCGCCGCATCGAGGAGCGCGTGTTCCGCCCCGGTATGCGCATGCCGTCCATCCGCAAGCTCGCGCTCGACAAGGGCGTGTCGCGCTTCACCGTGGTCGAGGCGTACGAGCGTCTCGTCGCACAGGGCTACCTCGACTCGCGGCGCGGTTCCGGTTTCTACGTGCGCGAGCGGCTCGCGATCGTGGCGGGCGGCGAACGCGCGCCGGTGATGGCCGGCGCCCCGACGCGCCCGGAAGGCGCAACGACGGCCGCCGCCCCCGCGCCGCCCACCATCGACGTGGTCTGGCTGCTGCGCAACATGCTTCACACGTCCACACGGCCAGAAAAAGGGCCGGGTCTGGGCTATCTGCCTGCGCGCTGGCTGGACGGCGAACTGCTGACTGGCGCGATGCGCTCGCTTGGCCGCCAGAGCGGCACGCAACTGCTCGGCTTCGGCTCGCCGCAAGGCTTTCTGCCGCTGCGCCAGCAACTCCAGACACGCATGGCGGAACTCGAGATCGGCGCGACGCCCGACCAGATCGTGCTCGTCTCGGGCATCACCCAGGCGATCGATCTGCTCGCGCGCATCTACGTGCAGCCCGGCGATACGGTGGTGGTAGGCGACCCCGCATGGTTCCAGATGTTCGGGCGCTTCGCCTCGCAGGGCGCGCGCCTTGTAGGCATGCCGTACACGCCCGAAGGGCCGGACCTCGACGCGCTCGAAGCGCTGGTCCAGACGTGGCGGCCCAGGATGCTCGTCATCAATTCGGTGCTGCAAAATCCCACCGGCACTTCGCTCACGGCCGCGCAGGCGTTCCGCATTCTGCGGCTTGCCGAACAGTACGACTTCATCGTCGTCGAGGACGATATCTACGGCGACCTCTGCCCGGCGGGCTATCCGGCCACGCGCCTCGCGAGCCTCGACCAGTTGCGCCGCGTGATCTACCTCGGCAGCTTTTCGAAGACGCTCGCACCGAACTTGCGCGTGGGCTATATCGCGAGTGCGCTCGACGTGGCCCAGGCGGTGGCGGATCAGAAGATGCTCGTCGGCATGACGAGCCCCGAGCTCAATGAGCGCGTGCTCTACCGCGTGCTCACGGAGGGCCACTACCGGCGTCACGTTGAGCGCCTGCGCGGACGCCTGGACGGCGTGCGCGACAAGGCGGCACGGATGCTCGAGCGCGCGGGCTTGCGCCTCTTCGCGGCGCCCGGCGCAGGCATGTTCCTGTGGGCGGATACCGGCGTCGACGCGGACGCGCTCACCGCGGCGGGCCACGAAGCGGGCTTTCTGCTCACGCCGGGGAGCCTCTTCTCGCCGCACCAGTCGCCGACCACGTGGATGCGCTTCAACATCGCCAACTGCGGCGATCCGGCACTGCCCGCGTTCCTCGCCGACTATCTCGAAGGCGTGGCCCGGCGCGGCGGGAGCGCGCAAGCGTGAATTCGCGGACGGCGACTCTTGAAACCGGCGCCGTCTGTCCCCACCTGTGCGGGCGGCGCGCCGCGATGCGACTGCGATTTGCCTCGTGCTCGCGGCCACACATTTGTCAGACTAGAACTGCAACGAAAGAGGACTCTCGACCATGGCACAAGAAACCATGAGCTTCCAGGCAGAAGTGAAACAGCTTCTGCACCTGATGATCCATTCGCTGTACAGCAACAAGGAAATCTTCCTGCGCGAGCTGATCTCGAACGCATCGGACGCGGCGGACAAGCTGCGCTTCGAGGCGATCGCGAACAGCGCGCTTTACGAGAATGATCCGAACCTGCGCATCCGCGTGGGCGTTGACAAGGAAGCGCGCACCATCACGATCGACGATAACGGCATCGGCATGAGCCATGACGAAGCCGTGTCTAACCTCGGTACGATCGCGCGCTCGGGCACGAAGGAATTCTTCGGCAAGCTCTCGGGCGACCAGCAGAAGGACGCGGCGCTCATCGGCCAGTTCGGCGTGGGCTTCTATTCGGGCTTCATCGTCGCGGACAAGATCACGGTGGAAAGCCGCCGCGCGGGACTGTCGGCCGCCGAGGGCGTGCGCTGGACGAGCGCGGGCGAGGGCGAGTTCGCCGTCGAGACGATCGAGCGCGCGCAGCGCGGCACGACGATCACGCTGCATCTGCGCGAAGGCGAGGATGAACTGCTTTCCGCATGGAAGATCAAGTCGATCATCCAGAAGTATTCGGACCATGTCGGCCTGCCCATCGAGATGAAGAAGGAAGAATGGGACGCCGAAAAGAGCGAGATGGTCACGAAGGACGAGTACGAGACCATCAACCAGGCGAGCGCGCTGTGGACCCGTTCGAAGAGCGAGATCAGCGACGAGCAGTATCAGCAGTTCTATCAGCACCTCGCGCACGACCATCAAAATCCGCTCGCGTGGACGCATAACCGCGTGGAAGGCCGCAGCGAATACACGCAGCTGCTTTACGTGCCGTCGCATGCGCCGTTCGATCTGTGGAACCGCGACCACAAGAGCGGCCTGAAGCTGTATGTGAAGCGCGTCTTCATCATGGACGACGCCGAGCAACTGCTGCCGAACTATCTGCGCTTCGTGAAGGGTGTGGTCGATTCGAGCGATTTGCCGCTCAACGTCTCGCGCGAAATCCTCCAGGAAAGCCGCGACGTGAAGGCGATTCGCGACGGCGTGACCAAGCGCGTGCTCTCGATGCTCGAAGAGATGGCCGGCGCTCAGACGGATGCCGAAGCGAAGGAAGAGGACAAGGCGAAGTACGCCTCGTTCTGGACCGAGTTCGGCCAGGTGCTCAAGGAAGGCATTGGCGAGGATCACGCCAATCGCGAGCGCGTGGCGAAGCTCGCGCGCTTTGCGTCGACGCACAACGACACGAACGAGCAAACGGTTTCGCTCGCCGATTATGTGGCGCGCATGAAGCCCGAGCAGACGAAGATCTACTACGTCACCGCCGACACGTGGCAGGCCGCGAAGAACAGCCCGCATCTCGAAGTGTTCCGCAAGAAGGGCGTGGAAGTGCTGCTGCTCACGGACCGCGTGGACGAGTGGATGCTGTCGTTCCTGAACGAGTTCGACGGCAAGCCGCTCGCGAGCGTGGCGCGCGGCGACCTCGACCTCGGCGCGCTCAACGACGAGGAAAAGCAGCAGCAGGAGAAGGTGAGCGAGGAACTCAAGCCGCTCGTCGAACACATGAAGGAAGCGCTCAAGGACAAGGCCAAGGACGTGCGCCTCACGTTCCGCCTGACCGATTCGCCCTCGTGCCTCGTGGCCGACGAAGGCGACATGAGCGGTTATCTGCAGCGCATGTTGAAGGCGGCGGGGCAGCAGGCTCCGCAGATGCAGCCGATTCTCGAAGTGAACCCGGAGCATCCGCTCGTGAAGGCGCTGCGCACCGATAGCGCGGACTTTGGCGACTGGTGCAATCTGCTGTTCGATCAGGCGATGCTGGCGGAAGGCGGTGCGCTGGAAGATCCGGCGAGTTTTGTGAAGCGCACGAATGCGTTGCTGATGGGGCGCGCTGGCTAAAGCACGCAACTGCACGCCGCTTTGCGTGACCGAGACCCCTTGCGGCTACCCGCCGCAAGGGGTTTTTCTTTTGTCCGCCGCGCTCGCAGCGAACTGAAATCCTCGCAGCCTATAATGCGCGCCATGCCTCTGAGATTCGATGCCGCTAACGCGCACTGGCGCGTCACGCCCTTGCCCGCCTTGAGCGCAGACCAAAAGGACTGGCTCACGCGCGGTGGTTCGCTCACGGCGCATTTGCGCGCGCTCGGACGCGTCGCCGTGCGCGTGACGCGCGAAGCCGTCGATATGCCGTGGTCCGACGAAAATGCGGCGCTCGGCCTCGCACCGCGCGAGCGGGCGTGGGTGCGCGAGATCGTGCTCGAAGTCGATGGCGTGCCGTTCGTCGCCGCGCACAGCGTGACGCCGCTCGCCGCGAGTCAAGGCGTGTGGCAGGCCATGCGGCGCTTGCGCACGCGGCCGCTCGCGGAACTCCTCTATAGCGATAGCGGTGTGGCTCGCTCGGCACTCGTGAGCCGGCGCGTGAGCGCCCGGCATCCGCTTTACGCGCTCGCGGCTCGTGAGATCGCGGCTGACACGATGCACGCGCCGCATGCGTTCGTCGCGCGCCGCTCGGTGTTCGAGCGCGCAGGCGCGCCGCTACTCGTGACCGAATGCATGCTGCCCGCGCTGTGGTCGCGTCTCGCGAGCGGTCCGCCCACACAGGAAACCGGTGTGCATCTCGGTCGCGAACGCGGCCCGCTCGATCACACGGCTTCGCGCGCGCATCACGCGCCGCGTTGAACGTTCTGCACCGGTTGCCATGACCGTCAAGCGCTGCTTCGATCCCGTCGTCGATGGGCATACGCGCGTGCTCATTCTCGGCAGTCTGCCGGGCGAGGCGTCGCTTGCGCATCAGCAGTACTACGCGCACAAGCAGAACAAGTTCTGGCATCTCGTGGGCGAAGTGATCGGCGAGGGCCTCGTTGCCATGGAGTACGAAGCGCGGTTGCAAACGCTACGCGCGCATCGCGTGGGCCTGTGGGACGTCGTGGCGCAGGCGCGCCGCGAGGGCAGTCTCGACGGCGATATCCGCGATCACGAGGGCAACGATCTCGTGGCGCTCATCGAACGCCTGCCCGCACTCGAAGCGATCGCGTTCAACGGCGGCACGGCGGCGCGCATCGGCGAGCGCATTCTTGGCGCGCATGCACGGGCCGTGACGATTCTACGGCTACCCTCAAGCAGTCCTGCCTATGCGTCGATGAGCTTCGCAGCGAAGCTCGTGCAGTGGCGCGCATTGAATGCGTTCGCGGGCGATCCCGACGCGCCTATGAGCGCTGGCGCACACAAGCGTAAGCGCGCTGCAACCTGGCAGCGCTAGCATGGTCCCGCGCACGCCGAGGTGCGCACCCGCACCTCAGGGACACGAGACCATAGTGAACAAGAAACGCCTGCCCCTGATCGCTTTTCCCCTTACGCTCATGCTGGGCGCCTGTGCTTCGGACGACGTATCGCAGGTGGGGCCGCACGTGCGCCCCTCGCCGCAGCTGGTCATGACCCGCTGCCTCGCGGCGGTCGCAACGCCGGGTTTCGCGCCGCCCACGGAAGCGACCTTGAGTTCGTGGCAATGGAAGCGCTACGTGAACTGCAAGCTCGGCGGCAATATGCACGTCAATCCAAAGAAAGTGCCGCTGGACGCGGAAGCCATTGTGTCGATCCGCGCCGCATCGGACGGCTCTATCGTCTCCGTGACGCTGCTGCGTTCGAGCGGCAATGGCGACCTTGACGAGGCCGTCGAGCGCGGGATTGCCGCCGCCGCGCCTTTGCCTGCGGTGCCGCGCGCGCTGCACATCGCGCGTATCGACATGCATTTCCATCCCGTTCGGGTCAATCCGCTGGCGTTGCAGCCGGGGGAGCCCGGAATCGATGGCACCCACAGCCACGAGGCAAGTACAGGCGATAGCCACTGACGCGCACCGCGCGCGGGCCAGGCGCTCGAAGTGCCTGCCAAATCAGGCTCGAAGCCCCACGAATGCTATGCTCTCGGTCGCCCGAGCAGATGCACCTGCATCTGCGACCCCACAGCAAGCGATTTTCCACATGACGACTCTCATCAAGCGCGCCTCCGCCGAGGCCCGCGCATTCAGGCAATCCGGCAACGCGACGCAGTCGAGCGAGACCGCGAAAGTCACGAAGCGCCCGCGCCGCGCAGCCGCTGCGGCCGCCGACGACCTCGACAACGCCCCGGTCATCGAAGCGCCGCGCAAGCCGCGTTTCGCGCCGGTCACGTTCTCGGAAGAGAGCGGCGTGCGCTATCTGCATTTCGGCACGGAGTGGGTGCAAGGCGCGATGCGTCTTTCGAAGCCGCTGCACATCGAACTCGAATACGCGCAGCAAATGATGGCCTGGCTGCTCTTCCTCGCCACGCCGGAGCGCATCGTGCAACTGGGTCTGGGCGCGGCTGCACTCACCAAGTTCGCGCACCGCTATCTGCGTCCCGCGAAGGTCGAAGCGATCGAGCTGAATCCGGCGGTCGTGGTGGCCGCGCGCACGATGTTCGAACTGCCGTACGACGACACGCGCCTCGCCGTGCGCGAACTCGACGCATGGGACTTCGTGCAGGACCGCGCCAATCACGGCACGATCGGCGCGCTGCAGATCGACGTGTACGACGCGACTGCGCGCGGCCCGGTGCTCGACAGCGTGGCGTTCTACCGCGCCGTGCGCGCGTGCCTGACTGATGCCGGCGTCGCGACGATCAATCTGTTCGGCGACCACCCGAGCTTCGTGCGCAACATGAAGCGCCTGAACGAAGTCTTCGATGGTCGCGTGATCGCGCTGCCCGAAGTGCACGAAGGCAATCGCGTGGCGCTCGCATTCTCGGGCCCGGCGCTCGAAGTCACGTACGAGGCCCTCGAAAAGCGCGCGCGCCTGCTCGAGAGCAAGCTCGGCCTGCCGGCGCACCAATGGGTGAAGGCGCTGCGCGAATCGAGCGGCCAGAACGGCGCGACGTTCTCGATCTGATCGGCGCGAGCGGCGGCAACGCCGTTGCGGCACAGGAAACCGGCCTCAGGGCCGGTTTTTTTTTCGCCCGCACATGGCATTCGCGAACAATTTTCCGGACGTGGCGCAAGCCGTTGGCTCTTGACAACGTCCTCGGAATTGGGGTCCGCCCTGCTTGACCGTGCGGCGTGGCCTCGATACTCTTTTCAGCGCTTTCGGGGACCTTGCGGGCTATCCGTCTGTGAGGCCATCGGCCGCCTCACGCCGGGCGGCGGACCGCGCACAAAGCAACGCCGCATAACTACATAAGCAACGAGGAGACGTCATGGC